>CAYNRF010000144.1:0-8721 GCA_964399525.1 uncultured Phycisphaeraceae bacterium | reverse complement strand
GCGGCGGCGCTGGGCGCCGTGCTCGCGTACACCTTCGCGGACGCCTCGCCGGAGTTCTTCGCCATCATGGTCTGCGGGCTCGCCGCCGCATGGTGGCTCGCCGTGCTGCCCGCCCGCCCGGCGCCCACCCGCGCCATCAACGCCGGTCTGATCGGGGTGCTGGGCACCGGCATCCTGCAGATGCTCCGCCTGGGCTTCACCGTCAACGCCTTCGCGTACTTCATCGGCCTGCTGCTGATCGTCAAGCTGTTCGATCTCCGGCGGGCGCGTGACTGGGGCCAGGCGCTCGTGCTCATCACCGGCCTCTACATCGCCGCCGTGCTCACCAGCAACTCCATGCTCACCGGGCTGATGCTGCTCGTCGGGGCGGTCCTGCTCTTCCGCGCCATCCTCCGCCACCAGATCCACGCCGCGGCGGAGCGCGGCGGGCGGGCCGCGATGGCGGTCAGCCCCGCGTACCGGCGCGACCTGCGTTCTGTCCAGTTCGCCGCGGGATTTGCCATCCTGCTGGGCGCCACCATCGCCTTCCTGTTCCTGCCGCGCAATCTCGGCGCCGATTCGTTCGGGAACTGGGGCGCGCTGCCCGTCGGACAGACCACCGGCTTTACCGACGAGGTCCAGCTCGGCGGGCCCGGGCTCATCTCGCAGTCCCAGACCCCCGTCATGGACGTCACGGTGCTCGACCGCAACGAGCGCAACCGCGGCCGTGCCGACTCGGCCCCGATCTACCTGCGCGGCGCGGTGCTCGAGACGTACGAGGACGGACGGTGGCGTCGTGACCGCGGTCCCGGCGCTCGGTCGCTCGTCCGCGCCCAGTACATCCCCGAGGGCACCACCATCCGACCCTGGCTCTCGCCCCGCCGCGACATCTGGGAGACCGAAGCACGCGTGACCCTGCGCAGCGTGGCGCCGGGCACGACGCCCCTGTTCACCCTCTGGCAGCCGCTCGAGCTCCGCCCGACCGGGTCGGGCCAGTTCCTCGCCCACGACGCCTCGACCGGCATGGTGCTGCGCGAGGGCAGCTCCGGGCGTCTGGAGTACACCGTCCGCGCGCTCGACCCGCGCTTCATGGAGGTCGAGTATCCGCCCGCCGGCTCGGCGGACCGCACCCGCTTCGATGCGGGCGAGGTGCCCCCCGGCGTGCGTGCCTACGCCGCCGGAGTGCTCGAGGCCGCCGACATCCCCGCCGACCCCGCCCGGCGTCCCCTCGAGGACGACATCCGCGCCGTCCGCGTGCTCGAGAACCACCTGCAGTCCGCCTTCACCTACACCCTCATGGACGAGCCGGTCCCCCCGGGACGCGAGCCGACCGAGTGGTTCCTGTACGACCGCCGCGAGGGGCACTGCGAGTACTACGCCTCCGCGCTGGCCCTCATGGCCCGCGCGGTCGGCATCAACGCCCGCGTCATCACCGGCTACGTCGCCTCCGAGTTCAACGAGGTCACCGGGCAGTACCTGGTCCGGGAGTCCAACGCCCACGGCTGGGTCGAGGCCGAGATCGCCCCGGGCTACTGGATGACCTTCGACGGCACGCCGCCGCTGGACCTGAACCAGATCCACCAGCCCCCGCCCAGTCTCTGGCGGTCGGCGCGCAAGCTCTACGAAACCGTGGAGTTCGCCTGGGTCACCGGCGTCGTGGGATTCAACACCGACACCCAGAAGGCACTGCTGGGCGATCTGGCCACCGACTTCGGGCTGCGCCGCTTCGGCGGCCGCATGATCGAACGCCTCCGTTACGACGGCCCCGCCCTGCTCCTCCGCGCCGCCACCACCGCGGTGGCCGTGTTCATCTGTTCGGCCATGATCGGCCTGGTCGTGGTCCACCGCCGCGATCTGGTGTCCCGGCTCGTCGCCGTCATCGTCGATCGCCTCCGCGGCGTCCTGGCCCGGATCACGGCGGCGCCTTCCGACGGCCCCGAGCGCCTGCACCGCCAGACGCTCCGCGCGCTCACGCGCGCGGGATGCGAAAAGCCCGCGGGCCGTCCCCTGCGGGCCCACCTGGCCGGGTCCGCCGCCGACCTGCCCCGCCCCCTCGCCCTGGCGCTCCAGGAGTCCTGCGACCTGCTCTACCGCGTCCGGTATGCCCCGCAGGCCCCGATCTCCGAAACCGACATCCGCCGTCTCATCCGCGCTCTCCGCCAGTCCGAAAAGTCGCAACCGACGCCCGCGTCCGATGACCGGTGAAGCCACGCCCCGCCGGGTCCGATGACGCCTGCGAAGGACACTTTCGTCTCTCGGAGACCCGACATGCCCGCGAACCGATCCCGCACCGAGCGTTGGCGCGAATGCCTGCACCAGATCTGCGAGCGCGGCGGCGGCCTCGAGTTCGCGATCGATCAGGGCGCGTCGCCCGACCGCAAGGACCTCGTGTGGCGCGTCCACGTCTACCGGGTCGAGGGTCAGTCCATCATCGTCGAGCACCCCGGCTCGATGGGCCAGTCCTTCCCGGTCCCCGCCGGCACCCCGCTCGTGGGCATCATGGCCGTCGGGCAGAACCGCTGGATGTTCCGCTCCCGCGTCACCGCGGTCGAGACGGTCCCCACGCGCAGCGGCCCCCGCAAAGCGCTGCGGATCCAGGCCCCCGACTCAGTCGAGCGGGTCGTCCGGCGCAGCTGCGAACGGACTTCCACGCTCGAGCTCTCGCTCCCGAGGGTCGAGTGCTGGCCGTTGCTGGATCCCCGATCGGCCACCGCCGTCGAGGTCGCCAACCGGGTGCAGGTCACCGACCTGCTCACCCGCGGCGGCGCTGCGGTGGCCGGCGCCAGCGACGACCCCGCGGCGCTCCCGGAGGTCGGACCCAAGTTCGAGGCGCGGCTTTCCAACATCGGCGGTGGGGGCGTCGGCCTGATCGTGCCGCGTCAGGACCACGCGACGATGGACTCCGTCCACGCCTATTTCCTGCGCATCGACCTGCGCCCCACCGTCCCGGCCCCGTTGCTGCTGACCGCCCGCGTCGTCCACACCCACATCGATTCCCAGCAGAACACCTACGCCGGCCTGGCCTTTGACTTCTCGTTCAACCACGAGCACCGGGATTTCATCGTCGGCCAGATCGCCCGCTACGTCGGGGCCATCCCCGCCCGCCGGGCCGCCTGATCCGCCCCTGGCCCCCTCCCCCCCGGCCCTTCCCCGCCGCGAACCGCCGAATCACCCGCGCCTGCGAAAACGCCCGGCGGATCGCCGGGCGTTCATCAGGCCGTTGCGCGGAGGGGATCACCAGTTCTTGAGCGTGTACATGGTGGGGTTGTCCACCACCATGATCACCGAATCCCCGTCGTCGGCCCGGAGCGTGATCGCGTTCAGGCCGTCGTTCCAGATCCCGCTCCAGTAGCCCCGGGCCGGACGCGAGTGCTCGGTGATGCCGTACCGGCCGTCGAAGGTCGTCCGCCCGCGCGGCGCGAAAAGCTCGATCGTGCCAGAAGAGTCCTTGCTGAGCACCATGCGCACGTCGCCGTGGCTGCTCCACGCCGTGATCGGGTCGTGGATCGGACCGTCGGACCGGATCTCGATGTCGCCGCCGGCCATCTCGCCGGTGCCCGACTCCGCGTCGATCACGCCGGTGGCGCCGATGATCTTGATGTTCCCGCCGGCGTTGCGCACGCGCACGCCGTCGGCGCGCGGCACGTACACGATCACGTCGATCGGGGGTCGGAAGCCCTCGACGGTCAGGTCCGTCGGACGCACCACGATCGTGCCGACCTCACCGTTGGTCACGTGCTCGGCGGTGAAGTAGTCGCCGGTCGGGTCGAACTCGTACCCCTGTCGTGCGGCGCGCCAGCGGAGCCGCTTCTCGTCGCGGACCTTGAACGCGATGAACGACTCCTCGTTGCGCGGCCGCGCGTCGACCGTCACGTCGCCCCATGGGTTCTCGATGTCCACCGCCGTGATCCGGCCCACCGTCACCGGTTCGCCCTGCACGGGCACCGACCGGGCCAGTTTGTTCGCCTCGATCCGGGCCCGCAGTCCGCCCATCCGCTGCCCGCACCCCGCCGTCGCCGCCAGGGTGCCGGCGAGTGTCAGGGCCATGATCGGGATCCAAGTCCGTGTGCGCATCGTCGGGGGTCCTCTTCGGTTTCGGGTGATCCTCGGAACACCCGTGTTCGGTCCATGCTAAGATAGCCCATTGTCGTCGTCCCGGCGGGGCCGGGCCGGCGTGAGCATCCAAACTTCTCCCGTCCGCCAGGATCGGCGGGTGCCGGTCCGTCGTCGTGGTTTTTCTCCTATCGGTCTTACTTCCTCTCTGGTTTCAGAACGGTTCGCCAAGAAGAGCAAACGGGAAGAGCAAACGGGCCCCCGCAAGGCCAGCCCCCGCCCCCCTCCCTCACCCCGACGACCCCGGCACCCACGCGTTTCCCGGCGGATGGTCCAACAAGGCCTCCGGGCGGTCCCCAACGCCCTCCGGCCCAACGGAGACCACCGCGTGGTCCATGGAACTGTCTTTTCTGCAACAGGTTACAGCGCAAGCCTCGCCCAGACCCCCGGTTCGGGCGGCACGGGCGTGCTGATCGCTGTCGCCGGCGTCGCCCTGCTCGTGGGCGGCATCGTCGGGTTCTTTCTCTTCCGCACGCTCGCCGGGCAGAAGCTGGCCAACGCCTCCGCCCAGGCCGCCGACATCGTCCGCCGCGCCGAGGACGACGCCCGCAACGCCGCCGAGAAGGTCCGGCTCGACGCCGAACGCAAGGCCATCGAGCGCAAGGAAGCGGTCGACAAGGAGCTCGAGGCCGCCCGCGCCGAACTCCGTGAGACCGAGCGTCGCCTGACCAAGCGCGAGGACCTCTTCGACCGCAAGGAAGAGACCCTCACCCTCAAGGAGCGTTCCCTCTCCGACCAGGCGGCCAAACTGGACAAGCGGGCCGAGCAGCTGGCCGCCACCGAGCAGCAGATCGCCCAGCTCCGCGACCGGCAGGAGCAGGAGCTCCAGCGCGTCGCCCAGCTCGACCGCGCCCAGGCCAAGGAACTGCTGCTCGAGCGGGTCGCCGAGAAGGCCCGCGTCGAGATGGGCAGGGTCACCCGCCAGATCGTCGAGGACGCCGAGGAGAACGCCCGCAAGCAGGCCACCGAGATCCTCATCAACGCCGTCCAGCGCTATTCCAACGAGCTGACCAGCGAGTCGACCGTCCGGACCGTCGCCATCCCCTCCGACGACATGAAGGGCCGCATCATCGGCCGCGAGGGCCGCAACATCCGCGCCATCGAGAAGGCCACCGGGGCCGACATCATCGTCGACGACACCCCCGGCGTCATCGTCGTCTCCTGCTTCGACAAGGTCCGCCAGGCCATCGCCGTCGAGTCCATCGAACGCCTCATCGCCGACGGACGCATGCACCCCACCCGCATCGAGGAAGTCGTCGAGAAGGTCAAGAGCGAGATCGAGGAGAAGATCATCAAGACCGGCAAGGAGGCCGCCGTCGAGCTGGGCCTCAAGGGCCTGCACCCCAAGATCATCGAGGCCATGGGCCGCCTGTCCTACCGCACCAGCTACGGCCAGAATGTCCTCAAGCACTCCATCGAGGTCGCCTACCTTTCCCAGATCATCGCCGACCAGCTCGGGCTCGACGGCAAGATGGCCCGCCGCGCCGGCTTCCTCCACGACATCGGCAAGGCCATGGACCACGAGATGGAGGGCGGCCACCCCAAGATCGGCATGGACTTCGCCCGCCAGTACGGCGAGAAGGACGAAGAGGTCCTCAACGCCATCGGCGCCCACCACGCCGACATGCCCGCCACCACCTGGTACACGCCCATCATCATGGCCGCCGACGCCGTCTCCGCCGCCCGCCCCGGCGCCCGCCGCGAGTCGATGGAGCGCTACGTTCAGCGCCTCAACGACCTCCAGGACATCGCCCTCTCCCAGCCCGGCGTCACCGAGGCTTACGCCGTCCAGGCCGGCCGCGAGGTCCGCGTCATGATCGACGCCGACCGCGTCTCCGACGACGAGGCCTACCTCATCGCCCACGACATCGCCCGCAAGGTCTCCGACGAGATGACCTTCCCCGGGGAGATCCGCGTCACCGTCCTCCGCGAGACCCGCGCCATCGAGATCGCCCGCTGATCCCGCTCCCCGGAGTGGCGGGGGCGGGGTGGGGCGGGGGGGGATCCTGCCCTCCGATCGGGCACAGCCCGATCTTGACGCCGGACGCCGCAAACCCCGCCGAGCCCCGCCCGTAGACTCCCGAGCAAAGCCACTCCGGAGTACGGGCATGATCACCACCTTCCTGATCGCTCTCGCCGCGTCCGTCGGTCCAACGCAGACGGCCCCGGCCGCACCGCCCCAAACCCCGCCCGCCATCGTCGAACTCGACATCCGCTCCGCCGCCGACCTCGCCCGCCTGGCTGCCGTCGGCGGCGAATCGCTCGCCTGCGAGATCCGTCCCGGCCGACAGCAAGCCCTCGCCCCCCTCGATGCCCTGCCCGTGCTCGAAGCAGCCGGCCTCGCGCCGGTGGTCGTCCACCCCGACGCCTACGCCGCGTCCCAGGCCACGCGCGACCGCGCCCTGGCCACCCTGGCCCGCGGTGACGCCGACTGGTGGGCCGACTACAAGCCCCCGCACGCCGTCCTCGACAAGATGCTCGAACTCCAGGCCCGCCGCCCCGACCTCGTCGAGATCTTCGAGATCGGCCGCTCGTGGGAGGACCGCCCGATTCTGGCCATGCGCATCACCGGCCCCCGCGCCGAAGGCGACCCCTGCCGCCCCGCGGTGCTGCTCAACTCGCTCATCCACGCCCGCGAGTGGATCACCGTGATGGTCAACATGTGGGTCGCCGAATCCCTGATCAACGGGTACGGCGACGACGCCTACCTCACCGATCTGGTCGACCGTGTCGAATGGATCTTCGTGCCCGTCCTGAACCCCGACGGCTATCAGCACACCTGGGACACCTACCGCTTCTGGCGCAAGAACCGACGCCCCGCCGATCCCGTCTACGCCAAGATCGGCGTCGATCTCAACCGCAACTTCTCCTTCATGTGGGGCCCCGGGCGCGGCTCGTCCAACTACCCCGGCAGCGAGACCTACCGCGGCCCGTCCGCCTTCTCCGAGCCCGAGTCCGCCGCCATGCGCGATCTCGCGCTGGCGACCCCGCAGCTCCGCGCCCACAACGACATCCACTCGTTCTCCGAGATGGTGCTCTTCCCCTTCGGCTGGACGCCCGAGCTCTCCGCGGACCACGCCACGTTCGACGCCCTCGCCCAGGAGATGCGCGCCCGCATCCTCGCGTACCGCGGGCGCAGTTACCGCGTCGGCCCGGTCTACACCACCATCTACCCCGTCCGTGGCGGCACGGTCGATTACTTCTACGGCGATCGCGGCGTCTGGAGCTTCTCCTACGAGCTCTACGGCAGCAGCTTCGATCCCCCCGCCGACCAGATCCGCCCCAACGCCGAGGAAACCCTCCCCGCCACCCTGCTCCTCGGCGAGTTCGTCGCCGATGCCTACCCCTTCCGCGCCGACCTCAACCGCGACTGCGCCCACACCTTCCTCGACATCACCATCTTCCTGAACGCCTACCTCGCCGCCGATCCCGACGCCGACTACGACGCCTCGGGGGGGCTGGACTTCCTCGACGTCGCCCGCTTCATCCAGGACTTCAGCGCCGGCCGCTGACACCAATCCGCGATGCAACAAACCCCGTTGACGACAAGCCGCGACTGCAAAGGAGCGGCCGAGCGACGCACACGATCGTGATCGCCAGCAACCCGAAAATTGGGCCGAAGATCGAAGAACGCACATCCCAGAGTCACGCGCGACAGCATGAACCCTGATCCCCAACCCCTCACCGCCGCCCCTGCCACGCCCGCGCCAGATCCGGATCCACCGGGCTCACCCGCGACCGGTTGATCAGCTCCCGCGCCAGCGACTCCATCGCCAGCCGCTCCTTGCGCTGGCGCACCCGCCGCTCCACCCGTGCCATCTCCTCCGCCGTCGCCTCGCGCCCGGGGTTCACGCCCTCGACCAGCACCACCGCGAACCCCGACGCCGTCGCCAGCACGCCCGATACCCCCCCCGGTTCGAGACCGCGCACCGCGTTGCCCAGGATCCCCGGATAGGCCGGGTCCTCGGGATGGAAACGCTCGATCAGCCCACCGCGCACCGCCGACGGATGCTCCGACCCCGCCACCGCGCGATCCGCCATCGTCCAGAACCGCTGCTCGGCGGGCGCCGCCGCCACCGCCTGGCGTACCGCGCTCGCCGCCGATTCCGACCCCGCCACGAACAGCCGCACGCGCTTGGTCTCGCCGAACGACACCTGCCGCGCCAGCTCGATCTCCGCTGGCGCCGGCGCAGCCTGATCCCGCACCATCGCCCGCAGCAGCGCGTTGCGCCGCAGCAGCGCCTCGTACCGCGTCGGCCCCAGCCCCCGCGACCGGCGCACGCCCTCGAGCACCTCCATCCGGTTCGTCCCCGCCGCGACCTCCAGCTCGTCGAGCAGCGCCCGCTCCTCCACCGCGATCTCCGCCTCCCCGGCCGTGATCCCCCGCCGCGCCGCCTCCCGCTCCAGCGCCCGGTCCAGCGCCAACTCCTCCAGCACCACGGCCCCGCCCAGCTCCGCCAGCGCCCCCCGCAGCGCCGACCACGGGATGGTCGACCCGTCGATCACCACCGCCGCCTCCGCGTCGCGCACCAGCGTGGACTCTCCCCCGGAACCTTCGGCCGCCCGACCCGACGCGATCCGCGGCTCTCCCTGCCGGCGCCCGGGGCCGCGGCCCGGGGGGGCCCGGGG
>CAYNRF010000143.1:0-8775 GCA_964399525.1 uncultured Phycisphaeraceae bacterium | reverse complement strand
CTCGCCCTCGATGCGGCCGGTGACGCGCATCAGGATCTCGGTCTGCTGCCAGGACGCCGCTTCCTGGTTGTTGGTCGAGGTCTTCACCTTGCCGTCGGGCATGTTGTGCGTGCCCGCCTTCCAGGTGTAGGAGAAGATGCGGTCGTTGTTATCGGCCGAGTAGTTGGACGCGCCCGTGGTCAGACCGCGCATGCGGGTCTGGCTCAGGACGTTCTTGGCGGTGTCCCGCGCCTTGCCGATCGCCGGCAGCAGGATGCCGATCAGCAGCGCGATGATGGCGATGACCACCAGCAGCTCGATCAGCGTGAAACCCTTGGACTTGTTCTTCACGGCAACCTCCGTCCTTTGCAGACCGCCCGGCAGGCCACGACCCCGCCGGAGGCTGTGTTGCGTCGTACCGCACGGGCTCCGGTTGGGGAGCCCCGAGACCCGCTCGCTCCGGGGCCACGGCCGGCGGCCGGCCGAGCCGGCGGGCACACACCGTGGTCATCAGCGGGCGATGTCATTGTAAAGATTTCCGCACGCCCCGCAAGGGGGGAGCCGCGGGGCCGGCGAAAAAAGCTAGATGGCGTTGCGGTGGACGAATCCCCGGGCGAGGGTCAGAGCCAGGATGCGCAGGTCGAAGGCGACCGACCAGTGGCGGATGTAGAACAGGTCGTATTGCAAACGCTTTCGCAGGCTGGTGTCCCCGCGGAACCCGTTGACCTGGGCCCAGCCGGTGATGCCGGCCTTGACGTGCTGGCGGAGCATGTATCCCCGCCAGTCGTCGCGGAAGCGGTCGATCAGTTCGGGGCGTTCGGGCCTTGGGCCCACCAGGGCCATCTCGCCGCGCAGGACGTTGAACAGCTGGGGCAGCTCGTCGAGGCTGGTGCGGCGGAGCCAGCGGCCGATGGGGGTGATGCGGGGGTCGTCGCGGGTGGTCCAGCGGGGGTCCGATTCGTCCTCGGCGTGACGCATGGTGCGGAACTTGTAGATCTGGAAGGACTCGCCGCCGAGGCTGACCCGGGTCTGGCGGAAGATCACCGGCCCGGGCCCGCTCGCCCGGACGCAGGCGGCGATGAGCAGCATCAGCGGTGAAAACAGGAGCAGGGCGAGGCTCGCGCCGACAAGATCCATGGCCCGCTTGACCACGCCGCCGAAGCCGGCGAGGGGGGACTCGCGGTGGCTGAGGATGGGCATGCCCTCCAGCTCGGACACGGCCATGTTCTGGGGCAAATAGCGCGGGTGGACGTCCGGGACGATGCGGACATCCACGGCGTGCCGCTCCAGCCGGCGGAGCAGCGGCGGGATGGCGGTGCCCGCCGAACCCGGGATGGCGACGTACACGGCGTCGACCTCGTACCGGTCGAGGGTGGCGTCCAGGTCGTTCAGACCGCCGCGGACGGGCAGGCCCATGCAGGCGGTGCGCTGGGTGCTGGGCTGGTGGCTGACGAAGTAGGCCACCCGGATGCCGGTCCAGGTGTTGCGGGCCAGCGTGCGGGCGGTGATCTGGGCGAGCCGGCCGGTGCCGACCACCGCCACGTGGCGCATGTTGCGGCCGCGCCGGCGGAGCTGGCGGAGCAGCAGGCGCAGCAGCAGGCGGTGCGTGCCCACGCACGCGGGCATCAGGACCGCCAGCACGCCGAGCTGGAACCGGGCGGGGTCGGTCAACCGCCAGCCGAACAGCATCGGGATGGCGTGCAGGTCGGGCGGGGGCATCAGGCGGTCGGAACCGATCGCCCAGAGCGCGACGACCACGGTGCCCACCGAGATCAGCCCGGCCCGCGCGACCATCCACTGCTCGCCGATCAGGCCGCGGTCGCGACGCGGGCGGTACAGGCGGCAGGCGGCCAGCGTCATCACCGCGACCGGCACGACGATGAACACCAGCGAGGAGCGGACCCACTCGACGACGCCGCCGGGGAAGGGCTCGGCAAAGAACAGCGTGCGGGAGGTCAACGCGGCAAGGCAGGCCGCGGCGATGGCCGTCGCGTCGGCGGCGGCGAAGAGGGTGACGAAGATCTGGTGGCGCTGCTTGAGCACGGGTTCTCCGTCGGGCGGACGCGTCCGTTTTCAATCATGCGGTTCCGGCCGACGGTGTCAACCCGGCTTCGGGCCCGGCGGCCCCGGCGGCGGCGTCACGGCGGCCCCCGAACCGGGGGCATACCGCACGCGGACGATCAGGTCGCCGGGCTGGCCGGGGCGTGCGGCGACACAGCCCGGGATCCGGAACTCGCGCGCATCCGGCGTCCCGGCGGGGATGGTGATCTCCCGCGGGCCGGCGGGCGTGGGCACGGTGCAGGTCAGACCGCGGGCGGCCTCGTGCGGGTCGACGGGCAGATCGAGCGCCAGGTGCGGGGTGCCGGGCACGGGCTCGAACGGGGGAGGGGGGCGGCGACGCCGCGGCGCCGGGGGCGGGGGGTCATCCGGGCCCCGTTGCGGGCCGGACGGCCGGCGCGACCGCGGCGCGGCCCGCGCGGCGGCCTCGGCGCGAAAGAACGCGTCGTAGACCGCCTCGTCATCGTCGGGGTCCGGGGCGTGGCCGGAATGCGGGCCGGACGGCGATCGCGCCGGATCGGTCAACTGCTCGTAGGCCTCGGCCAGCGCGGCGAAGCGCGCCGCGGCGTCCGGGGCCTTGCACACGTCCGGGTGCACGGCGCGGGCGAGGCGGCGGTACGCGGTGCGGATCTGCTCGGGCGTCGCCCCGCGGGACAGACCGAGCACGCGGTACGGATCGGGCCGGTCTGGACGGGGGGTCGGTCGGGCGGGCATGGGTGTCACGGGGCGGGGGTGAACAAGACGCGGCGTCCCGGGAAGGGACGCCGCGCGGGGGTCAAGCAGGTATCCGGGGCGCCGATCAGTCCTCGGTGCCCGACGGCGCGGCCTCCGCGGGCGCGGCGGGCTGGGCGCGGTCGATGTTGATCAGGTGGATGTTGAAGTAGAGGGTGGCGTTGCCGGGGATGTTGGCCCGGGGATTCCCGTTGGGGCCGTAGCCGAGATCGCCGGGGATGATCAGCTTGCGGCGGGCGCCCTGGGCCAGGCCGTCCATGCCGATGCCCCAGCCCGTGATGGCGCGGGTGCCGGGGGGATAGGGGAAGGTGAAGGGGGCGCCGCGGTCGTAGGAGGTGTCGAAGCGGGTCAGGTTGCGCAGGAAGCCCTCGTAGTGCACGCTCATCTGGTCGCCGTTGGAGACGATGGGTCCGGAGGCTCCGCCGTAGTCGAGGATGACCATGCCGTCGTCGCGCCGGGTGATGGCGGCGACGCCCTGGGCGCGCTCGAAGAGGTAGACGCCGTTCTCGCCCGCGCCCCAGACGATGTTTCCGTTGGCGTCATAGCCACGATCCGCAACGGTCAGGACGTCGTCATCGAGCGTCAGCTCGCTGGTCATCTCCACCGCGCCGCCGATGCGGGTCGGGAAGGGATAGGGCGTCTTGCCCGTGAAACCGGTGTCGGTGACGGACAGATCGAGGTCGATGGTGGCGATCAGCTGATCGGCGGAGAGATCGGGGAAATGCTCGGCGGCGGCGGTCATGCCGTTGAAGATGCCCAGGGAGGCCTTGCCGACGGCCAGTTCGAGGGTGCGCAGGCGGTGGCCGTCCTTATAGGGATAGATCTGGAAGATGGCGCGGCGGTACGGGGCCCAGGGGGAATCGGTGCGGGCCGACTCCACGTAGAAGGTGTCGGTCATGCCCTGGACGGGCGCCGCGGCGATGCTCATGACGACGTAGACGGGCTTGGACTGGCCGTCCTCGCCCTGCATGGACTCGATGGGGTCCTCGGTCCGCCAGGTGCCGGTGAGCTGGCGGGCGATCTGGGCGATCTCGGGGCTGGACCAGACGGGCTGGTAGAGATCGATCAGACCGGAGGGGCGTTCGGCTGGGGGGGCCGATTCGGTCTGCGCCAGGGCCGGGGCGGTGAGGAGCGCGAAAAAGAGGCCTGCGGCCGTGATTCGGGGGATTGTCATCGCTTGTTCTCTCCGATGAACCGGTAGACTGGGACGGAACTGAAAGGACTGTAGGTCGTAGAGACCACAGTCGGGCCCGGGTGGTCAGGAGGCGGGGACGGGCGCCGCCCCCCGCCACCAGGCGGGTCTCGGCGGGGGGGGGGGGGGGGGACGGGGAGGACACAGGCGGCAAGGGAGCGGCGGGATGGATCCGACAGCGACAACACACGACCTGTTCGAGACACCCCCGGGCGTGCGCGTCATCCCGGCCGAGTCGCTGCTGGCCGACCCGGATCGCACGGTGGTGATGTCGCTCGGAGATCTGGAAGAGAGCGAGCAGCTGCTCCGCGGCTTTGACCCGGAAGCATCGATCCGCCATACGCGGACCGGGTTCGGGCCGGATGTCGGTCTGCGGACATCCGGATCGCCGGCACGTCCGGCCCCGATGCGGCGGGCGGCACGGGCGTGTCGCCCGTGGCGGCCCGGGTTCGGGCCGGGGACCCGGTTCGTGACCGGGCTGGTGCTGCTGACGATGTCGCTGGGCGCCGGGGGGCTGGCGCTGAGCTGGCAGCATCGCGACGCGATGATCGTGGCGGGATTCTTCTCGGCCGCGACGGGGGTGCTGTTCTGGGTGTTCTGGCGGTCCTGGCTCGACGGGTTCCCCTACGCGTACCGGCTGATGACCTCGCTGGGCGAGGACGCGGACAATCTCGTGCGCTGGCGGATGTGGCGGGCGCTTGGCGGGTCCGTGCGGTCCCTGTACCGATAGACACAGGTTCGACAGCAACATGGAAGCCGGGCGGGCGTTCGGGTGGGTGCATGAAGGAATCGGAACGACATCGCATCGAGCTGCTGCCCGACGCCGATCCGCAGGCGGTCCGGGATGCGCTGCGCCCCAAGGCCGAGCCGGTGATGATGCCACAGGTGGACCCGAACGATCCGGACGCGGTCTGGCTGCTCGGCGACGACCCGGAAGCCAGGGTGATGCGGATCGCGGACCGGCGGAGCCTGATCCGCAAGCAGGTCCGCACCGAGGGGTTCCAGTTCGTCACGGGGCTGGTGGTGCTGGCGGCGTCGCTGGGGGTGGTGGCGCTGGCGGTGACGATCCGGACGCTGCCTTTTTACATCATCGGGGGCGTGGTGTTCCCGGCGGGCGTGTGGTACTTCCGCAGCCGCTGGCGGCGGTGGCTGGGGGCGGCGCCGTACATGTACCGGCTGATGTCGTCGCTGGGCGAGGACGCCGAGAACATCCTGGTGGCGCACGAGCAGCGAGAGCGGCGCAAGTACGTGAAGAAGATCGGCGACCTGTACGAACACACGCGCCCGAAAACGGAGCCATGAAAAAGCCCCGCCAGGATCGGCGGGGCTTGTTGTGTCGGCCGGGAGCGGGTCAGCTCAGCTCGGGGAACAGCTTCTTGACGGCGTTGACCAGGTCCTGCACGTGGGAAGCGGACTCGTCGAAGAGCTTCTGCTCGTCGGCGGTGAGCTTGAACTCGACGACTTTCTCGACGCCGTTCTTGCCCAGCAGGGCGGGCACGCCGACGAAGAGATTCTTGGCGCCGAACTGACCGTTGCAGTACACCGCGCTGGGGATGATGCGCTTCTTGTCCTTGACGATCGCCTCGACCATCTGGATCGTGCCGGAGGCGGGGGCGTAATAGGCGCTGGTGCCCATGAGCTTGACGATCTCGCCGCCGCCGACCTTGGCGCGTTCGACGCAGGCGGCGATTTTGTCCTGGGGCAGCAGGTCGGAGACGGGGATGCCGTGGACGGAAGTCAGGCGGGGCAGCGGGACCATGTCGTCGCCGTGACCGCCCAGGAGCAGGGCCTGGACGTCCTCGACCGAGACGCCCAGCTCCCAGGCGATGAAGGCGCGGTAGCGGGCGCAGTCGAGCGCACCGGCCTGGCCCATGATGCGGTGGGTGGGGAAGCCGGTGGCCTTCCAGGCCGTGTACACCATGGCATCGAGCGGGTTGGACACCACGATCACGATCGAGTCGGGGGCGTGGACCTTGATCTGCTCCGAGACGGACTTGACGATCTTGACATTGGTTTCGATCAGGTCGTCGCGGCTCATGCCGGGCTTGCGGGGCAGGCCGGCGGTGATGACGACCACGTCCGAACCGGCGATGTCCTTGTAGTCGCTGGTGCCGACGAGATGGCCGTCGAAGCCTTCGATGGGGGCGCAGCAGCCCAGGTCGATCATCTTGCCCTGGGCGACGCCGACCTTGTCGGGGATGTCGAGCAGGACGATGTCGCCGAGTTCCTTGGCGGCGGCCCAGTGGGCGCAGGTGGCGCCGACATTGCCCGCTCCGATGATGCTGATCTTCGCTCTGCCCGGCATGGGTGCTCCCTCGTGAAAATGGCCGAAAGAATGGGGTTTGGGAAGGTTCCGGCCCGGGTGCCCGGGCGGGCTTGGATGCTAGCGCGGCTCGGCGCGGATCTCACCCACGAACTCCACCGGCAGCGGCGCCAGTCCGGCGGAAACCTTGGGCGGCAGCGGCACCGTGCAGGCCGCGCCGCCGGAAACGACAGGCACCAGCAACGGCTGGCCGGGCGGGAACTCCCCCACCACCGGCGCGACCAGATCGCGGACCGGGCCGCCCTTGGCGAAGTCGAACTGGCGGTAGACCTGGCGGACGGGCAGTGACACCACCGGTTCCCTGGAGAACTTGCCCTCGGCCCGCTTGAGGAAGGCGCGGATCAGTTCGGCGATCTCGTCGTCGGGCGGGCCGCCGTCGCGTTCGCGGGCGGTGGCGCAGACCGCTCCCTTGAACATCGGCACGCCGGGGGCGGGGACGAGCACCTCGCCGACGAAGCCGGCGTCGAGGAGTTTCTCGGCCAGATCGGCGGGGTGCTGGGCGATGAAGCGGTCGGACTCGACCGTCCACTCCAGACCCTCGTGCAGGGCGCACTCCCAGGCGAGTTTGGCGTCGTCGATCAGTTCGGTCAGCGATCCGGGCATGGGCTCGGAGCGCCACGCGGTGTTGAGGGCGGCGGCCTGCTCGCGGATGGTCATCTCGGCGCGGTCCATCGCCAGCGGGCGTTCCTCGGGGTCCAGGCGGGTCAGCTCGGCCAGGGCCAGGGCGGTGGCGTGCAGGGCGATGGCCGGCGCGACCGACTGACGCCAGCGGTCGCTCTCGGGCGAGTCGGGCAGCGCGACGGCGGACTGGGCGAACTCGGTCCAGCCGGCGAGCAGGGTGGTCCAGGTGACGGGCGCGGTGGGCATGGGGGACGGTAGGGAGGAGGGACTTGGGAGTAGCCACTTGGGACTGGCCACTTGGGACTGGGAAGACACCTGCTCGGACCTCTTTCCCCAGTCCCAAGTGGCCAGTCCCAAGTCCCATCCTCACCAACGAAAAGCCCCCGGGCCGTGGTGGGCATGCCCGGGGGCGGAGGCTGGGGCCCGCGTCGACAAGGAGGCGGTGCGCGGACCCCGGCTGGGTGGGTTGTGGGACCGGCTGAGGTCGAGCCGGTGAGATGGGGGCGGCGGCCCGGTCGTATGGGGTCAGGGGATCCGTTGGTCGGGCGTCGTTTCGGGCACCCCTTGGCCTTGCGGCCCGGCCCGTCGTTCGTCCGAGGGTGACGGGGGTCGGCTGGTCCTTGCCAACCCCCGCAGCGCACACTCCGTTTGCTTGCTGACCGTGCTCCTCCGGGTGGACCCTGTGCTTCGGACCGGGCCGCCGGCCTTGCCATCTGGAACGGGGAGGCCCGTCGCTGACGCTCGGGGCTCATTGATCGGGAAAGCCCGTCGCTCGCGCTCGGGGCTCGTTGATTCACGAACCCGTCGCTGACGCTCCGGGCTCGTCAAAGCGTCGAGGTTCAGCTGCAGCCCATCGAGTTGCCGCAGTTCAGGCACTTGTAGCAGGTGCCGGAACGGACGGTGATGGTGCCGCAGACATCGCAGGGGGGCGCATCGCCGGCGGACTCCAGGGCCATCGAGAGGGTGGCGGACTGGGTGACCGTGGCGGTGCGCTGGACGACGACGGTCTGCTCGCCGGCGTGGACGGGCTCCCGCGCGGTGACGCGGGGCTTCATCTCGGCCTCGGACTCGGAGAGGATGCGGCGGGCGTTGCCGGTGTTGATGCGGCGCTCGCCTGCCAGGACCTCGACCTTGTCGGACGACTCCTCGCCCGGACGCTTGGGGGCGTTGGCCTCGCGGTATCCGGGGATGAACTCCATGCCCAGCCAGCGGAAGATGTAGTCCACCAGCGACTTGGCGAAGGGGATGTCGCGGTTGGTGGTCATGCCGGCCGGCTCGAAGCGCTGGTGGGTGAACTTCTTGACCAGCGACTCGAGGGGCACGCCGTACTGCAGGGCGACGGAGGTGGCGGTGCCGAGCGAGTCCATCAGGCCGCCGATGGTCGAGCCTTCCTTGGCCATGGTGATGAACAGCTCGCCGGGCTGGCCGTCCTCGTAGATGCCGACGGTGAGGTAGCCCTCGTGGCCGGCGATGTTGAACTTGTGGGTGATGGAGCGGCGGGTCTCAGGGAGGCGGCGGCGCATGGGGCGGTGGATAATTTCCACCTCCTTCTTCACCACAACCCGGACATTCCCGCCCGAAACGGCGCCGACAAGCTCCCCCAGGTCGTCCTCCACCTCCGCGAGGGCCAGATCATCGGCGTCGTCCTCGCCGTTCTCGGCCTCGATGTCGGTGTCGGACTTGACATTGAGCGGCTGGCTGAGCTTGCAGCCGTCGCGGTAGAGCGCGTTGGCCTTGAGGCCCAGCTCCCAGCTGGTGCGGTACGACTCCTTGATGTCGTCCACCGTGGCGTCGTGGGGCAGGTTGATGGTCTTGGAGATGGCGCCCGAGATGAAGGGCTGCGCGGCGGCCATCATGCGGATGTGGCCCC
>CAYNRF010000142.1:0-8827 GCA_964399525.1 uncultured Phycisphaeraceae bacterium | reverse complement strand
TCCCCGACCGGCTACTACGAGGACCGACTGCAGGCGGTGCGTGTTTCGGCGTCGGGTCAGACGCTCGACGCCGAGCCCATCACCATGCCCAACGACCCCTTCGGCACCTACGGCATCGGGCTGAACGTGTCGGGACGGGAAGGGTCTTGGATGATCACCCGGAGCATTTACCACACCGACGGCTACGGGACCTTCCTCTCCGGACAGCGCATCGGATCCGACGGCACGATCCTCGACCCCACGCCGATCGTGCTCATCGACTGGTCCTACGGCCCGTCGACCATCCTGGCCGACGACACCGGATACCTGGTGGCCGGCTATGACTGGAACGGCAACGACACCACCAAGGCGCGGCGCTTCAACGCGGCGGGCCAGCCGCTGGGCCCGGAGTTCACGGCGCCCGGGCTGAACATCGCGACAAACGGATCAAGCTATTACGTCATCTGGAAAGCGCCGGTCACCGGCGAACTGCTGGGGTCGCCGATGTCGGCCGCGGGCGTGCTGACCAACCCGGCGGGCACCCCGCTGATCAGCCAGTACATCGGCGATCAGACCATCGCCCACGACGGGACCAACTGGTGGGTGGAGTGGAGCACGCCCGGCAACCACCGGACGATGCGGATCAACAGCGCGGGCGTGGTGCTGGATCCCGGCGGCGTGGCGCTGCCCATCGATGACTCCGGCCCCATCACCGGGCTGTACTCGACCCAGCTTCATTCGAGGCCGGGCGGCGGCGTGATGTTCGCGTGGCAGGATTCGCGCGGGGCGCTGGGCGTGGACGCCAACGCCTTCGCCCTGCCGATCGCGGGCGACAGCACGCCGGGGATCGAGCGGTGCCTGTCGACCGGCACGTCCAATCAGCGGAACCCCGCGATGGCGGCCGGGCCGAACGGGACCTTTGCGGTGGCCTATATCAGCGAGCACGCCAACGACGACGCAGTGCTGGTGCAGTTTCTCAACACCTCGGGGAGCCCGGTGGGCGACCCCGTTGAGGTCTTCCGTGGAGTCACGGTCGAGGACTGCTCGATTGCATTCAACGGGAGCGTGTTCATGGTGTCATTTGATTCCGGGCCTTCGGGTGGACTGCCGACGCAGGTGCGGGCACGGCGGATGAACCCGGACGGAACCTTTGTGGATGCCGAGTCGTTCTTTGTGATGACGGGTCTGTGGACAGCGGTGGGTGCCTTGGATGAGGACTTCCTGGTGGTGGGGACGCGGTATGGCAGCTATCCGCGGTTCCTGTACACCTATGGGATGCGGATTGACGGGCCGACCGGGGAGCTCTTGGACCCGGCGGGCGGGGTGATCTTGGCGGGTGGCTACACGAACGCCCACCCGCGGGTGCGGGCGAACGATGAGGAGTGGCTGGTGATGGGCCATTCGCAGTGGACGCACAACTCGAGCCAGGGTGACGCGTTCCTCGCTCGCGTGCCGCGCGTCGGCCTGCCGGTGGCGGCGTACAACCCCACCGATGTCTCGGGCGGGTCGGGCGACGCGGACATCGCCTTTTCGGGAAGCACGCACCTGCTGGTGTACCGGCACAACTCACTGTCCAACGCCAACAACTACATCGAAGGCCGGCTGCTGAACCCTGACGGCTCCTTCTTCGGCACCCCCTTCGTGATCGCCGAAGCCCCGGGCCGCCAGCTGCGCCCCACCGTCGTGTGGGACGGCACGCACTTCCTCGTTTCGTGGGATGACCAGCGCCACCAGGCCGCGTTCTTCGACGCCCGCACGGATGTCTACGCCGTGCGCATCACCGAAACCGGGCAACTGGCCTCCGCGCCGTTCCTGCTCGTCGACCGGGACGGCCAGGAGTGCACCCCGGCCCTGGCCAGCCACCAGGGGCTGACCATCGCCGCCACCAGCCGCTTCATGACCGATGCCGGCTTGGATTCCTACCGCGTCGGGATCACCGCGATCGGCGAACCGCCCTGCGCCGCCGATCTGGCGGCGCCGACCGGCGTGCTCAACTTCTTCGATCTGGCGGCGTATCTCGACCTCTTCAACGCCTCGAGCCCTGCGGCGGACCTCGCCCCGCCACTGGGCGTGCTCAACTTTTTCGATCTGGCGGCGTTCCTCGATGCGTTCAACGCGGGATGTCCCTGACTCAGTCCGGCCCGCCGGCGGCGACGGGTTGAAACACAGGTCTTGATCGACCCCCCGTGGTTCTAGTACGCTGGGATCCCCCGGAGGGAGATCCCATGCGTTCATATGGCCCCGCAGTATTCCTCGTCCTTGCCTCGGCCGCTCCGGCCCTCGCCCAGTGGTCCAACTCCGGCGGCAACGCCGGACGCAACGGCCTGACCGACCAGCTCGGCCCCGACGCCGCCGAGACCATCTGGACCGGCGCTCCGACGTCCGTCATCGCCTGGCAGCCCGTCATCGAGGGCCGCCGGGTGTATGTCGTTCGTCAGACGGGCTTCCCGCCCGAACCGGCCAGCAACCGTTCGCCCATCTTCTGCCTGGATCTGGACACCGGTGCGCAGATCTTCCGCATCGACCTGCCCTTCGCCACCGGCGACTGGACCACCTGGATCGCCGGCGTCAAGGACGGGCGCCTGTACGCGGCGCGTTCCGGCAACGGCGCCAGCTCCACCGGTCCGCTCCGCTGCTACGACGCCCAGACGGGCGCGTTCCTCTGGTCGTCGGCCGCCACCATCAACGCCGGCTTCTACGACGGTGTCGTCTTCGCGCCCGACGGCGACCCGGTCGTCGCCGATTTCACCCACATCACCCGCATCGACGCCCAGACCGGCGCCACCGTCTGGCGCGTGCCGCGCCTGTGCTCCGTGTCGGGCAACTGCGGCGGGGCCATCGGCGGCGACACCGTCTACATCGCCGACACCGTTCCCGGCGGGCACCGCATCAAGGCCTTCGATCTCAACACCGGCGCCTTCCGCTACGAATCCCCGCTGATGCCCGGCTTCACGCTGCAGAACTCGCCGATGGTCGGCCCCGACGGCACCGTCTACCTGCCCCGCACGCAGAACAACCCGCAGACCGATTTCCTCTACGCCTTCGACGACACCGGGACCGCGCTGACCCAGCGCTGGGCCGTGCCCACCCAGTGGACCACCTCCACCGAGCTGGCCGTCGGGCCCGACGGTTCGGTGTATCACCTCGCCCCGGGCCGTCTGCTCACGCGGCTCGATCCCGCCACCGGGCAGACCATCGACCAGTCCGCCGTGCCCATCCCCTTCGACGGCTCCGGCCTGACCCCGCGCCTGGCCGCCGACCGCGAGGGCCGCATCTACCTGACCAACGGCGCGTTCACCAACGGCCGGCTCATGGCCTTCCAGGCCGACACCACACCGATGTGGGATGTCCCCTTCCCCAACGTCAACATCGGCGGACCGTCCTTCGGGCCCGACGGCACCCTGGTGATCGCCGGAACCGGGTCCAACATGCGGGCCTATCGCACCAACCCGTGCCGCCCCGACCTGGCCGCCCCCTTCGGCACGCTCAACTTCTTCGACCTGGCCGCGTACCTGGCGCTCTACAACGCGTCCGATCCGGCGGCCGACTGGGCCGCACCGTTCGGCGAACTCAACTTCTTCGACATCGCGGCCTATCTGGCGGCGTTCAACGCCGGATGCCCGTAAGCACCCATTTTGAGCAAACCGTTCAGAAAAACGCCGCCGGGCTGCAATAACCGCCCTACAGATCCTTTATGCAGGCCGGAGGCACCCATCGATGAAATCGCAAGGCTTTGTGGGCCATCAGGCCCTGACCGTCGCCGCCCTCGCAGGCGTGGCGACCATGGGCGTGTTCATGTTCCAGGCGACCGGCACCACCACCCGGGGCGGCTCCAGCCTCGCGCCCGTACCTGTCCCGGACGGCAACCCCATCACCGAGGACAAGCGGGTGCTGGGCAAGATCCTGTTCTTCGACGAGCAGCTCAGCAGCGACAACACCGTCTCCTGCGCGACCTGCCACCAGCCCTTCGCCGCCGGCGCCGATCCGCGCGTGGCCGTCAACCCCGGCTTCGATGCTCTGTTCGGAACGCCCGACGATGTCCGCGCCTCTCCCGGCGTGACCAGCCAGACCGAGGACGCTGATTACGAGGCCGATCCGCTCTTCGGGCTCGGCGTGCAGGTCACCGGGCGCAGCGCGAACCATGTGATCAACGCCGCGTACCACCCCGAGATCTTCTGGGACGGCCGGGCCGGGCCCACCTTCGTCGATCCGGTCTCCGGCGAGGTGGTGCTCACCGAGCACGCCGCGCTGGAATCCCAGGCCGTCGGTCCGGTGGTCAGCGATGTGGAGATGGCCCACCACGGCCGCGCCTGGCCGCAGATCACCGGCAAGCTGGCCCGCGCCCGCCCGCTGGCGCTGGCCTCGGATGTCCCGCCCGACATGGCCGCCGCGGTGCTGGACGCACGCACCTACCCCGAGTTGTTCCGGCGCGCTTTCGGTGACGCCGAGATCACCGCCGCCCGCATCGGCATGGCCCTGGCGACCTACCAGCGCACACTCATCTCCGACCAGTCGCCCTGGGACGACTTCATCAACGGCCTGCCCAACGCCATGACCGATCAGGAGATCCGCGGCTGGAACGTCTTCCAGGCCAACAACTGCGCCGTCTGTCACTCGCCCCCGCTCTTCACCGACCACACCTTCCGCAACATCGGCCTGCGCCCCATCTTCGAGGACCGCGGCCGCATGGAAGTCACCGGTGACATGAACGACCGCGGCAAGTTCAAGACGCCCGGTCTGCGCAACACCGGCCTCAAGTCCACCTACATGCACAACGGCCAGTTCAACGCGCTCCCCCAGGTCGTCAACTTCTACGCCGGCAACAACTTCGTCCCCGCCAACCTCGACCCGCTCATCCCCGGCCTGAACCTCACGCCCCAGCAGCGTCAGGATCTCGTGGCCTTCCTCGCCAACGGGCTCACCGATCCACGCGTCGCGGCCGGAGAGTTTCCCTTTGATGCCCCCGACCTGTTCTTCAATCCCGCCAGCCCACCCAACCCACGCCTCCTGCCCGATCCCGGGCGGCCCGATTCACAGGGCCGCGTGCCGCGGATGATCGTGCGTGACCCGCCGCTGATCGGTTCAGACGACTTCAAGATCGGCGTCACCGACCTGGCCCCGGGCGCGACCGCGACGCTCGTTGTTTCCAGCAACCCGCCCGTCGACGGCGTGGTCAGCCCCGACACCATCGTCGCCACGCTGGCCGCCTCGTCCGACGCGACGCCCGTCGCCACCGCCCACTGGCCCATCCCGTTCTCCCCGGCCCTCGACGGTCGTGTCCGATTTGCGCAGTGGATCGTCGACGATCCCAACGCGTCCGAACCGGCGCTGTCCCGCGTCGCGCGCATCGAGTTCGTCTGCGGCTTTGGCGACTGCGCCACCGGCTGCCTGGCCGACTTCGACCGCAACCAGCGCGTCGACTTCTTTGACCTTGCCTCGTACCTCGATGCCTTCCGCACCCAGCGCGAGACGGCCGACCTGGCCGGCCCGCTCGGCGTGTTCAACTTCTTTGATGTCGCCGCCTACATCGCCGCATTCAACACGGGCTGCCCGTAACCGCCACCTCGATTTCACCCCCGCAGACGCCCCGCTCCGGTGGGGCGTCTGCGTCTGCGCACGCACAGCCGATCCAAGAAAGGGGGGGCCTCGTCCAAAAAAACACCGGCAGCCCAGGGACCTACCTCTCTCCACAAACGAGTCCCAAGGCTGCCGGTGATGTGGACCGTCAACGTACCGCAACCGCCACACCGATGCAACCAAACACCCACCGATTCCGGGCTCTTTCGCCGCACTTTCCGGATGCTTTTACCCGCCCGATGCCGGACGCCTGCGCCATTCAAACTCGAACTTGTGGGCCGCGTCGCGATGCAGGGCAACCCAGTGCGAAAAACCCCCGAGTTCGTTGCCGCCCGTGTCATCGCGGACTGCCACGAACTCCACCGCCGAGCCGGGGACACGGCTGTCTTCAAGATGGGTAATCTGGGCAAGCGAGGGAATCCAACGGACCTCGACCGGCACCCCGAGTCGGGCGGCCTCGGTGCGGAACGCGAGCAGGATCTCCGGCCGCGCTTCGATGACGCCGTCGGCGGCCAGGACCACCGGCCCCCGGGCGGCGGCTTCGCGCAGCGGCCCGATGATCGCCGCCGCGGCCCGACGCCCCGCCGCTTCCCCGCTCGACGCCCGTTTGCGCGATTGGACCGCAAACGCGAACACGAGGGCCCCCGCCAGCAGCACCACGCCCAGCACCCGGGGGTCGCCCAGGGTCATGCACCGCCCGATCCTCTTGCGATGGTCTCGGAACGGCCCGCCCGCACCCATCCCGGCGACCGCCCATCCGGCCAGCGGTCCGAGCGTGGCGATCACCGGCTGCGCGTAGCGCGGATTGCTGACGCCGGCGAGCAGCATGAGCCCGGCCCCGCCCACCGCGGCCAGCGTGAGCAGGCGGGCCAGGTGCAGCCGGCGGGCCTCGTCCCGCCCGCCCTCGTCCGCCTCCGCCCGGGCGTCCGGTCCCCACGGGAACAGCCCGGCCAGCGCCAGCGGCATCGCGCCCAGGAACACCAGCGGCCCGAACGCCGCCAGGTCCAGCAGCTTGCCCGGCTCGAACAGGAACGCCGACGGCAGCTGCCGCACCGGCTCCAGCCCGGACGCCCGCACCCGCGCCTCGATCGCCAGCCAGACACCCACGAAGACCATCACCCCGAGCCCGAAGCCGACCCACGCCCGCCAGGCCAGGCACGGCCGCCAGGATCGCGCGGCCCACGCGGCCCCGATCAGCACGCCGGCCAGCGCGGGCAGGCCCGCCGGTCCCTTGACCAGCATCTGCGCGGCGACGAACGCGGCCAGGGCCGCCATGGCCAGATTCGGCCGGCAGGCACGCCGGGTGACGATCTCCACGGCCGTCCACGCGGCCAGTGCGGCGAACAGGTTGTTGAGCGACTCGAGTTCGGCCGCCCGCGCCGGGTTCCACAACATGGGCGTCAGCACCGTGGCCAGCCCGGCCGCCAGCCCGCCGAGGTCCCCGAACCACCGCCGCCCGAACCACCACGAGCCCAGCGCCAGCAGCAGAAACCCGCCCGCGCTGGCCAGGCGTGGCCCGAGCACATGGTCCCCGGTCACCCCGATCATCGCGGCAAACGCCCAGATCCCCCCCGGCGGCTTGCGCAGGTAGGCCTGTCCGAACATGTGCGGCACCAGCCACTCGCCGGTCTCGAGCATCTCGAGCGCCGGCACGACCCGGTGCCCCTCGGACATCGTCAGACCGGTGCCGCCCGCAGAGGTCAGCCCCGGCAGGGTCACGAGCCCCCAGGCCAGCACGATCAGCACGAGATGGGCCGGCCGCCAGCGCACGCGGGGAAGGATACAGGCGCTCGGGCGGGCCGCGCGGGGGCGTTGCGGGCTTGGCACGGATTTCGCATAGAATGGGGCATGGCTCCGTCTCGGACCAACCCGACCCCGTTGAACGGCGCTTCGGCCTATCCCGAGCCGGTGCGGGTGCTGATCGACGAGCTGGCCAAGCTGCCCGGCATCGGGCGGCGCAGCGCCGAGCGGCTGGCGTTCCACGTGCTCAAGTCGGAGGCGGCCGACGCCCGGCGTCTGGCCGAGGCCGTGCTGGAGGTCAAGCGGTCGGTCCGGCACTGCCGCTCGTGCTTCAACCTCGGCGACTCGGACCGCTGCTCGATCTGCTCGGACCCCAAACGGGACCGCTCGCGGATCCTCGTGGTCGAACAGCCCAAGGACCTGATCGCCCTGGAGCAGACCGGCATGTACAAAGGGCTGTACCACGTGCTGATGGGGCGGATCAGCCCGCTGGACCATGTCGGGCCGGGCGATCTGACCGTGGCCGCTCTGTTCGACCGGATCGACCATCCCGAACGGCACGCTCCGGAGGGTGCCGGGCCGGACGGTGTGACGGCGGCGGGTGGGAGGGTGACCGAAGTGGTTCTCGGGCTCAACCCGACCATCGAGGGCGACGGTACGGCGCTGTACCTGGCCGACCGACTGAAGAGGAAGGGTGTGCGGGTCAGCCGGCTGGCGCGGGGACTTCCCGCCGGCGGGTCGCTGGAGTTCGCCAACAAGGCCGTGCTGGCCGACGCCATCTCCGGCCGGCAGGAGATGATGTAAATCCGTCGGATCGGCGGGCCGGACCGCCCGCCGATAGACACAGTTCGGGCCAGGCCAGGACCGGGGCACGCCATGCGTTTCGAGCACTCACAACAGATGAAGCTCGGCCAGCAGATGAAGCTGGCGCCCCGGATGATCCAGTCCATGGAGATCCTGCAGATGCCCCTGGCCGAGCTGCGCGAGCGGATCGAGCAGGAGCTGGAGTCCAACCCGACGCTCGAGCTGACCGAGTTCACCGCCGACGGCCCGATCGAGCGGGACGACGCCGGGGGGCGCGACGGGACGCTGGACATCGCCGACGGCGGCGGGGGCGAGTCGGACTTCGAACGCCTCGACGAGTACACCGCCAGCAATCCCGACGCGGCGGAGAACTCATTCGACGGCCGTCCGCGCGAGTTCGAGGAAGCCCGGCACCGTGTCCGCGATCGGGGCGAGCGCGACGCGAAGATGGACGCGATGTCGCAGGCGCCGGCCCGCGCCGGGTCGCTGGGCGAGCAGATGCTGGCCCAGTGGTCGCTGTGCGACGTGTCGGACCGCGTGCGGGCGATGGGCCGGGCGATCATCAACCAGCTGGACGAGGACGGGTACCTGCGCGCCACCTTCGACGAGATCGCGCAGCGCGAGTCCCGGCTGGTGCGTGAGATCGCCCCCAGCGAGACGGACTGGGAGCTGTCGCTCCAGGCGGTGCAGCTCATGCACGACCCGCCGGGCGTCGCCGCGCGGGACG
>CAYNRF010000141.1:0-8837 GCA_964399525.1 uncultured Phycisphaeraceae bacterium | reverse complement strand
TGTACAAGGACGGTAATCACCTGACAGTCGCCGCTGCTGGAGCGGATCAGGCGGCAGTGGTTTGAGCGCTTCTGTCTTGGGGCATTTTCTCCTTATGTTTTTTCGTTGAGGGCGCGGGTGCAGGCGTGTCCTCCTTGGCTCGTCCGGGCAGTCCGTCGCCGAAGGCGACAATGGGCGTTCGGCCCTTCATGCCGCGGCCCTGGTGCGGGCGTGTTGTGTTGTAGGCCAGCAGGAAGGCGTCGAGGACAGCCTGCATTTCCTCGACCGTTTCAAACCAGGTCTTTCGCCCCTCGACACGGAAGTGTTCGTCGAGCAGGGTACGGTGGAACCGTTCCACGATGCCGTTCGATTGCGGGCGCTTTACGCGTGTCGTTCGGTGTTCGATTTCCTCCAGTTGCAGGAAGAGCTCGTAGGGGTGCCTGTCGGGCCGCCCGCAGAACTCTCGTCCATTGTCGCTGAGCACGGCGTCGACTTTGGCGTTGTGTGCCTCGAATGTCGGCAGTACGTCGTTGTTGAGCAGATGAACCGCCGTAACGGGCAGCTTCGAGGTGTGCAGCCGCGCCCAGCCATAGCGTGAATGACAGTCGATGGCGGTCTGCAGGTAGACCTTGCCTACGCCCTTCAGAACACCCACGAAGAACGTATCCACAGCAACAAGGGCACCGGTGTGCGGGGCCTCGATGTGGCGCTCCCGGAACTCCGGACTGAAGCGTTCGAGGTGGCGGATTTGGTCGGGCGAGAGGGTGATCTGGCGCGTTCCGCTCTCCCGCTCCAGCCGCAACAGGCGCTCATGCTTCGTGAGAAGGCCGTGGCGCTGCCACACGCCTCGCACGCCACCAGAAGACACCTGAACGCCTTTGAGGCGCAGTTCCTGCTCGACCCGGGTCGCGCCATGGCAGGGATGAGCGAGCGCGTGGTCGAGGATCGCGGCTTCGATCTCCGCCGGCACGCGGTTGGGGTGCGGGCCGCGTGCGCCGGGGGTTCGGTCGATCAGTCCGTCCGCCCCAAAAGTCTGGAAGTTCCGGCGGATTTCATAGAATTGCTGTCGGGAATAGCCCATCAGCTTGCAGGCCTTCGAAACATTATCGAGGTCGCTCGCCAATTCGAGCAAAGACAGCTTCCGGCGTGCTACTTTCTTTTCCGAGGTCATGGTCGTTTCCTTCGCGAATCAGATGAGGTGTTTGGCGACACCATCTAATCCGCTCCGGAGCGGGCAGGCCCGGCCCTCCTGGCCCTTTAAAGGGCCAGGAGGGCGAACCTCGATCTGTCAGGTAATTACCATCTCAGGACATCCTAGCCATCCCCCGCCCCCAGAGGATGTCCCCGATATCTCCCACCACGACCCTGTTGCGCCTGCGGCTGTCCATGTGGGCGAGGTATTGGGAGAGGGCGTCGACCTGGTCGTCGTGGCGGGCGTGGGGGAACTGGAGGAGTTCGCGGCGGAACTCCTCGAGCCAGGGGGCTTGCCGGGGAAGCAGGACATCGCCGCGCTCGATGACGGCGGTCTGGCAGACAAAGCGGGACACCTTGTCGCCCTCGGGGGCGAAGGGAATGGGGCGCAGCGGCGTCGTGCGGCGCAGGTCCTGGATCAGGGATGAACCTGCGCCCTTGTCCTCGATGAGGACGCGTGTAGCGGGATACTGGCTTGCCCTGAGCTCGATCACACGCCTGAGGGTCGGGTAGTCGAGCTTCTGGCGGAACACATCAAGGATGTAGTGGCGACTGTCCTTGACCATGATGGTGATGCCGACGGAATAGTCGTTGAGTTCGCCGTCCTTGATGGCTGTGTCCCAGGATTGCCAGACCTCCGCGGCTTGTGACGGGCGGGGAGCATCGTCGTAGGTGCCGAACCACGACCACTTGACGTGGGGGCTGTCGGGCGGAACGGGGTCCTGCTGGTACTGGGCTGCGAAGGCGGCGGAGCCCATGCTGCGCTTGAGGTCCTCGAGGACCTCGGGCGTCTCGTAGGCCGGATGCAGGAGGTCGCCTGTGCGGCGCATGTGATAGCAGGCGCGGCCCAGGAAGTAGGGCTCGTCGCGGGTAGCGACCGCGGGCATGCTCAGCCGGCTCCAGCCGCCCTGACGCATGAAGTGGCCCGTCAGGTCATCGTCATGCAGGCGCTGCATGACGAGCACCATCTTCGTCCTGCGCTTGTCGTTGGCGCGGCTCATCAGGGTGCTGCCGGCCCATTCGGTGACGTTCGCCCGCTGCAGGGCCGAGGCCGCATCGGTCGGCTTCATGGGATCGTCGATGATGATGAGGTCACCCCCGCGCCCGGTCATGGCGCCGCCCGTCGAGACCGCATAGCGCCCGCCGCGGGCAATGGTCATGAAGTCATGCTCGGCCCGGCGCTGGGGGTTGATGCGGGCCTCGGGAAAGATGTCGCGGTACCACGGGGTCTCCATCAGGGCCCGGCAGTCGCGGGCGTGTTTGAGTGCAAGGTCGATTGCATAGGAGACGCACACCACGCTCATCGCGGGGTTCTGGCCAAGGGCAAAGGCCGGCAGCACGATCGAGGCAAAGTAAGACTTGAGGCTGCGGGGCGGCAGGTTGACGATGAGGCGCGGGGTCTTGCCCTCGAGGACTTCCGTCAGGGAGTAGGCGAGGGCCTCGTGGTGCCAGTTGGTCTCGAACGGGACAGCCGGGAAGACGCGGTTGAAGGCGGCCATCCCGAAGCAGAAGAGGTCGGTGCGCAGGGCGGCACGCAGGATCTCGGGGCTCGCGTCGGCGAGGCCGAGGGGGTCCTGGTCCTCCTCGTACTCTCGCCTGCGCCTGCGGGGTCCGGTGCCTGCCATCGCTCAGATCTTTCCCCGCGCGGTCCTGCGGCGGATGAAGGAGGCAAGCACCGCGAGGTCGTCGCTTGCCAGCGCGCGGTCCTGGATCTCGGCGAGCAGGTCGGGCGTGTTCTCGGCCAACATTGCCATCAGGGCATTGAAGGCCCGCGTGTCGCCCTTGACCACCTTCTCGATCTGCCGGCGCAGCATCACCTCCAAGGTGGTCATGGTCTTCAGCTTCTCGCCCACGCGGACCTTGATCTTCTCGCGCATCAGCCTGCGCACGAGGCCCGGGACGTTCTCGTTCCGGCGTGGCCGGCCCTTCGGGTTGCCGGACTTGCCGGGGCGGAAGCGGTGGGCCCGCGGGGGCTTGCCGTAGCCCACCTCGTAGTCGGGCCGGGTCTCGGCCGCGTTCTTCCTGGCCTTGCGCGGGGAGCTGCCGGTCATCGGCGACCTCCCGCCCGGGTGGACACGGGCATGATCTCAACACTGGCGCCCCGGCGCTGGTCTGCCACGGCGTCGAAGTCCTCGCCGGTTGCCTCCAATACGGCCTTGCCACCACAGGCGCCCCGATAGCGGCGGATGGTGACGTCGACATAGGTCGGATCAAGCTCGATGAGGGCGGCACGCCTGCCCACATGTTCGGCCGCCATCAGGGTGCTGCCCGAACCTCCGAAGGGATCAAGCACCAGCCCGTTGCGGTGCGAGCAGTCCCGCATGGCATCGGCGAGCAGGGCCACGGGCTTGACGGTCGGGTGGAGGGCGAGATCCTTCTGGCCCGACCCGCCCACGACATTGACGCCCGGACACGTCCACACATTGGAGCGGTGACGCCCCGTCTCCCCCAACCCGAAATTGTTGATGTGGGCCGCATTCCCGTTCCGGAAGACGAACACCAGCTCGTGCCGGGAGCGATAGAAGGAGCCCATCCCCGCATTGGTCTTGACCCAGACGCAGAGATTGCGGGGTTCACCGTGGACGGCAAGGCCTGCCTCCAGGACCTCGCGCATGTGGCGCCAATCCATGAAGAGGTAGTGGATCGAGCCCTTCACGGATGAATGCGCACAATGGCCGAAGATGCGCTCGAGGAAGCGGGCGAACTCGGGCGATGTCATCTCGCCTGCAGCCATCACGAAGTCGCGATGGCGCACGCGCCCCAGACCCTGCGCGTGGCCTGCAATCGGCACGTTGTAGGGCGGGTCAGTCAGGACCATCTGTGCCTTCTCGCCGCCCAGGGCGAGCTCATAGGACCCAAGATCACGCGCATCGCCGCAGACAAGGCGGTGGGGGCCCAGCTTCCAGACATCACCCAAACGCGAGACCGCGGGGCCCGCGTGGGGTAGGACCAGGGTCTCTGGTTCCCCTTCATCCTGTGCCTTGCCAAGCAGCATCAGGTCGACTGAGCATGTGTCGAAGCCCGTTACCTCGATATCGAAGTCGATGGCGACATCCGTCAGGTAGGAGAACTCCGCCCGCAGAACCTCGCGGTCCCAGCCGGCCAGCTCGGCGAGGCGGTTGTCCGCGATCACGTAGGCGCGCTTCTCGGCCTCGCCCATGTGCGCGACCCTGAGGACCGGCACGGTCCCAAGCCCAAGCTCCATCGCGGCCTCGAGCCGGGCATGGCCGGCCAGCACCATGTTCGCGTCGTCCACGACGATGGGGTTGATGAAGCCGAAGCGGCGGATGGCGCTGGCAAGCCTTCGGAGCTGGTCCTTGCCGTGTGTGCGCGCGTTGCGCGGGTTCGGGCGCAGGGAGGAGGGAGCCAGGTGTTCGATGCGGTCGGCGGCGAACTGGAGGAGGCTGGGGTGGGTCTCGCGTGCGGTCCGAGGCCGTGTCACGCGTTGCGGGGTCTGGTGGCGTGTCATGTAGGTAACTCCCAGAGTCAAGGTACGCGGTTGACTCTGCTGAAGCGTTTTCCCTCCGTCAATGAGGTCCGACAGGAGTTTAATGCGCTGACAGGTTCCCGAATGCAGCTTCTCTTCATAAATCTGTGTAAAACACTGATCGGTTCTTTTTCGATCTCAGTCGCCAGCTGCGTCCACGACGGCGTTCCAGAGGCCTATGGCGAGGACGTGGTACTCGATCACGAGCCAGCGACGCATGGTCGAGGGGCTGCGTGCTAGCGCCAAAGCCAGGGCCTCGCTTCCGGCATGGAACTTCGGTGCGATCGCCACGCGCTCGTTGCCCCGCGCGCCGGCGGACTTCAGGTCGGGCAGGTCGCTCGCCTGCAGGATACGCTCGACCGTCATGTAGAGGCGCTCGTGCTTGCCGAGTTCTTTCAGGTGGTTGCGCGGGCGTGCCGTGGCGAGGATGCGGGTGTGCTCGGTCTCGAGGGCGGGCCTTGCCAGTCGCAGCCAGAGCACCACCTCCGACTGCTTGAAGCCCGCCTCCAGCAGTTCCAGCCCGAGCGCGAGGCAGAAGGCGTTGAACGGCGTATAGGCTGCATCCACGCCTTGGCGCAGGCCTTCATGCTCGGTGAAGGCCCGCGGGGTGCGCTTTGGACCCGACGAGAGCGTGCGGTCGAGGTCGAGGAGCTTCTTGATGCGGGAGGTAAGCCTTGTGGTCGCGGCATGGGTGGCGGGTGCCGACACGAGGGCGATCTCGGCGAGGATCGCGTCGAGGGTGGGGCGGTTGATGGTGGGTGTGTGGGGCATGGGAAGGAGTTTAAACTCTTCAGGGAGTTGATCAAGGCTGATACGCCTTGCGTCACACTACAGACATTACATTGCGGGTCGTGGTATCCCGAGGCCTTCAGGTGCGAGGTTGCAAGGTGGGTAAGAAGGTGGATCTGGGATTCGCAGGCTTGAAGGATCGGCAGCGGGCGATCAGGGATGGCTTCCCGGAGCCCCTGGGCCTGAGGGTTCACCGCGCCATCAGCTGGCTCGGGCGGGCGGAGGATGAAGCTGACGATCACGATGTACGCTTCATCCTGCTCTGGGTCGCATTCAATGCGGCCTACGCACAGGATGTCGGCGGTGCCGACCCCAGCGGCGAGCGCTCGACTTTCCGCACGTTCTTCGATGCGCTCGTGCGCTTCGATGCTTCCAAGCGCATCTACAAGGTCGTGTGGCAGCGCTTTCCGGGCGAGATCCGGGTGCTGCTCAACAACCAGTATGTGTTCGCTCCCTTCTGGAGCCATCACAACGGGATCGATGGCTTCGAGAATTGGGCAGCCTCCCTGGCCGCGAGCCAGAGGGTCATTGCCACAGCGATGGCGCAGCAGGATACATCACGGCTGCTCTCGATCGTCTTCGATCGCCTCTATGTGCTGCGCAACCAGCTTGTGCACGGCGGATCGACATGGAGCAGCAGCGTCAACCGGCAGCAAGTCAAGGACGGCGCGGCCGTGCTCGGGGCCCTGATGCCGGTCTTCATCGACATCATGATGGACCAGCCGGGGCAGGATTGGGGGACGCCGTTTTATCCAGTCGTAAAGTGAGCTGATGGTCGTGGCGGGATGGCCCGGGGTTTGTTTGCGCCTCTTTATCGAAGGCCGCCGTTCCGGTAGGCGCCATAATAAAGGCCCTGGGACATTGCACTCCAGCGCTTGCGTTTGATGGTCGCAATGCAACGCTTGCCGGGTGGCTGCGATGAACCGTGTTCACTCCATTAGCGACCGCTTGCCTTGTCCAAGCAGGCTCAGCGTTCGTGGATCAAGTTGAGAACCGAAGTACTTCTTTAGAGCGGCACGGAAGACCTCCTCATCGGTGGCAAGCAGGAAAAGCGTCAAGCATGATCGAAGCTTGATGTCGTCAGGCGTCCCCAAGACTTGACGAGCGGTGCGGTTGGTCGTTGAATTGATGATGCCGACACACTCGCGTAGCCTCGTGCCCAGCACTGGATGTGCGGCGTAGGTTCGCGCCTCCTCGATGCTGGACAGCGAGAACTTGTTGGACATATCGCTGCTGCCCAGTCCAGCGAGCTGGGGGAAGATGAACCAGATCCAGTGCGTTTCCTTGCGGCCATTCCTGAGTTCTCCGAGGACTGTGTCGTAGATGGGATTCTGGGCGTCGATGAAGTGCTGCAGCATCTCTATCCCCGCTGGCTAATCAGGCTTGAAGGTTCTGCAGGAGTGTAACGCAACAGCAAGCCTGTGTGTCGCTCACGGTCTGGAGATTGCCAGCAGGCGGTTGTCTCGGGCAGGCTCGTTGGCTGGGCCCGCTTGGGCCAAGCGCGCTGTCTCGACACTGCTCGGATACTCCAAGTCAGGGCAAAGTGGTGTCTGAGCGCAGTAAATTCCGTGGTCCGGTTTGATCGTGCGCAGGAAGTGTCCATGGCATATCTTTCGAAGTGAGATGATGAACCTCAGAGAACGTCTTCAATAGAGGAGACGGCTGAAGCCTCAGCGCCTTCGTCTGTTGCTGTTCTTTATTTGGTCTATTGGCTTTGATTAGGGCAGCACTGGGGCTCTGGCGCAAACAAATAAAAAAGTTTTCTTGGGGCCAGACTTTTTGCACGGTGCTGGGTGCCTCGCGCGGCCAGGGTGGGCTACAACTGCTCGGTGTGAGCATGCTAAAGTGCGGCAACGCTTCGGTGCTGGGGGCACCAGTCGAGGACGTGTGACAGATGTTCATGACAACAAGATATTCGCCTGATCCGTGGAAGTACCTCGCGAATGCCGGAGGCGAGCGGATCGGGTATGTCGATACCGATGGTTGGGCTTGGATCGCTGGCAGGTGTGTCGGGCGCTGGAGCCTGCGCTCCGGCTTGCGGGACGGGGCCGGGGAGAGGCTTGATGTCGAGGTTGCCGACATCCCGCTTGCGGAGAGCATTTGCGGAGTTCTTCTGGTTCTTGGCGTTGCCATCGTGGTCTTCGGCACGATTGCATTGACGCGTTACTGACTGGCGCGCGTTCGTCCATGCGTGAAGTGTTGGGGCGAGGAGGGGGCAGGATGTCAGTCATGGCCATGTCGTGGAAGTTTCTCGGTCGCGGGCTTGCGGTTCTTGCCACGGCACTGCCGCTCGCCGCTTGCCTCCCTGTTGGCTATGTCGAGCCGCCGTTCCGGCAGGAGGCGCCGGCAGGCTGCGTGCGCGAGGTGCGCATGGCGCGGTCGGGCCTTGGCCGGGCGTCGTTCCGGGTCGATCCGGCAACGGGGGATGTCCTCGTGGAGAATACCGATACGCAGGGCCGCTTGCAGCGTGCCGAGATCTGGCGGTCCGGCGAGGGGTTTGCGCGTGAGATCCTGTCCCGCTCGTGGGATTCAGACCGCCTCTGGCGTTTCGTGCCCGGAAGCGATCGCCTGGCGCACATGCGCGGCGAAAAGGAATTGCGGGTCGTGACCCGCGAGGGCGATGTTGTGATGCGCGTCGATGACGGCCTTCCGACGCCCGTGGCAGCGGTTACGATCGCGCCGGACGGAGCTTTTGCCGTGTTGCAGCATGCGGATGACCAGGCCGCCGTGGTTCGGCTGGCGGACGGGCGGGTCGTGAGCCGGTTCATGATAGACAAGACCATACCTGTCGCCATGGGTGGCGCGGCTGCCCCTCTCGTGGCTTCCATCCACAAGGGCATTCCAGAGATCCGCGACATGCGGACGGGCGCCAAGCGGGCCATCCCGTGGGCGAAGCGTTTGGGTTGGGTGTATAGCGTGGGCTGGTTCGAGGCCGACCGCCGGCTTTCGGTGCGGGGTACCGAGGGGACTGTCGTCGTCGACGTGGCGTCATGGAACGTGCGCGACGTGACGGGGCGCGGACCGCTCGGCTTTCGACCGGACGGCGTGGTCGATGAGGCGGCCCGGCTGTCGGGTCTCGATGTTCATGGCCATACGGGCAGGCTCTCGCCTGACTCCAGATACGCCGTGCTTCTGCCCGATCGGCGCGACCTCTTCGAGGACACGCAGGAGTTCCACCGTCGCGCGACGCTTTGGGACGTGCAGGCGCGCCGTCGGATTGCTGTGCTTGCGCACGCGGACGAGGTTCTCGACGCGCAAGTCTCGGGTGATGGGCGGTTCGTCCTGACAGGCGCGCGGGACGGCAGCCTGGCGCTGTGGTCCCTGCCGTCCGGTGCACGTGCCTGCACCTTTGGGCATGAGACCTACCTCTCGCTGTTAGGCCCCATGACGC
>CAYNRF010000140.1:0-8848 GCA_964399525.1 uncultured Phycisphaeraceae bacterium | reverse complement strand
AACCGCCCCCCCCCGCCCAACGGAGACCCCCATGTTCGCCCAAGACCGCGACCTGCTGATCCTCGAACCCGCCCTGCTCCGCGACGCCGCCTGGGCCGGGCAACGCACGCTCAGCGTCAACGCTACGCTCGCCGGCTCTGCGCTCACCCTTGCCTCCGGCTCGTTCGCCGACGCCGGTGTGGAGCCCGGCTCCATCGCGCTCTTCGATGGCCTGGCCATCGAGTTCGTCACCATCAACACGCCCACCACCGCCACGGTCTCGCTGCTCCGCGCCCGGCGCGACAGCAACCCCGTGTCCCCGCCCGCCGCCAGCAATCGCCCGCTCCGCGTCTACACCTTCGCCCCGCAGCGCGAACTCGTCCACCGCGCCATCCTGACCATGATCGGCGTGGATCCCGAGGGCGTGGCGGGGGGGCCGCTGACCGAGGCCAGCATCACGAACCCCGGCGATCTGGTCCGTCTGGAGTCGCTGGGCACGCTCGAGGTGATCTACGCCGGCGCGGACCCGGCCGCGGGCGCGCCCGTCACGCACCAGCACCGCAGCGCGATGTACCGCCAGCGCTTCCACGAGGAACGCGCCCGCGTCTCCGCCTTTCTTGATCTCGACGCCGACGGCATCCCCGAGTGTCGCCGCCACCTCGCCATGTTCCACCTCACCCGCGCTTAACCGGAATCCACTCCCATGCTCATCCTCCGCCCCACCCTGGTCACCTTCGCCGGCGATGCATGGCCCCGCGTCGAACGCCTCGCCATCGACCGCGTCGGTACCAAGGTCGTCCGCGAGTTCTCTGACGATGGGCCGTACCCCACGCTGGTCGACGTGCCCGAACACCTCGTCCGCGTGCGACTCACCCAGACGTTCGACACCACGGATCTGGCCTCGCCCAGACCCGGCGATCTCGGACAGCTCCGCGTCGAACTCGCCCACGGCGGCGACGAGGGCCGCCGCCTGATCCGCGTCGACTGCGTCGTCGAATCCGTCACGCACGACCTCTCCGCGCGTGCCGCGACCCGCACCATCACCCTGACCGCGCAGTCCGCATCGGGCGACGCCGACCCCGTACTCATCACCGACGCCTCGTAGCCGGGCGTTCGACAAGCCGCGACTGCAAGGGAGCGGCCGCAAGCACCAAACCACGAGCGGTCCCCAAACCACCCGCAAACACCGACAAGGACCCCCCATGAGCAGCTTCAAAGGCCTCAACCTCTTCGGCTCCGGCCCGCACCGCTTCCAGGTCGGACGCGAGGGCCGACGCGTCATCTCCTACGCCGCCGTCACGGGCGATCCGTCCACGCCCGGCTCGTTCGTCTCGGGCGATCACGAGCTCCGCATCACCGTCACCGGCCGGCTCGTCGCGGCGACGGAGCCCGCCCTGTGGACCCTGCGCGACGCCATCACCGCCCAGGCCGCGAGCACCGCCACCGCGGGCACCCTCGACGACGGCCGCTCGCGCACCTGGCCCGACATGAAACTGCTCACCTTCACCCCCGAGTCCCCCACCGACCGCGGCCGCCGCTTCACCCTCCCCTACACCGCCGAGTTCGGCCGCCCCGACTAAGAGTGGTGCGTCGCCTTCCTTGTAGCCGCGCACGAAGGAAGCGGATTCTTCTCTCCTCTCCTCCCCTCTCCCCCTCCGTGCCTTCGTCGCTTCGTCGCTTGGTCGCTTCCTTCCTCCGTGCCTCCGTGCCTCCGTGCCTCCCTGCCTCCGTGCCTCCCAGGACCCCCCATGCCCCCCGAACTCGCCACCACCCTCACCCAGTTCGGCGTCGCCGGCCTGATCGGCTGGATGTGGCTGACCGAGCGCCGCGCCGGCGCCGAGCGTGAGCGTCAGCTCTCCGAGGCCCACGCCCGCATCCTCACCCAGTCCGAGCAGCGGGCCGCCCTGCTCGACGCCCTGCGCGACTCCACCCGCGCCATGGTCGCCCTCGAGTGCGCCCAGCGATCCCTGGCCGATCTGATCGGTCGTCTGGCCGAACGGCCGGATTGCCCCCGGGCTGCCGCCCCTGGCCGTGCCCAGGTCCCCGGCCCTTCCCCCGGCAAGGGCGCGGCGTGATAGCATCCCCGGTGCGAATCCGCGCCGCCATGCCGATCGCGATGGGTCTGACCGCCCTGGCCGCGCTGCCCTCGTGCCAGCGTTCGGGCCTGGTGGTCCGCGAGCAGGTCGTCCGCACCGAAGACGGCCTGGTCTTCCCCGGGCCATTCGCGCCCCAGGCGATGCGCATCCACCCGCTCACGCATGCCGAGCTCGACGCGGGGGGCAGCCCCCAGATCATCCTCCACGTCGAGCTCAAGGACGCCTGGGGCGACACGGTCAAGGGCATCGGCCGCGTACAGGCCCAGCTCTGGCGGGAGAACCAGAACGCCGACAACGCCACCCGCTGGGACATCGATCTGCGCACGCTGCGGGACAACGCCGCCTTCCACGACCCCGCCACGCGCACCTACCGAATCGTTCTCAGCGGCCTGCCCGCGTGGTTCGCCGACGCCGTCCGCGACGGCACGCCCACCCCGGCCCGCCTCCGCGTTCTCTTCCTCACCGCCGACGTCGCCGGCACGCCGGTCGTCATGCGTGACGAGACCACCATCCGGCCGTGATCCCGAGAGTCATCCCAGCCGAGGGCGTACGCACGCGGACGAAAAAGCGGCCCCCTCGGGAGCCGCTCATCACACTCGATCCGGCACGGGCGCTCAGTCCTCCCGCGTCACACCCAACTGCCGGTACTTCTCCCGGTACTTGTCCCGCAGTTCGGTCTGCTTGTTGGTCAGGTCGATCTTGCGCCCGTCGATGAACGCGTGCACCACGAACGAGGTGTTCTCCAGCGCGTGCCCGTCGGTCACGATCAGCGTCGCGCGCTTGCCGTTCTCCAGCGTGCCCAGCTCGTCGCCCATGCCCAGGATCTGGGCGGCCGACGAGGTCAGCGAACGCAGGCCCGCCTCCAGCGGCAGGCCGTAGGCCACCGCCATCGCCGCGTTGTCCAGCAGCGTCCGCTCGTGCCCGGTCTCCGCGCCCGACGCCAGGCACCAGCGCACGCCGGCCGCTTCGAGTTTCGCGGGCAGCGTGAAGGCGTCGTCGAACGCCGAGTCCGCCCGCTTGGGGAACCGGTGCACGCCCTGCACCACCACCGCCGCGTCGTGGGCCTTGAGCAGGTCCGTGCACAGGTGCGCGTCCTGGCCGCCGATGATCACCGGCTTGAAGTTCCGCCCCGCGGCCCAGTTCACCGCCGCCACGATCTGGTCGTAATCGTCCGCCCGGATGAACACCGGGTTCTGGCCCTCGCCGGGCAACACTGTACCAAGGGCCTCCAGGCGCAGGTCCGTCGGCGCGGACGCGTCGGACTTCTTCAGCGCCCGGTAGGCCAGCGCCTGGTCGAACCACTCGTTCAGCGTGGCCATCCGCTGCTCGATCCGATCGTCGGCGTTGCCGCGCTCCTCGCCGAAGCGGTTGCGTCCGGGCCGCATGGTGGGCCAGTTGATGATCAGGCCGGCGTCCTGGTCCAGCGTCATGTCCTCGTTGGTCCAGCCGTCGAGCGCGATGACCGAGGCACGACCGGAGATCAGCCCGCCGGTGGGGAACACGCCGGCGGTCAGGATGCCGTTGGTCCGGGCCACGGGGATCAGGGTCGAGTCCGGGTTGACGGCCACGAAGGCCCGGACCTCGGGCGTCGAATCGCCGACCTCCTGGAAATCGCGCATGGCCCGGACCGAACTGATCTCGTCCAGGCCCAGCAGCGTCACCGCGCCGATCATGCCGGGGAAGATGTGCTTGCCGGACAGGTCGACGATCTCGGTATCGGCCGAGAGCCGGATCCGCGGCATGATCTCGTCGGCCTTGCCGACCAGCGTGATTTTGCCCTCGTTGAACGCGACGACGCCGTTCTCGATCGTGTCGCCCGTGCCGGTGTGCACGGTGGCGCCCACCAGGAAGATCGGGTTGGCCTGCGGCGGGGCGGAGTGGGTCAGGTCCTGGGCGCTGGCGCCGCAGCCGATCGCGGCGGCGGCGAGGATGGTCATGGTTCTGAGCATGGGGGGTTCCTTGTGGCTGTGTCGTGCAAAGGTGGAAGGGTTGTGAAGAAGTTGGTCAGTCGAACATCCGCATCATTTCGCGGGGCAGCAGGTTGCAGCCGCAGTCGCCCGGGCGGGTGCCGTGCTCGATGTGCTCAAGGAGGGCGGCCTCGTAGGCACGGGCCAGCATGGACCGGCGCGTGGGCGCCTGCTCGCCCGATTCCGAGTCCGGCTTGTCCTCGTCCTTCTTGGGCTCGGGGCGGCCTTCCTTCATGATCTTCTCGAGCAGGCGGGTGCGCTCGGCGCGGTTGCGCTCGCGGTGGGCGGCGTCGATCTCGGGGCTGAAGAGCTGGCGTCCGTCGACGAAGGTCCGCTCGGCGCGGGTCAGCGAGGAGATCGGATCGCCCGACCACACCACCAGGTCCGCGTCCTTGCCCACCTCGAGGGTGCCGACGCGGTCGATGATGCCCAGCTGGATGGCAGGGTTGCGGGTGACGAAGTTGAGGGCCTGCTCGCGGGTCATCTCGATGCCGGCCTCGCGGGCGTAGCGGTAGGCCTTGCCCGCCTCGGCGTTCATGCGCCGGGCCAGTTCGTCCGAGTCCGAGTTGTAGCTGGTCAGCAGCCCGGCCTCGAAGTTGATGGGTCCGGCCGCGGGGATGGCGTCCTGGACTTCCACCTTGAAGGCCCACCAGTCTGAGAAGATCGACGCGCCGATGGCGTGCTCGCGGACGACCTCGGCCACCTTGTAGGTCTCCAGACCGTGCTGGAAGGTGCCGATCTTGAAGCCGAAGTCCTCGGCCACGCGGCAGAGCATCAGGATCTCGTCCTGGCGGTACGAGTGGCAGTGGATCAGGCGCTCGCCGGAGAGGATCTCGGCGAGGATCTCCAGTTCCAGATCGCGCGGCAGCTCGTCGGGGTTGGCGGCCCGGCGGGGGGTCGTTGCGGGCGGCTCGGTGGCCAGGAATGCGCCGGTGCGGGTGGGCGCGGGGGAGTCGGCCTTGAGGATGCCGCGTTCGATGCCGTACTCGCGGGCCTTGGTGAAGCGGTCGCGGATGATGGTCTCCACGCCCAGGCGGGTCTGGGGGTAGCGTGTGCCGTTGCTGTTCCAGTTGGACTGTTTGACGTTCTCGCCGAGCGCGAACTTGATGCCGGGTTTGGAGCCCTCGAAGAGCATGTCCTCGGGGCGGAGCGCGCCCCAGCGGTTCTTGACGGTCTGGGACTGGCCGCCGATGGGGTTGGCCGAGCCGTGGAGGAGCAGGGCGCTGGTCACGCCGCCGGCGAGCTGGCGGTACCAGTTGATGTGGCCCGGGTCGATCGAGTCGGCGATGCGCACCTCGCTGGTGACGGCCTGACCGGACTCGTTGACGCCCAGGCGGAACAGGCCGGTGTGGGAGTGTGCGTCGATCAGGCCGGGGGTGATGTGCTTGCCTTCGCAGTCGATCACGGTGGCGGCGATGCGGGGGTAGCCGCCGGAGCCGATCTGGGCGATCTTCCCATCGCGGATCAGCACCCAGCCGTTCTCGATGATGCCGCGGTCGGACTGGGTCCAGACGGTGGCGTTGACGAGCAGGAAGTTCTCGGCGTCGGGGTAGGACGCGACGGTGTACTGGGCGAAGGGCGCGCCGGCGGGCATGGACGGGGGTTCGCGCTTGGCGGCGTCACCACGTCCCGCGCGGGCGCGGCCGGAACGGGCCGGGCGGGCATCGGCCTCGGTTGCTTCGTCGGCCCCGGGTTCCTCGCCGCCTGCGGCGACGAAGTCGTCGGAGGGAACGGGCTTCTCGGCGTCGCCGGCTTCAGCCGCCGGCTCGGCCGGTTGCTCGGCCTGGACTCTCGTCGCGGTCCACTCGAAAACCGACTGGTCCGGCGCGACGCCGGTGCCGCGGATCACGCCGTCGGGCCCGAGGATGCCGGACAGCACGGACGACCCGGCGGGCGGCTCGGTGCTGTCGAGGACCATCGAGATGCGGTCGGCCTTGATGGTGACCTTGCGGGCCTTGGTCTCGGTGTCCTTGGCCTTGGTGGTCACGCTGGAGCCGTCGACGGTCATGGACGTTTCGAATGCGGTGCCGACCATGTTCATGGTCCACGCGCCGTCGAAGCGGGTGTCCTTGCGGTCGTTGATCTTGTGGTGGCGTCCGTCGACCCAGACGGAGAGGATCTGGGCCTTGTCGTCGCCCTTGGCGTCGGAGCCGTGGAAGAGCGGGGCGGTGGCCACGATCAGGTTGGCCTGCTTGCCGGCTGCGACGGTGCCCAGCGTGTCGGACACGCCGAGCAGCTCGGCGGGGTTGGTGGTGAGCATGGCGTGGGCCTGCTCGGGGGTCAGGCCGGCGTCGATGGCCTGGTGCAGGTTGGTCCAGAAGTTCTGGTTGCGGGGCAGCTTCGAGGCGGTGATCGAGACCTGCAGGCCCTTCTCGGCCAGCCAGCGCGGGTTGGCCGGGCCCTGCTCCCAGGAGGCCAGTTCCTCGAGGCTGACCGAGTCGGCCGCGCCGACGCTCCAGACGTCGGGCGTGGCGGGCTGGATGAGCGGGGCGATGATGGGGCGTCCGGCCTGGGCGAAGGCGTCGAGCCGCTTGAACTCGGTGCCCGAGCCGACCAGCGCGACGCGTCCGTGCCCGAACTCGGTGGCCACCTTGTCGGCCAGCAGGGCCTCGAGTTCGAAGCTGGTGTCGTAGATCATCAGGGCGTCGGGGTCGACGTGGTCGAGCACGTTGGCGTCGGCGTGCTCGGTGCGGTCGCGGTGGGCGGCGTCGATGAACGTCTGGCGCATCAGGGCGATGACGCCCATGTGGCTGGTGGGATAGCCGCCCTCGTTCCAGCCGGCGCGCTCGAAGCCGAGGTGCTGGGCGGCCTTGGCGCGGTGGACCGGGGGCTTGCCCAGCGCCGGGTCGGGCAGGGGCTCGGCGGTGGAGACCACGGCCGACCAGCCGCGGAAGATGCCCGCGTCGGGGGCGATGTTGGCGGCGGCGAAGCCGAGCTTGCGGAGCGTGGTGGCGTCGGCCGCGGGCAGGCCGGCGCCGGCGAGCGCGTCGCGGTGGGGCGAGACCAGCGGCGACCAGTGCGCCCCGGGCGTGTCGGATGCGACGGCGCCGGCGGACACCGGCACATAGGCGTCGATGAAGCCGGCGTAGACGTGCAGCCCTTCGGCGTCCCAGACGCGGGCGGCGCCCGGCTCGATGGTGCCGGCGACGCGCAGGATCCGACCGTCGCGGATCAGGATGTCCATGACGGACGGCTCGGCGCCCGGGGCGGTGTGGAGGGGGGCGTTGTCGATCTGGTGCCGGGCCGGGGGGGCGGGCTTGGGCCCGTTGGGGGGGGGGGCCAGCGGATCAGCGCCCAGAGCGGCGGGCACAAGGCCCGCGCCCAGCGCGAGCGTGGCGAATGCGGGGATGTTCATGGATCGGGACTCCTTGGAACGGATCCTACCGGAATCCGGAGCGACTGGTGGCGGTTTGCGGAACGGACACATCCCCCGGGACGGGTCCGGGGGTCGCGGGGGAGCACGCGTTTGGGGGGCGCGGGGCGGGGGGCGGAGGGGGGGGCGGAATGCTGTCAGCGGCGGCGGGCGGCGCGGCGCAGGAGGATGACGGCGAGCAGCACAGCGCAGGCCGCGGTGGTGCCGCCGACGGAGACGCCGCGGCGGTCGTCGGGCGAGCGGCGGGCGGTGGGCTCGGTCACGGTTGCGGTCGGGTTGGGGCCGGCGTTTGCGTTGGCGTGCGGCGCGGCGGGCCAGCCGGCGGCGCGGGCGATGCCCAGACACAGAAGCAGGCCCAGTGCGAGGGCCGCGGCGGCGTGCTTGAACTTCATCTCTGCTCTCTCCCCAGCGAGATGCGGGACACGAGCGCCCCGGTTCCGGATCGGCGGCGGTGACTCCCTCCGCACCGCCGTCGATCGGGTGTGATTTCGAACGGGTACATCGTAGTAGGGACTATTCCCTCTTGCCACAGAAAACCTCCATTTGGAGGGGTTATCGCTCGTGACACCATGAAAATGAGGTGGATGAACCAGGAGGGCGGATCAGTCCACAAAGAAACCCCCCGGGGGTACCGGGGGGTTGGATCAGGATCCAAATGAGAGACGGAGGGCGATCAGCGGCGGCGGAGCTTGCGGACGCCGAAGGCGGCGCCGAGGGTGGCCAGGCCGGCCCAGGCGGCGGGGGGCAGGGGGACGATGACCACGTTGATGGAGTTGCTCAGCACCTCCGCGCCGCTGGAGTCAAAGGCGGTCAGGCGGATCAGGTAGGAGCCGGCCGCATCAGGATCCCAGTTCGCCAGCGCGTTGCCGGGCAGGTCGAAGAAGTCGTAGTTCCACGAGTTCTGGGCGACGCTGTAGGTTGCGATCGCGGACTGGTACGCCCAGGTATTGGCGACATCGTTGGTGAAGCGGATGTCGGTCTGATCGGTCGTGCCGTTGTCGCCCATGGAGTGGTCGGCGACCTGCACGTTGATCGGGTCGAACGCCAGTGCATCGGCGGGGTTGGAGCCGTCGGCGTTGAGCTTGAACAGCGCGAGTTCGTACGTGAAGGTGTTCAGCACGTTCTGGCCCGTGCCGTCGAGGTTGGTGTTGATGGACCACTCAAAGTTCCAGAAGGCACGGGTTCCGGGGGCGTTGCCGTCGGCGGGGTTGAAGCGGTAGGTGTTGGACGTGCCGACCTGGTTGAAGGTGTTCTCGGGCTGGCCGGCGGCGTTGTAGCGGAGCTTGGCGCGCAGGCCGAGCTGCATGTTGGAACCCTCGGCGAGGGTGAACGAGCCGTTGGCGTTGCCGGAGCCGAAGATGACGCCGGGCGTGACGTTGCCGGCGGTGGCCAGCGAGGCGGCGGTGGCCACAGCGGCCGCGGTGAGCAGGGAC
>CAYNRF010000139.1:0-8869 GCA_964399525.1 uncultured Phycisphaeraceae bacterium | reverse complement strand
GAACTGGACGAGCAGGTTGGGCAGCCGGAACGAGCGCACCGAGGCGTTCTCCGCGTAGGTCACGCGGAACGAGGCCGGCGTCGTGCTGGGGCCACGGGTGTCCACAGGGGATTGTACGAAACCGGGGTGCTTCCGTTTCGCGCGGAGAACCGATCACCCGATCGGGCGGGATCGCCGGTGGGGAGATCGGCCCCGCCCTGTGGAAATCCCGCTTTTCGCGGGCGGTGCGCGGGGGTCTCGAATACAATCCTCTCCTGACCCCGTTCGCGGGTGTCGCCGGGAAACGAAAGGGGTTTGTTTGTGTCTGAGGGCGTGACCCGGGGCTCGTTTGTCCACTTGCATCTCCACTCGGAGTACTCGCTGCTCGACGGCGGGAACCGGGTGGACAAGCTGGTCAAGCGGGTGAAGGAACTGGGGATGCACGCCGTGGCGGTGACCGACCACGGCAACATGCACGCCGCGGTGTCGTTCTGGGAAACCGCCAGGAAGCACGGCATCAAGCCCATCCTCGGCGTCGAGGCCTATGTGGCCGCGGGAGACCGGCGCGACCGCACCTACACCGGCGTGGCCGACGGCGGGCACCACCTGGTGCTGCTGGCCGAGAACGAGACCGGCTGGAAGAACCTGCTGTACCTGTGCTCCGAGGCCTACCTGACGGGGTTCTATTTCAAGCCGCGGATGGACAGGGAGATCCTGGCCCGGCACAGCGAGGGCCTGATCGCCATCAACGGCCACCTGGGCTCGGAACTGGCGTTCCACCTGGTCAAGTACGAGGAGACGCGGGACAAGGCGCACTGGGCCGCGGCGGTGGATGTCGCCAAGTGGCACGCGTCGGTGTTCAAGGGGACGGACAAGGGCCCGGGGTTCTTCGTCGAGATCCAGCACCACATCGGGCTGCAGAACTCGATCAACCCGCACCTGATCCGCCTGGCGCGGGAACTCGGCCTGCCGCTGGTGTGCGACAACGACAGCCACTTCCTGCTCGACACCGACCACGACGCGCACGACACGCTGATCTGCATCTCCACCGGCAAGGTCAAGAACGATCCGGACCGGATGCGCTACCCGACCGAGCTGTACGTCAAGGGCCCGGAGGAGATGGAGGCCATCTTCCACTCCGAGGACTACAACAACGACACCTTCGGCGACGCCGGCAGAGAGGCCATGGCCAACACCGTCGCCATCGCCGACCGCTGCGAGGTGGACCTGGCGATCGGCGCCAACCACGCGCCCGTGGTGGTCGTCAAGGCCCCCGCCAGGAGCAAGCTGCCAAAGCACGACGAGAAGCGTTTCGGCGGCGACCTGACCGGCTGGTTCACCGAGTTCTGCGCCCAATTCACGCTCGAGCCGGCCACCGACCCGGACCTGAAGCAGGAAGTGCTCAAGGCCGAGTGCGACCAGACGCTGCGGCTGCTGTCCGAGGCGGGCATGGTGTGGCGCTACGGGCCGGAGATCCTGGCGTCACGTCACGAGTTGATCGAGGGCAGCGACGAAGCGGCGAAGCGACGGAGCGACGAAGGGGTTGACAGGGGCGGCTTTGATAAATGGGCGCGGCTCAACCGGGAACTCAAGATCCTGGCCGACAAGCTCATCTCGGCCTACTTCCTGATCGTGTGGGACTTCGTCAACTGGGGGCGCCAGCGCGGCATCCCGGCCAACGCCAGAGGCTCGGGCGTGGGCACCATGGTGGGCTATGTGCTGGGCCTGTCCAACGCGTGCCCGGTCCACTACGGCCTGCTCTTCGAGCGCTTCACCGACCCCGACCGCTCGGAATACCCCGATATCGACATCGACCTGTGCCAGGACGGGCGCGGCGACGTCATCAACTACGTCCGCGAGAAGTACGGCCACGTCGCCCAGATCATCACCTTCGGCACCCTCAAGGCCCGCGCCGGCATCCGCGACGTGGCCCGCGTGCTGGAGTTCCCGCTCGGCGAGGCCGACAAGCTCGCCAAGCTGGTCCCCGAAGAACTGAACATCACGCTGGACAAGGCGCTCGGGCAGGAGCCGGACCTCAAGGCCTGGTACGACCGCGACGAGACCGTCAGGCGCATCATCGACACCGCCCGCACCTTCGAGGGTCAGGCGCGGCACTCGTCCGTGCACGCCGCGGGCGTGATCGTGGCCACCCGCCCGCTGCACGAGGTGGTGCCGCTGTACAAGGCCCCGCAGGCCGCGGAAAACGAGATCGTCACCCAGTGGGACGGCCCGACCTGCGAGAAGCTCGGCCTGCTCAAGATGGACTTCCTGGGCCTGCGCACGCTCAGCGTGATCGAGCGGTGCAAGCTCCTGATCCGCGAGACCCTGCCGAAGGAAGAGACCTACCGCGCCGTCGGGCGCACCATGGGCGACGGCGGCCCCGACCCGCTCGACCTCGAACGCCTGCAGTACAACGACCAGCGTGTCTTCGAGATGTTCCGGCGCGGCGACACCACCGGCGTGTTCCAGTTCGAATCCGGCGGCATGCGCCGCCTGCTGACGGAGATGAAGCCCGACCGGCTCGAGGACCTCATCGCCGCCAACGCGCTGTTCCGCCCGGGCCCGATGGACCTGATCCCCGACTACAACCGGCGCAAGCACGGCCAGGACGCCGTGCCCCGCGTGCACCCCATCGTCGACAAGTTCACCGACGAGACCTATGGCGTCATGGTCTACCAGGAACAGGTCATGCAGATCGTCCACGAGCTCGGCGGCATCCCGCTGCGCTCGGCCTACGGCCTCATCAAGGCGATCAGCAAAAAGAAGGAGAAGATCATCGCCGGCGAGCGCCCCAAGTTCGTCGAGGGCGCGGGCAAGCAGGGCCTGCCGGCCAAGCAGGCCGAGGAACTCTTCGAGCTGATCCTCAAGTTCGCCGGCTACGGCTTCAACAAGTCGCACTCGACCGGCTACGCCATCGTCGCCTACCAGACGGCCTACCTCAAGACCTTCTTCCCGGCCCACTACATGGCCGCCTTCCTGACCTACGAGAGCCAGGCCCAGAAGGTCAGCGAGTGGATCCCGTACCTGGAGGACTGCAAGCGCACCCGCTCGATCGATCCGAGCAACGGCAACACCGTCCGCCCCGGCGTGGAGGTCATGCCGCCGGACGTGAACCTGTCGCGGGCCGACTTCTTCGTGGTCTACGCCAAGGACGAGCCCCGCCGGGCCGACCGGGGCCAGATCCGCTTCGGCATGCGGGCGATCAAGGGGGCGGGGGCGAAGGCGATCGAGGCGATTGTTTCGGAAAGAGACGGAGAGACGGAGAGACGAAGAGACGGCGTGATGCCGGACGCCAAGCCGTTCACGTCGCTGTTCGATTTCTGCGAACGAGTACCGTCGACGCTGGTCAACAAGGCCACGATCGAGGCGCTGGTCAAGGCCGGGGCGTTCGATTCGCTGCACGGGCGTCCGGCGCGGTCGTCGATGGTGGCCACGATCGAGCAGGCGGTGTCCGCCGGGCAGAAGATCGCGGCCGACAAGGCTGCGGGCCAGGGCGCGCTCTTCGGCGGCGGCATGTTCGCCGAGCCGGAGCCGAACGCCGGCGCCGCCCAGGCCACCCCGCTGGCCAAGGTCGAGCCGTGGTCCGAGGCCGAGACGCTCAAGCAGGAGAAGGAAACACTGGGCTTCTATGTCTCCAGCCACCCGCTGGAGGAGTGGGGCAACTGGGCCCGCGCCTTCACGCCGCTGACGCTCGCCGGGCTCAAGGAACTCCCCCAGGACAAGCGCGTGATCGTGGCCGCGATGGTGCAGAGCGTGCGCACCATCATCGTCAAGAACGGACGCAGCGCGGGCCAGAAAATGGCCATCCTCACCATCGAGGACTCGGGCGGCACCGCCGACGCGGTCATGTTCGCCAACGTGTTCCAGCAGTTCGGCCACCTGTTCGAATCCGACCAGCCCAAGTTCTTCATGGGCCGGCTCGATCATTCCCGCGGCGATCCGCAGATCATCATCGATCGCGTCGTGCCCATCGACGGCCACCCGCTCGAGCAGGGCACCATCCAGGTCATGCTCCGCGCCCAGCGCCTCAACGGCTCGGCCCCCGCCAAGGTCGCGCTCGCCCGCGAGATCCTCGGCCAGCCGCCGGACCCAACCGACCTCGCCCTGGCCAAGAGCCCCCGCCCGGTGGAGATCATCATCGAGACCGAGGACGCGTGGATTCTGATCGAGCCCAAGGGCGTCAAGCACGCCCAGCTCCGCCCGGACCTGGTCAAACGCCTCTGCACCGAACTGGGCGACGACTCCGTCCGCCTCGCCGGCGGCGTGTCCATCGAACTCAACAAGGACGACCGGCGCAAGCAGTACGCCCGCGGCTGACCCCCAACCACCCCAACACAGGAACCACCCATGGCCGACACCGCCACCACCCTCGCCGTCGTCACCCGCTTCGAGAACGGCTTCAACGCCCGTGACATCGACGCGACGATGGCCGACATGGCCCCGGACGCGGTGTTCGAGCATGTGGCGCCCGCGGGCAAGTCCATCGGACGATTCGAGGGACGCGACGCCATCCGCCCGGTGTTCGCGGCGCTCGACGAGCACTTCCCCAACTTCGATCTGAAGGCCACCGAGATCTTCGCCCAGGGCGACCGGGCCGCGTGCCGGTGGGAGATCTCCTGGGACGGCCCCGACGGCGGCCGCGCCCACGCCCAGGGCGCGGACATCTTCCGCATGCGCGGGGACAAGATCGTCGAGAAACTGACCTACATCACCTTCTGAACCGTTGTGCGGTTGTCGAGATGGGCCACGCCCGTCCGGGACGCATCCCGTCCATAGTGGCCCAAGGACTTGACATAATCCTTCTATATACCGTACAATATCCTTTCAGGATCCCTGATCCTCCTGAGAGTTTGAAAGGCGGCGTTCATTCTCCGGGATCATTTGAAAGCACATTGCCGTATTCTTTCAATCATGCCCCCACCCGACCCCATCCCCAGCATGACCCCCGAACGGTTCGGGCCGGACGCCCCCGGGCGGCTGGTGCCGGTCACGCTGCGGCGGGTTCGGGTCGGGGCGCCGGGGCCGACGGCCGACCGGGCCGGCGAGATCGAGTCCGTCCCGGCGTTCGCCTTCGTGCCCGACTCCTTGCCGCCCGGACTCGACTGGCGGGCGATCAAGGCGGACCTGTTCGAGCCGCTGACCGAGGCCGTGGCGGCCCTGGCCCGCGTCAACGGCCTGACCCAGGGCGTGCCCAACGCCCGCATCCTCCGCCACGCCCTCTGGCTGCGCGAGGCGAAACTCTCCTCGCAGATCGAGGACATCCACACCACCGCGCTGGACATGGTGCTGGCCGGCTCGGGCATGACCGGGGCGCAGCCCAACCCGGGCAAGGAAGCCTGGAACGCGGTCGACGCCGTGCGCCTCGGCCTCGAGTCCGACCTGCCCTTCAGCGGCCGCCTCATCCGCGACATGCACCGCGCCCTGCTCATCGGCGTCCGCGGCGAGCGCTCCAGCCCCGGCGAGTACCGCGACGGCCTGGTCTACATCGGCTCGCCCAACGACCCCACCGACGCCCGCTACATCCCCCCGCCGCAGCGGGCCGACGACCGCATGGTCGACGCGGCCATGGACGACCTCGAACGCTTCGCCAACACCGACTGGCCCGGCATCCCGCCGCTGGCGTGCGTGGCCATGATGCACTACCAGTTCGAGGCCATCCACCCCTTCCGCGACGGCAACGGGCGCATCGGGCGGGCGCTGATCCTCCACCAGTTGTGCCGGCGCGGTCTGCTGGACATGCCGGTGGTCTCGCCCAGCGGCCACTTCCACCGGCACCGCCGCGCCTACGTGGACCTGATGTTCAACGTCTCGGCCGACGGCGCGTGGACGCAGTGGATCCGCTTCTTCGCCGAGGGCATCGCCGCCGAGGCCGTCACCGCCCGCGTGCTGGCCGAGCGGATCATCACGCTGCACCGGCGCTGGTCGGACGACCTGGTCCGCGCCGACGCCCCGGCCCGCCTGGTCCGCCTGCTGGACAAGGTCTTCGAACACCCGGTGGTTTCCGTCCGCGCCGCGGGCGAGCACCTGGGCGTCAGCCACCCCACGGCCCGCAAGGACATCGCGGTGTTCGAGGAACTCGGCGTCCTGGCCCCGACCTCGGACGCGAGTTATGGCCGGACCTGGTACTGCCCGGAGTTGATGCGGATCATCGAGACGGAGGGGGTACAGCTTGGGTGACCCGGTGTTGGATCCCCCTGTTTCAGTCTCAAATGACCCGACGCCCCGGTTTTCGCCCCGAAAAGACGAGAACCGGGCGCCGTTGCGCGTCTGTGCAGCCGTGGAGGGTCAAGATATCGGCAGACGGCGGCGGGGGGCTGCCAGGCCAGAGAACGACTCATGATCGACCGCATCAGGTTCTACTACAACCGGCTGACCGAGCGCCTCTGGGTCCGCCCGCTGGCGATGTGCCTGTTCTCCGTCGGGGTGGCCTTCCTCGCCAAGTGGTTCGAGCACACGCCGCTCGCCCGGTTCGCGCCCACGTTCGGGCCGGAATCGGTCGAGAAGCTGCTGACCATCCTGTCGGGCGGCATGCTCGTGATCGCGACCTTCGCGGTGGGATCGATGGTGGCGGCGTATTCCTCGGCCGCCAGCCAGGCGACGCCGCGGACCTTCACGCTGGTCGTGTCCGACGATGCCTCGCAGAACGCCCTGTCCATCTTCGTCGGGGCGTTCATCTACAGCCTCGTATCGATCCTGTTTCATGAGAACGGGTTCTACACCGAGAAGGGCGAGTCCGCGCTGCTCGGCGTGACGGTGCTGGTTTTCGCCGGCGTCATCCTGACGTTCGTTCGGTGGGTCGACAGCATCGCGCGGCTGGGGCTGCTGGGGACGATCGTCCGCAAAGCCGAATCGAAGGCCTCGGAGACCCTCACCGAGCGACGCAAGGCGCCCACGCTGTCCTGCGCCCCGGTTGCGGGCACGGACGACGGCGGGTCACCGGTCACGGCCACCAGCTTCGGCTGGGTGCAGCAGGTGATGGTCTCCGATCTGCAGGAGTTCGCCGAGGAGCACGGGCTGCGCATCCGGGTGCACGCCGTGCCCGGAACATTCGCCGGGCCCGGCACTTCTTTGGCCGCGGTCCGCGCCGAGAGCGGCGCCGACGCGGGGGCCCACGACGGAGCGGTGCGGGCCGCGTTCCGCATCGGCGACCGACGCACCTTCGACGAGGACCCGCGCTTCGGCCTGGTGGTGCTGTCCGAGGTCGCCGGCAAGGCCCTGTCGCCGGCCGTCAACGACCCCGGCACCGCCATCGACATCATCGGCGCCCAGGTGCGCCTGCTCTCGGCATGGGCCAGGCCGCTGGACGGGGACGAGCATCCGGACCCCATCGTCCACGACCGGGTCGAGATGCCGGAACTGCCGGTCGATGCGATGTTCATCGACGCCTTCGTCCCGATCGCGCGGGACGGCGCAGGCTGCGTGGAGGTCGTGGTCTGCCTGCTCGAGGCGCTGGGCTCCCTCGCCACGCTGCCATGCCCGAAGGTCCGTGCCGCAGCCCGCGACCACGCCCGCCAGACCCTCGCACGAGCGGAGTTGGAGCTCAAGCATCCCAACGACCTGCGGCGTGCAAGGGAGGCCGCCGCGTTCGTGTCCCCCGGCTGATTCCCGGCAGATTCGCAGTTCGACGCACGCCCGACGCAGGCCCGCGGGCTCACGCTCGCAGCCGGGACCAAGGCACGCTCACGCGTGGTCTTCCCACCGGATCTTCAGGCCGTGCTGAATCCGCAGCAGGTCCAGGAACTTGCCCGCCACGAAGTCGATGATCTCGTCCACCGTTTTCGGCAGCAGGTAGAGCCCCGGATTGGTCGGGCAGATCACGGCGCCGGCCAGCGTCAGCGTGCGCATGTTCTCGATGTCGATCAGGCTCAGCGGGCTCTCGCGGTGCGCGATGATCAGCGGGCGGCGTTCCTTGAGCGTCACCATCGCCGCGCGGGTCAGCAGGTTGCTGCCCGAGCCCGTCGCGATGGCGCCCAGTGAGGTCGACGAGCACGGCACCACCACCATGCCGTCATGGAGGAAGCTGCCGCTGGCGATCACCGCGCCCACGTCCTTGTTGGGGTGCAGGATCAGGCGCTGGCGATAGACCTCCGCGTCCGGCGTGGCGGCCAGGTGGGGGCAGAAGGACTCGAGGTTCACCTCGCGGATGTCCAGCTCGTCGAACAGCAGCCGGCGCCCGTACTCGGACACCACCAGGTGGACCAGGTGCCCGCCCAGCAGCATCTGCTCGACCGTCCGCACGGCATACGCCGCCCCGGAGGCCCCGGAGACCCCCACGACAAAGACCCGCCCGGAGGGGCTGGGGGCGGCGGCGGGCGGGGCGGATCGGGGCACCTGCATCGGCATGGGGTTCATCCTACGGGCCGCTATCGGCCGGTTTGGCAAGGGCTTGGACCGATTCACGCCCGCCGGAACGGGTCATGGGCCGAGAACCGGCTTAGAGTCTGGCCGCAGTGGTTTCAGCGGGCGTCACGACCGACGCCCCGGGAGGTCGATGCATGGGCGCGTTCCGTCTGGTTTCGGTCATCGCGGCTTCGGGGATGCTCGCCGGCCTGGCCGCCGTGGCGTCGCTGTCGGGTTGCACCAGCTACACCAACGTGCCCGGTCCGGAGTCCGCGCTGGCGGGCCAGGATCCCAACAGCCGCCAGGCCAGCCGGGCGGCCGAAGCGGCCCTCGTCTGGACCGTCCGGCGTCATCCCGTCAGCGGGCCGTTCGTCATCAACCTGCCTCCCGGCACGTCCACCGAGACCGCCCGGGCCATCGCCGACGCGATCGGCCCGATGGCCCAGCTCCCCGATGCCGCCACGACCGACCTGCCGGTCTACCACGTCAGCCGGGTCTGGATCCGTCTGTCCGACGCCAAGGTCGACGTGGTCTTCCCGACCCGCGACGG
>CAYNRF010000138.1:0-8893 GCA_964399525.1 uncultured Phycisphaeraceae bacterium | reverse complement strand
CCGGTCAGTTGTGGTCCGACCGCTGCGCCGACTCGAAGGCCCGGACCATCTCGCTCCAGGTGGGGGCCAGCCGCCAGTCCCGCGAATCCAGCCCGCCGAGGGGACGGGCACGCCGGGCTTGATCCAATGCGGCTCGCCGGCGGAGCCGGACGCCTGTCGCCTTGATAAGGGCACCGTTTCCGAGCAGCGTTCCCCGCCACTCGACGGTATCGCCTGTGCGGATGGGAAGGCGGTCCACCCGATCGGCCAGCGTGAACAGGATTTCGCGACCCTGGTCATCGATGATCACACCGGAAGCTCGGTCGAGCCGGGCCACCCGCCCCTCGCCGTGCACCGCGCAGACGTGCCGGCGTTGGTCTGCCTGCTCCCGCTGCCGGTCGACCGGCGCGCGGCCTGGGCGGGTTCCGCGGACGAAACGGATACTGCGTTTACGAGGCACGATCGTCGCTCCCTCTGCTGCCGATCGGCTTCTCGTCCGACTTGGGTTCAGAGTCCTTCGGTGTGCTGTCGTCGGGCTCGACCAGGCTGAGATGGGCGACCAGCATCGCCGCGTACTTCGCCCGGAGCCACTCAGGGCTTCCCTGCTTCATGAGCGTCCTCCTCCCTGATGCGGCCGACGGACGAACTGTCCTTCAACGCCCACAATGCTGTAGCCGCGGATCTCGGCCACGATGTGACCAAGGCGATTGACATCGGCGGGCAGGTCGCACGCCACGGTGAGGGTCCGCGGGTCCGATCCGGAGCGCATCGCGGCCACCGCTTCCTCGACCGGCAGCACGTCGCGGTCGCCGAGCTCGGTGAAGATCAGGAACACGTCTCCGTTGCACCGGGCGAGCACCGTCCGGGCCGCGGGGACGCGCCGCCGGATCGTGGCGATCGGGGGATCGAACGGCTCGTCGGCCGCCATCGGAAAACGGACGCCCGAACCCAGCAACGCCGCGATGGCGTCGAAGGGTTCTTCGGGCTTGCTGTGGTGGAGGGTGGGCTGTTTCTCAGAAGACGACATGACGATCTCCCGGTCCATTCGGACCGATCGCGCCGCCGCTTGTTGCGGCCTCTGGACAGAGCGACACCACCGGGTGTGATGCCTGGCTGGATGTTCCGGGGGGCGTTTCGGACGCCGTTTTTAGCAGTAAGGTGATCCGCAGACCCCTACGCCGCATGACCCGGATGGGCTTGCCCTGGCACCGTGGAAGATCCGAACGATCGACTCGGTTGCCGCCGGGACTTGCGAGGGCCGTCCCGGGCTCTTGATGCACCAGCAGCATACCACCCGGGTGGGCCGGCTGTCAAGATATTCGGTGTCGATTCCGTGCCACTGACATCACCCTGTCAGTGCCGCGGATCCGCGGTGATCGCCGCGGTCCATCACCGAAGTACCATGCGGGCTGCGAAGGACGCGATGACGGAGTAACAAGATGACAGCGCACGACCCGACTCAAGATGAGGCGCTCTGGAGCTGGCGGCCCGAGAGCTACGAAGACCCGTCGCTCGCCAAAGTCTGCAACATCTTCGGGACCGTGCGCCGGCAGATGGCGTGGGACCACTTCGCGAACGGCGGTTCTCCTCCGCCCGACTTTGTGTACGCGGATCGGCTCGACCCGCATGACCGTGCCATGTGGACGCGCCTGAGCCTGGCCAACTGGGGCGGCGAGTTCCTCCCGCCGATGAAGCCGCGGGAGATCGAGATCGCGCGGGTCGAGCTGCTCAGCACGACCGGCGATGTCTATTCGATCCGAGCCAGGAGCTTTCGCGGCAAGGTCCGGTATCGGGTGGTGGACGAGAATGACGGCGCATTCATCCTGCCGTTCGACCGCAGTGACGGACCGCTGACCGTGCGCGAGCTGGTCCGCTTGCTCGAGGAAACCCGCTTCGACGGGTACGACGAGCCCGGGCTCGTCCGTCCGTTCTGGGAACAGCAGGTTGAGCAGGGCGACGAGCCGGAGGAGGCCGTCCGCTTCGCGACGGTGCGGTCGGTGCTGTATGAGCCCCGGGTGACGAGGGTCTACGAGGACCTGGCGCGGACGTTTGTGGAGGAGTGCCTCGATCCGCACCAGACACCACCGCCGGCGTGACCCCGTGGACTGGCACCCCGCGTGAAACGCCGATCGAACTCTGGCCGGTCGCGCGATCGGCGGGGACTCGGAATGGGGTCGATGGGTGTATCCGGGTCCGGGACCGCACCGAATACGATCCCCCGTGCCCGACGACCCCGACCACATCCCGCTCGACGCCGAGGGCTTCCAGCCCGCCGACGCTGCGCCGCCCTGGGGGACGGAGTCGCGGGAGGTGCGGCTGGCCCGGCTGCTCAAGGCGGCCCGGGCCCTGCCGCCGGCGCCCGGGGTGTACCTGATGAAGGACCCCAAGGGCGTGGTGCTGTACGTCGGCAAGGCCGCGAATCTGCCGGACCGGGTGGCGTCGTACTTCGTGCCCTCGGCGGATCTGGGGCCGAAGAAGCGCCGCATGCTCGACGAGGTCCACTCGTTCGACTTCCTGCTGACCGAGACCGAGTGGGAGGCCCTGCTCACCGAGAACCGGCTGATCAAGGACATCCGCCCGAAGCACAACGAGCGGCTGGTCGACGACAAGAGTTTCCCCTACCTCGTCATCACCCGCAACGAGGATTATCCGCGCGTGTTCGTGACGCGCAATCCGACGGGCGTCGACGAGAAGACCGGCGAGCAGTACCCCGAGATGCGTAATGCCCGCGTGTTCGGCCCCTTCGCCAACGCGGGCGCACTGCGCGAGGCCGTCCAGACGCTCCAGCGGGTGTTCAAGTACCGCACCTGCAAGCTCGACATCGTCAAGGGCGATCCGAAGAACCGCTACTTCCGCCCGTGCCTGCTGCACGCCATCGGCCAGTGCACCGCGCCGTGCAACGAGTCGATCTCCGTCACCGTCTACGGCCAGGACATCGAACGCTTCGTCAAGTTTCTGGGCACCAAGCGGTCCACCATGCTGCGCGAGATGCGGGCCGAGATGGACGAGGCCGCGGGGAAACTGCAGTTCGAAAAGGCCGCGGCCCTGCGCGACCAGATCAAGGCCATCGAGAAACTCTCCGACCGCGGCGAACGCTCCGACCAGTGGCAGCCCGAGACCGAGATCGGCTACATCGACCCCGTCAAGGGCACGCTGGCCCTGCAGAAGGCCCTGGGCATGGACCGCACGATCCGCTGCATCGAGGGCTTCGACATCGCCCACCTCCAGGGCGGCGAGACCGTGGGCAGCAAGGTCTGCTTCATCGACGGCAAGCCGTTCAAGGACGAGTACCGGCGCTACCGCATCAAGAGCTTCACCAACCTGCCCGGCGGCCGGGCCAACGACGACTACACCGCGCTGGCCGAGGTGGTCGGGCGTCGCTATCGCGAGGCCGGCGCGGGCCACGAGTTGTACCCCGACGTCATCCTCATCGACGGCGGCCTGGGCCAGCTGCACGCCGCCCTCGAAGCCTTCGAAACACTCGACATCCGCCCGCCCATGGTCATCTCCATCGCGAAGAAGGAGGAACTGATCTATGTCCAGCGGGAGAAAGAGCCGATCCGCCTGAGCCGCAACAACGCGGGGCTGCGCCTGCTCCAGCAGGTGCGGGACGAGGCCCACCGCTTTGCCCAGCACTACCACCACATCCTCAGGCGGAAGAAGACGCTGGGGGAGAGTTGAGTCGCCGGGCCGGGGCGGGGGGGGTGGGGGGGAGAGGTACGCAGAGGTGCAGAGATCACGCAGAGGGCGCAGAGGGAAGATTTTTCAACGCGAAGATCCGAAGATCGCGAAGGCTGATTCGGATGTATAGATTTGGGCTTGTGCGAACACATCGGGTCGTGATCAAATCCGGACCGTTGCTCCGACTTCGCTTCGCGTTCTTCGGATCTTCGCGTTCAGAATCTCTTCTTCTCCGCCTCTGCGCCCTCTGCGTGATCTCTGCACCTCTGCGTACCTCCGCCATCTCCGGCTTACCGCCGCCGCAGGAAGTACACCACCCACGCGTACTCGTCCGCGTCCACGCTGACCGGGATGAAGACGGTGCGGTCCCACGGCTCGTAGATCGTGCGCCGGCGGCCGTCGGAATCGGTGTACCGGCGGGAATGGAAGCCGTGCTCGTGGACCGGCTGCTGGCGTGTCACGCGCCGGGTGCCCAGGTGGTTGGCCGACCACACCGCGAAGTCGGCCCCGATCGAGCGGGCGAAACGTTCGAGCGTGCCGTCGTCGGGGCGGAGGTGGTCGGTGGAGCGGAACACACTGCGTCCCAGGACGAGGATGTCGTCGGGGCTTTCCGAGATCTGCAGGCCGCGGAGGAGGTCGGTGCGTTCCTCGGCGCGTTGTTCGTCGGTCCACTCGTCCGGGTGGATGTCCGAGGCGGCCCGCCGCTCCTCGATCGATCGCAGCGTGGCGTCCAGGCGCGACCACGGCACCTCGCGGATCGTGACCGGCTGGGAGGCGGGCGTCGCCGGATGGACCCCCGCCGCGACGCCGCGGTAGTGGTCCTGCCAAGCGGTGGAACAGCCCCCCAGCGTTGCGAGCACGAGCAGGGGCAGGAGTCGCAGGATGCCGAGCGAGCGGGTCACCATGAACGGTAGACCGCGGCCTGCGAGTCTGGCCTGACAGGAAGATCGCGCCGCGGGTCAGCGTCGGAGCTGGTAGCCGCGGGCCGTCAGCTCTGCTTCGAGGTCGGCCAGGGGAATGCTCTCCACGGTCCCGCCGTCATAGATGACGCTGACCATGCCCTCGTTGATCGAGTGGTCGGGGTCCTCGTAGAACATGATCAGGCGGTCGTCGAAGGCGAACGCGCCGGGGACGAAGACATACTCCACCGCGTCGCCGTCGGACAGGCGGGACGTGAAGATGGGGTCGTCCGGCGTGCCGACCAGGTAATCGGAGAGAATCGGCTGCCAGCCTTCCTCGGGCAGGGTCTCGCCGGTGTCGCGGTAGTAGTTCTCCACGCCGACCTGGATCTGACGCATCTGGGTGTGCGAGACAATCATGGTGGCGGTCTGGCGCGCCTTGCCGATCGCGGGCAGCAGGATGCCGACGGTCAGGCAGGTTCCCAGCACCCCGAGGGCGCCCAGCGCGGTGCCCGCGATGGCGAACCCGAGCCCGCGGGGTCCGGCGGGCCCGCTCGTCCGGGTGATCCCGATGATGCCCAGCACCACCGCCACCAGCCCGAGAGGTCCGAGGCAGAGCGAGACGATCCCGAGGATCATCGCCCACAGGGCGATGCCCGACAGGGGACGATCGCCGGGTTGGACCGGGGCGGGGGCGGTGTCGAACTGGCTCATGGACTCTCCGATTGGCGGCAGGAAGGAGTGGAGGAGGGTGCGGCGGCCGGGGCGCGACACGGACCATGCTACCGGGCTTCACCCCGGCGAACAAGAACACATGGTGGGAACTACGAAGGTTTGCGCGTCACGCAGACCTCGATGAACTCGGCCCGGATGCCGTGGGACAGGTCGTCGATCTGCACGATGGTGGTGGGCAGCCCGCACGCCGCGTGGATGTGCTCGGCGATGTCGAAGCCCCAGTGCATGGTCACCAGGGAGCCCTTGGCGTCGATGGGGTTGCCGTGGTACTCGGGCTCGTGGTGATACACGATGCCGCCGTCCTCCCCGTGGCTGGCCCGGACCTGGCTGGGGCGGTGCTTGTTGACCAGCGGGGTGGTGAAGATGTGGGCCCCCCCGGGGCGGAGCGTGCGGGCCACCTCGCGGAAGGCGGCGGCCGGGTCGAGCACGTGCTCGAAGACGTCCTGCGAGACGACCAGGTCGAACGACGCGTCGGGGAAGGTCTGGCGTTCCAGGTCCTGGCAGGTCCAGCGCGTCCCGGGCAGGGGCGCGCCGGGCGGCACGCCGGGATGGAAGTGCGTGCCCGTGTAGTGCTCGGCCTGGTCGCGCAGCTTGATGCTGGCCCCGCGGTAGCCCGGCGAGGACTCGTGGATCCGCAGGCCGCGCCAGCCCGGGTACCACCGCTCGATGGTGAGCATGAGGGCGCGTTCGCGGGGGATGCACGCGCAGTGCTCGCACAGCAGGTGATCGCGCAGCCACGGGTCCCGCGCGCGGAACACGCCGTCCCGGTCGCAGCACGGGCAGGTGCCGGGGCACTCGAAGACGACGGGCGCTTCCGGGCGGGCGGTGGTCATGAGCGTCCTCCCGAGGCGGCGGGCGATGGATCCCAGGCGGCGCACCGCTCAGCCGACCAGGATGTTGACCAGGCGTCCGGGCACGACGATGACCTTGCGCACCGACTTACCCTCGATCAGCTCGCGGATGCGGGGATCGTCCAGGGCCGCCCTTTCGGTCGCGCCGGCGTCGGCCCCGGACGGGACGACGATCTTGCCGCGGAGCTTGCCCAGGATCTGCACCGGGATCTCGATCTCGTCATCGACGAGCATGGCCTCGTCGTAGTGCGGCCAGGGGGCCAGCGCCACCGAGCCTACCGCCCCCGGGGCGTCGTGCATGCCCAGGCGGTGCCACAGCTCCTCGCCCAGGTGCGGCGTAAAGGGGGCGATGACGCGCACGAAGCGGGACATCTGGTCGCGCGTGAGGGTCGCGGCGGCGTTGACGAACTCGAAGACGGCCGCGATGGCGGTGTTGAACGCGAGTTTCTCGATATCGGCGCCGACCTTGGCGGTCAGCCGGTGCAGCCGCTTCTCGGTGTCGGGGTCGGCCTGGTCGGTCAGGCGCGGTTCGCCGGTGGACTCATCGACGCACATCCGCCAGATCTTCTGCAGCAGGCGGTGCAGGCCGACGGTGTCGCGGGTGTTCCAGGGCTTGCTGGCCTCGAGGGGCCCCATGTACATCTCGTAGAGCCGGAAGGTGTCGGCGCCGTAGTCGGCGATGATGTCGTCGGGGTTGACGACGTTCTTGAGGCTCTTGGACATCTTGGCGATGATCTGGCTGACCGGCTGGCCGGTCTTGATCTCGAAGTAGGCGGGCTTGTCGTCGGTCCCGCGGTTCTCCACCTCGTCGGTGGGCACGAGCGACTTGTCGGCCCGCTGGAACGAGTGGCTGGTGATCAGGCCCTGGTGGAACAGCTTGTGGAACGGCTCGGGCGTGGAGACCTCGCCCAGGTCGAAGAGCACCTTGTGCCAGAAGCGGGCGTAGAGCAGGTGGAGCACGGCGTGCTCGTTGCCGCCGATGTACAGGTCCACGCCGCCGACGCGCTGCGTGCCGGGCTGGAACGTGCCCGACTCGTGCACCTCCTCGGGGTCCACGCTCAGTTCCGGCGTGACCATCCAGTAGCGTTCGGCCTCGCGGGACACGAAGCGTTGGTCGTTCCCGGGGTCGCAGTAGCGCAGGTAGTACCAGCAGGAGCCGGCCCAGCCGGGCATGGTGTTGGTCTCGCGGCGGACGGGCGTGTCCGGCGGCAGGTCTGTCACGCCCGCGGCGCCGGCCGTGGTGTGGACCCAGTCGGCCGCCTTGGCCAGCAGCGGCTGCGGCTCCTCGGACTCCTCCGGCTGATAGTCGGCCAGCGGCGGCAGCACCACCGGCAGGGCGGCGTCCGACACCGGGTGGTGCTGGCCCTTCTGGTCGAACACCACCGGGAACGGCTCGCCCCAGTACCGCTGGCGGCTGAACAGCCAGTCGCGCAGGCGGTAGTTGACCCGGCGTGCGCCCACGGCGTGCTCGGTCAGCCAGGTGGTGATCTTCTTCTTGGCCTCGGCGACGCGCAGGCCGTTGAGGAACTCGGAGTTGATCGCCGGACCGTCGCCGGTGTACGGCTCGTCCCCCCAGCCCTCCGGCGGCTTGACGGTGCGGACGATCGGCAGATCGAACTTCCTGGCGAACTCCCAGTCGCGCGTGTCCTGGGCGGGCACGGCCATGATGGCCCCGGTGCCGTAGCCCATGAGCACGTAGTCGCTGGTCCACACCGGCACGGGCTGCTTGGTGACGGGGTTGATGACGGACACGCCCGTGAACACGCCGGTCTTGTCCTTGGACTCCTGGCGTTCCACGTCGGAGCGGTTGCGGGCCCAGCGGACGTAGGCCGCCAGGGCGTCGACGTCGGCATCGGGGTAGGACATCTCCAGCGCCAGCTCCACGAGCGGGTGCTCCGGCGCGACCACCATGTAGGTGGCCCCGAAGATGGTGTCCGGCCGCGTGGTGAACACGCGCAGCGATTCGCCCGACGGGTTGCCGCGCATGTCGAGCAGCGGGAAGTCGATCTCGGCGCCTTCCGAGCGGCCGATCCACTCGGCCTGCTGGGTCTTGGTCGACGCCGGCCAGTCGAGCCAGTCGAGGTCGTCCAGCAGGCGTTCGGCGTAGGCCGTGATGCGGAACATCCACTGGCGGAGCGGCTTGCGGAAGACCGGGTAGCCGCCGCGCTCCGACCGGCCGTCGATGACCTCCTCGTTGGCCAGGGCCGTGCCGAGTTTCGGGCACCAGTTGACGGTCTGCTGGCTCAGGTACGCCAGGCGGTAGGAGTCGATGATGGCCCGCTTGGTCTCCTGATCCAGGGTGTCCCACGCGCCGGCGTCGGTGCCGTCGGGCAGGTCGCCCGCGCCGGTGTACTCCGCGGCGGCGGGGTTCAGCCGCACGCGGCGGTTGCCCGTGACGAACTCCTCGATGAGCTCGTCGATGGGGCGGGCGCGTCCGCGTCCGTTGCCGGCCTGCGGGTCGAACCACGCGTGGTACAGCTTGAGGAAGATCGACTGGGTCCACCGGTAGTACCCCGGGTCGATCGTCCCGAACTCGCGCGACCAGTCGTAGCAGAACCCGAATCGTTTGAGCTGGCGCCGGAAGTTGTCGATGGCCTTGCGCGTCGTGATCTCCGGGTGCACCCCGGTCTGGATGGCGTACTGCTCGGCGGGCAGGCCGAAGGCGTCCCAGCCCATGGGGTGGAGGACGTTGAACCCGCGCATGCGCTTGTAGCGGCAGATGATGTCGGTGGCGGTGTAGCCCTCGGG
>CAYNRF010000137.1:0-8893 GCA_964399525.1 uncultured Phycisphaeraceae bacterium | reverse complement strand
GTCCCTCCCCCGCCACCCCGGGTCGCCGACCTGGCCGCCGTCCTCCCAGCGCTCCATGCGGCGGAAATAGGGGGCCACGTCCGCCCAGCCCCAGCCGGAGGCCCCCTGCTCGGCCCAGTGGTCGTAGTCGCGCGGATGGCCGCGGACGTAGACCATGCCGTTGATCGAGGACGACCCGCCGATCACCTTCCCCCGCGGGCAGGCGAGGCGCCGCCCGCCGAGATGCGGCTCCGGCTCGGTGCGATAGCCCCAGTCGTAGCGGCGCAGGTTCATCGGGTAGCTGAGCGCGCCGGGCATGCGGATCAGCGGGCCCGCGTCGGAGCCGCCGTGCTCGATCACGATCACGCTCGCCCCGGCCTCGGTCAGCCGAAAGGCGAGGGCGCAGCCGGCGCTGCCCGCGCCGACGATGACGAAGTCCGCCTCCATCGGGGGTCCTCCCGGGTCCGGGGCGCGCGCGCCGGGGCCGCCGCGGCCCCCGCGCCCCAGCCTAGCGCAGGCGCGCGGCGGGCCGCAAAGCGGGACCGTCGGCGCCGTGCGGGCGGGCGTCTTGACGACGGGGCGCGGGCGGCGTAGGCACGAGGCGTCGCGGGTGTAGTTCAGTGGTAGAACGTCAGCTTCCCAAGCTGAATGTCGTCGGTTCGATCCCGATCACCCGCTTTCGAGACCACCCCGCCAACGGCGGGGTTTTTTCTTTGAGTGCCCGGCATGCGAGCTCTCAAGGGCTGTCGGAGCGGAACAAGAAAAAACCCCGGCCTCTGGCCGGGGAGTTGGAGCCATTCCGTGCGTGCGGGACCGGTGTCAGCGGCGGCGCCTGGCACCGAGCATGCCGGCCAGGCCGAGCATCGGCAGCACGCCCGGGGTGGGGATGTTCAGGAAATCGAGGTAACGTCCGCCGCCGGCGTACACGAGGGTGCTTCCGCCGGTGTTGACGTCGAAGATGTGGGCGCCGGAGCCGTTGGTCCACATGATGTTGCCGTTGCCGAGCTGATAGACGCCGCGGGCGCCCGAGGCGGAGAACGACGAGATGATGTTGCCGGACTCCGAATCGAGGCGGGCGATGTTGTTCGAGGAAAAGCCGGCGACCAGGATGTCACCGTTGCTGGCGTAGGCCATCTGCTCGGCGAAGTTGAGCCCGCCCGAGTTGTGGAACGCACCGATGGAAGAGCCTTCGAGGTCGAAATGATGGATGTCGTTGTTGCCGCTGGACGAGGATACAAGCATCCCGCCCTGGTACGCGAGGATGCCGAAGGGGCTGGGGGCCAGGCCGGAGGTGCTGAAGGATCCCAGATTGGAGCCTTCGGAGTCGAACATCACGATCGCCGAACCGGGCGCGCCGTTGCTTGTTCCGGCGTTGGTGACATACACCGTGTTGCCGATCACGCCCATGCCGCGGATGTTGTCCAGCCCGCCGGAGATCGCTCCGAGCGAGGAGCCCTCGAAGTCCCAGCGCGAGATGCGGTCGCCGATCTGTTCGGAAACCCAGATCTCGTTTCCGACCTGCATGGCGTGTACGGTCGTGCCGCCCGCGAGGGCGAAGAAGTTGTCGTTGACCACCGAGCCGTCGGTCGGGTCGAACAGCACCATCCGGTTGTTCGTGGAATCGGCCATCATGACGAACTGAGCGTCCGCATGGACGGCCAGCCCGGCGACGACCGCCAGGGCGAGGGCGGGAACCTTCATCTGAATCTCCTTCTCTCTGACAGGTCTCTCTGAACTCTCTCGAACCCGGCCGTCCGTTCGCGAACGACCGCAAGAACCTCAACAGACAACGGGCCGGCCGAAGCCGGACGGACGACATGGCATGGGATTGGAACGCAGACCCCCGGCCGGATGCGCGCAATGTACCCGCGAGAAAACTCCACCACAAGGGTGAATGACCGGCACCGCCTCGAATTGCCCCAAATGGGGGGGGCAGTGGTGGAGGGCGTCAGCCACGAAGATCAGTCCCCGTCGGGCTCGATCCGGAGCAGCTGCCCGTTCCGCTCGTCCGTCAGGACATACAGATACCCGTCGGGTCCCTGACGCACGTCGCGGATGCGCTTGTCGAACTGGAGGGTTTCGTCGCCGACGACCTTCCCGTCCTCGAACATCACACGCCGGACCTGGCGCAGCACAAGCCCGCCGGCGAAGAGGTCGCCCTTCCACTCGGGGAAGTGGTCGCCGGTGTAGAAGGCGAGCCCGCTGGCCGCGATCGAGGGGGTCCAGTTGACGATCGGGTCGGTCATGCCGGGGAGCGCGGTGTGCTGGCTCACGCGGGGGCCGTGGTATTCGTACCCGTAGGTCGCCTCGGGCCAGCCGTAGTTCTTGCCCGGTTCGATCAGGTTGAGTTCATCACCGCCCTTGGGGCCGTGCTCGGTCGAGTACACCTGGCCGGTCTCCGGATGCATGGCGAGTCCCTGCGGGTTGCGGTGCCCGTAGGAATAGATCTCCTGGGCGGCATCCACCCGGGCCTGGAACGGATTGTCGGTCGCGGGCGAACCATCGTCCAGGATGCGGAGGATCTTCCCCCAGTGAGAACCCATGTCCTGGGCCGGGGTCTTCATGTTGCCCTCGCCGACGGTGAACAGCAGCGACCCGTCGGGGAGGAACAGCATGCGGCAGCCGAAGTGAAAGCCGCCCGACTTGGCCGGCTCGGTCGTGAACAGCACCTCGACATCCTTCAGGGCGTGCCCTTCAAGCCGGCCCCGGGCGATGCGGGTGTGGTTGGCCCGGTTCGTTCCGTGGGAGTACGACAGATAGACGAGCCGGTTGGTTTCGAAATCCGGGTGGAGCACCACGTCCATCAGACCGCCCTGTCGTTCGGCCAGAACGTCCGGCACGCCCTCGATCGGATCGGGATGGAGCGACTGGTCCTTGCGGAGCAGCCGCAGACGCCCGGGCCGCTCGGTGATCAGCGCCGAGCCATCCGGGAGCCATGCAATCGCCCAGGGGTGCATCAGACCCGACACGACCTCGACCGGTTTCCAGCCCGTTGCGGCCGGCGAGCTTGCGGTCGGAGGCACGGGGCCCTGGAGGGGTTCGCCCGGGCGGTTCTGGGCGGCCGAAGGGGAGCAGACAAGGCTCAGAAGGCCCGAGAACACGACGGCGGCTGTGGCGAGGGGGGTTAACTTCATGTCCGATTGTAATCCCGCCCGAGCCCCCGGGTTCGCTCTTGGGGTCGGGGGTCCGCCGTGGTAGGATGTCCATCACAGGAGGAGTCGACCATGGATCGAATCACGGCTTTGTCGTCGCTGTGGGTTGCGGCAGGGATGGCTTTGGCGGCGCCGTTCGAGGGGGTGGTTGACTCCAAGGTCAGCCAGGCGATGCTGGGGACCTCCACGCAACTGCAGACCGCCGGAACCCTGATCGGCGACTATGACCCGGTCAACAACCCCTCGGGCACCCAGACCCGCCCGGGACTCTTCGGTGGCTCTGGCAACAACCCCATCCCGACGACCGCATCCATCTCGGCCGAGGGCCAGACCAGTTCGAATCCGTCCGGGTCGACCGGACTGGAGATCGACTTTGATGCCGGCCTGATCGGATTCGACGGGCTCTCGCTGGACCTTCTCAACGGGACGCAGGGGGGGGTCGACGTCTCGGTCACCCTCAGTTTCAGCACCTTCAACACTATCAACCCCTCATTCATCTACCCGGGCGGCGTGCCCGTCACAGTCCCGATCACCGATGCAGCGACGTTGACGCGGGCGGTCTTCACGCAGTCCGGGCCGGGCCTTGGCGTCTTGACGCCGACGGCCGATCCCGACGTGTTCGACTTTGTCGCCACCGTGCCAGGCGAGGCGGGACTGACCCTTTCGGTCGGGTTGCCCGGCACCGATCCGGTGCCGAACGACGTGGAAGGGCTGGTCCTGGTGCTGCCATTGGCGGGCCAGGTCATCCGGCAGGGTGACGGCTCGGTCCGCGTCAGCGTGGCCGCGACGGGCACCGCCGATGCGGTCGATGTCCCCGTCGACCCGACCCCGCTGCCGACCATCCCCTTCGAGTTGCCGACACTGGGTACGGCGACCGCGGGCGTGCTCATCACGCTGACGCCGCAGTCGCTCGTCTTCGGCGGATCGCTGACGGCGGATCTGGTGATCGTTGCCGCTCCGGCCTCCTGCGCCGCGGACGTCAACGATGATGGCCTGATCAACTTCTTCGATCTTGCGGCGTTCATCGACCTGTACAACCTCCAAGACCCCGCGGCCGATATCGCGCCCCCGTTCGGCATCATCAACTTCTTCGATCTGGCCGCGTTCCTGGGCCTCTACAACGCCGGCTGCCCCTGACGACCGGGTAACGGTCCGGTCGGGGGCGTAGCATCCGGCGTGCTGATCTCCGCCCGAGGGCTGTCGAAGTCGTACGCCATGCGGCCCCTGTTCTCCGGGGTGTCGTTGTCGCTGTTTCCCGGAGATCGGCTCGGACTGATCGGCCCCAACGGGGCAGGCAAGAGCACGCTGCTCAAGATCCTCGCCGGCCAGATCAACCCCGATGAGGGCCTCACCGGTGTTGCCCGGGGCACGCGGGTCGTGTACGTGCCCCAGTCGGACAGCTTCCCGGCGGGATCCGATCCGGTCTCGGTGGTGGTCTCGGCCGCGCGGACGCACCTCGATCTGATGGGTGGAGTGCATGACGAGCATGAAGCGGACGTCGCCGCGGCGCTGATTCTGGACAAGCTGGGATTCTCGGGCGACCGTCTGCACACCGCATGCGATCGGTTGTCCGGCGGGTGGCGCAAACGACTCTCACTGGCCCGTGCGCTCGCCGGGTGCGCTGGCGAGCCCGATGTGATCCTCCTCGATGAGCCGACGAACCACCTGGATCTCGAAGCGATCGGCTGGCTCGAGTCTTTCCTGCGAAGAGGGGTCTTCGGGGCCTGCCCGTTCGCCTCTGTCTTTGTCACCCACGACCGGACTTTCCTCGAGTCGGTGGCGACGCGCGTCGCCGAGCTGAGCGCGGCCTACCCGGACGGGCTGTTCGGTGTGGACGGGAACTACACCGAGTTTCTGCGCCGCAAGCAGGAGTTTCTCGACGGGCAGGCGCAGGCCCAGAAGGTGATGGCGAACCAGGTGCGTCGGGATCTCGCGTGGCTGTCCCGCGGCCCGCAGGGGCGCGGAACCAAGGCCAAGGGTCGCATCCTGGCCAGTCACGAGCGCATGGGTGAACTGGCCGGACTAAAGGCCCGCAACTCGGCCGCCGCCGGGCCCGCGGCACGCGTTGACTTCAGCGCGACCGACCGCCGGACCAAGAAGCTGATCTCCGCCCGGCAGATCTCCAAGTCGATGGGCGGACGCACGCTGTTTTCCGGCATGGACCTCGTGCTGGGCGTGGGCGATTGTCTTGGTCTGCTGGGACCCAACGGCAGCGGCAAGACGACGCTGATCCGTGTGCTCACCGGCGAGCTCAAGCCCGACGCGGGCGAGGTGGTGCTCTCGGACCCCCGGCCGCGTGTGGCGGTCTTCAGCCAGCATCGTACCGAGTTCGACCCGAGCCTGACGCTCAAGGAAGCGCTGTGCCCGATCAGTGACCAGGTCCGGTTCCGCGACAGACCGATGCATGTGGCCTCATGGGCACGACGGTTTCTGTTCCGTGACGAGCAGCTCGCACAGCCGGTGTCGTCGTTGAGCGGCGGCGAGCTGGCCCGCATCCACATCGCTCGCATCATGCTCGAACCGGCCGACGTGCTCGTGCTCGACGAACCGACCAACGATCTTGACATCCCGACCCTCGAAACATTGGAGGAAGCGCTCGAAGACTTCCCCGGCGCGATCATCCTGGTGACGCACGATCGGGCGATGCTGGGCCGCCTTTCGACTCAGATCCTCAGCCTCGACGGGTCGGGCCGGTCGAGATTGTTCGCCGCGCTGGATCAGGCGCTCGCGGCGGGGCCCGCCGAGCCGGTCGGTGTGCCGGACGGCCCGGCGGGGCGTCCCGGCGCTGACCCGGGCGCGAAGGGTCCGGCGGCGACGTCGGCGGGCCGCAGGAAGCTCAGTTACCATGAGCAGCGCGAGTACGACGCCATCGAGCGGCGGATCATGGAGGCGGAGAGCAAGCTGGCGGAAGCCCAGGACGCCGTCAATGATCCGTCGGTGGCCGGCGATCGGATGCGCATGGCCCGGGCGTGCGACGCGCTCTCCGCGGCTCAGCAGGCGGTCGCCGCGCTCTACGAGCGATGGTCCGAGCTCGAGTCCAAGCTGGGGGGATAGGACGCCGGGGTGCCGAGGTGGAAGGCCGTCCGGCCGAGGTGATAGCCCACCGCGTCGAGCCAGCGCACCGTGTCGATGACGTCACCGGCCTCGGTCGCCGATATGGCGCCGCGCGCGGTTCGCGCGAGCAGATCGGAGCGCAGCGTCCGTCGCAGTTCTGCGATCCGGGCTGCGCGGGCCGCGAGCGTCACCGCGTTCTGGTCGGGCCCGATCAAGCGGAGCAGGTCCTCCAGGGCGGTCCGGATCTGGGTGACTTCCTGGCCTCGGACCATGGCCGGACGATCATCGAGCCGATCGATGACCTCCCCGAGCTGATCGAGATGATCGAGGGCGTGGACCAGGCCGGTCTGACGCTCCGTGTCGGCGGTGCTTGAGGTCTCGGCGCCGATGCGCGCGACGAACTCGGCGACGCGCGGCAGCGCGGCCCGGGCCTGTTGGAAGCGGTCATCCTCCGCTCGACTCGACCGCACTCCCGTCAGGAGCGACTGCATGCGTGATGCCATCTGCGACTCGATCTCAAGAAGCAGCCTGCGGGCGGTCTCGATCGCGACCGGTCCGAGCCGCGTCACGGACGGATCGAGGTGACGTGTGAACTCGCTTTCACGCTCCGGCACGAGCCGCTCGATCGCCTGGGCGAAGCGGCCGGCGACGGGCAGGAACAATGCCACGCCGAGCAGGTTGAACGCGGTGTGGAACCCGGCGAGCACGCCGGTGCCGGCCGGGTGCGCGACGTGCCGCTCCCACAGGTCCACGCTCCAATCAAAGGCGGGGAGCAGGAGGAACGCGAATGTCCCGGTCATCACGTTGAAGGCGATGTGCGCGGCCGCCGTCCGCCTGGCGGCTGTGCTCGCCCCGATCGCGGCCAATGCGGCGGTGACGGTGGTGCCGATGTTCTGGCCGATCACCAGCGCGGCGCCTTGCTCGATGTCGATTCCACCCGTATGCAGAGCGGCCAGCGTGATCGCCATCGCCGCGGAGGACGACTGCATCACCACCGTCATCGCGATGCCCACGACCACCAGCACCAACGCTCCGACGAAGCCCTGGCCGGGAAGGAGCGAGAGGTCGATCCGCTCGGCGATGCCGCCCATGCCCTCCTGCATCAGGCCGATCCCGAAGAAGAGCAGGCCGAAGCCCGCCAGCGTCAGCGATGCGCTCGCCACCCGGCCACGCCCCAGCAGATGGCCCAGCGCGCCCAGGAACACGAGGGGCAGCGACACCGCTCCCAGCGAGAGCTTGAAGCCGAGCAGCGAAACGATCCAGCCCGTGCTGGTGGTGCCGATGTTCGCCCCGAATATCACCCCGACGGCCTGGGGAAACGTGATCAGACCGGCGCTGACGAATCCGATGGTCGTCAGCATGGTGGCGCTGGACGATTGCAGCAGTGCGGTCAGGCCGGCCCCGGAGAGCATGGCGGTGACCGGGCCGCGCACGAAACGGGTCAGGACCGTTCGCAGCGTGGTGCCTGCGAGCGATCGGATGCCGTCCGTGAGGAGCATCATGCCCAGGAGAAACAGGCCGATGCCGCCGAGCGTGGTCACCATGAGAGCTCTCGTCCATCCATCCCCGTCAGGCGGGGCCGAGCCGTTCGATGCGGTCTCCGATCGCGTCCAGCGACAGGTTTCCGCACCCACCCAGGGAGACGCGGGCAGCGAGGCTGGCGGCGGGATCGGCCTGGACCAGAGCGTCGAGCGAGTCGCCGACACGGCGGTACGCCTCGCGGAAGGACATCCCCTGGGCGGACAGCTCGACGGCTCTGTCCGTGGCCATCATCGCCGCGTCGATGGCCGAACGCATGCGTTCGAACCGGAACTCGGTGCGACGGAGGACATCCGGGACGAGGCAGACCGCGTCGAGCGTCGTGCGCGTCGCCCGGACGAGAGGCGGCTTCGTGAGCTGAAGATCGCGGTGGTATCCGCTGGGCAGGCTCACCACCTGCTGCAACTCGGACATCGCCCCGCCAACGACCGCGCACGAAGCACGCAGCAGTTCGGCCAGATCCGGGTTCTTCTTGTTCGGCATGATCGACGAGCCCGTCACCATCTCGGGCGGCATGCGCACGAAATCAAACTCGGCGGTGCTGAACAGGCTCAGGTCCCAGGCCAGCCTGCGGACGTCCTGCATCGCCTGCCACATCGCGCCGAGGACCTGGACCTCATGCTTCCCGCGGCTGGCCTGGGCGGCCATCGGATTGATGATCACCCGCGGGAATCCGAGGCGGGCGGCGACCTCCTCGCGGGCCAGGGGCAGGTTCACGCCGTACCCGGCGGCGGTGCCGAGGGGGCAGGCATTGATCCACGAACGCGTCATCGCGACCAGCTCGGCCGACTCCGCGAACGACTCGGCAAATGATCCCATCCACAGGCCGACGCTCGAGGGCACGGCCCGCTGGAGGTGCGTGTACCCCGGCATCGGGGCGTCCGCGTCCGCCCGGGCACGATCCAGGGCCGCGCGGGCCGACGCTGCCAGGGACCGCCCCAGCGCATCGAGTGAATCGATCATGTAGAGACGCGTGGCCACGAGCACCTGGTCGTTGCGGCTGCGTCCGAGATGCACGCGTCCGCCGACGTCCCCGAGCCGCTCGGTCAGGAATGCTTCGATCGCCGAGTGCCCGTCCTCGAAGCGGTCGTCGAGTTGGAACGCCCCCTGATCCCACAGCGCGGCCAGCTCCGTCAACGCGCCGGTGATGGCAGTCACGTCGGAAGGGG
>CAYNRF010000136.1:0-9022 GCA_964399525.1 uncultured Phycisphaeraceae bacterium | reverse complement strand
GCAGCCAACCCCACGCCGGGCAGACCCACGCAGAGAGGCAAGTACCCCCGAGGCTACAAGCCCCGCCCCAAAGCCCGAAGCCGTTGAGACCCCCGAGCGGTCGCTTCCCCCCTCCCGACCGCTTCGCACTAGACTGCGTGCGTCATGGAAGACTTCAACCCAGTCGTGCGCCGGCTCATGGTCTCGCTCCTCTCCGCGGTGCTCTCGCTCGGTGTCGCGGGCGGCGTCGCAACAGTGGGGGGATTGGGCGGCTGTTCCTCATCCAGCCGCTTCAAGCCCTCGGGCAATCCGCTGCTCGACGTCCGCAACCCCGAGCTGCTCGAGCGCGATCGAGTCGCCGCGGCCGAGAAGGCCTGGGCGGAGGTCGAGTCCGGCGTGCGCGTCCGCGAGCGCACCCGCGAAGCGTTCAAGAGCCTCGCCTGGTCGAACGCGACCGAGGAGCGCGTCCGCGCCACGCTCATCCGCCTGCTGATGAGCGACACCAGCGAGGAGGGCGCCGCCGACTCGCTGAACATGGCCCGCCTCATGCTGCCCACCGAGCGCTCGCCCGAGATCGTGCGGCTGCTCGCCGACACCGGCGTCCAGCGCGGCTGGACCGAGCTGACGCCCGCACTCGTGCGCAGTTACGCGCGGAGCAGCCCCAACGTGCCCGACGCAGCCCGCGCCGAGCGGGCCGCCATCGAGCGGCTCAACCCCGGCATGACCGTCGAGGAGGCCGTCTACGCCGTGTTCCTCCGCCCCAGCCGCTGGGTCTCGGGCGAACAGGAGGGCGCGGTGCTGCGTGCCGAGGATCGGACCCGCGACGACGCCTGGTCGCTGCTGTCGCGTCTGGACACCACCGGGCGCGTCCGCGCCCGCCTGATCGGCGAACCGCTGCCGCCCGACGCCGAACCCGGATCCGCCGCCGATGTCGAGATGCTCCGCGCCGCCCTGCGCGACTTCAACGCCATCCCGCGCACCGGCTCCGAACTCGCCTGGCTCCGCCGCCTCACCCGCAACGAGGATCCGGACCTGCGATCCCGCAACGCGTCCTGGTGGGCCGACGCCGCCCGCGCCGCGCAGACCCTGTCCGCCGACCAGCGGCGCGGCTTTGAGCTGCGGCACGCCGAGCCCGTCCGCTGGGCCGCGGCGCACCGCCCCGCCTGGATCGGCACGGACCGTGCCGGCCTGCTCGCCGAGCTCAACACGCGGCTCGATGGGCGCAACCGCCAGACGCGCGACGCCGACCGCGGCCAGCGCCGCCGTTCCGAAAGGCTCGACGACCGCGCCGACCAGATGTCCTGGGCCGACCTGCTGACCGTGCTGGTCGTCGACGACGCCCTCCGTCAGCGCGGCACGCTCGATGGCCTCATCGAGCAGGTCGGGCTCGACCGCCGCGACGAGAGCACCGAGTACGGCGGTATCCTCGAAGCCGCCGAGGCCGCCGGCTACCGCGCCGTCCTGTTCCGCCCGCGGGCCCGCGACCGCATCGGCGACGACCGCTTCGTGGCCAGCGGCGACATGATCCGGTTCAGCGATCGCGCCCTCGCCCATTACCATCTGCAGGTCCAGAAGCCGCGCATGGGCCGGCTCGCCGGCCCCAGCGACGGCGACCTGCTCTACGCCGCCGATTCCGGACGAAACTGTCTGGTCTTCACCAGCGTGGCCAGCGACCAGCTCAACGCGGACCTCTACATGCCCAGCGGGGTCATCATCGATCTGGGCATGATCGCGATCCCGTGAGCCGACGGGCCGTCCGGGTGACGGGCGGCTGCTTCGTCAAGATTCAAAAAAGACCGGAAGACTCCGCATCCGTTCCCGGACGTGCGTGCGAATGAGTTCTCACTATCAGTGGCCGGGGTGTTCTCGGACACCGTGTGGGTAGGCACCGCGATCAGCCGCGCGTGGCGCGGTGTCTTTGCGCACTGGCGCGCGGGAGGAGTGAATCATGACAAGCTTCAAGATGGCCCTGGGTGCGGTTCTGGCGCTGACCGCCGGCTCGGCCGTCGCCGCTCCGGTGCTCGTCACCGGCGGGCAGACGTCCGTCACGCTCGACTTCGACACGCTCGCCTCCGCGGCGAGCCTCAACTTCTCCGGCGTGTCCGGGGACGTGATCGCCCCGGGCAACCTGGGTGACGGCTCGGTCGCCTTCGGGATCAACCCCCGCGACGCCGCCAGCCTGCCGACCACCTTCGCCTACGACTCGGACAACTTCCTGGGCACCTTCTCGGGCACCATCGAGCACACCGGCTCGGTGTTCTTCAACGACAACGCGGTCGAGGTGGGCAACTTCACCATCGGCTTCGACGCGGCCCGCGTCGGCGGCGCCCGGTCGGGCTTCTTCGTCGCGTCCACCACCGGCATCTCCGCGATCCTGTTCGACGTCGGCGCTCCGAGCACGCTCGACGCCACCGCCTCCTCGCTGACCATCGGCGCGGACCTGCTGGTCAGCGCGGAGTTCGCCGGGTTCCTGCTGGACAACCAGCTCGCCTCGGCCGACCTCGGCGGCGCGGTCGTCGGCGCGGCCCTGGTCCAGGCTGTCCCGACGCCGGGCGGCCTGGCGGCGCTGGCCTTCGGCGGCCTGCTCGCGGCCCGTCGCCGGCGCTGAGCATCCCTCGTCTCTCCCCACACGATGGGGATTCTGTCCCCATCCGCCGCCCCCGCCCTCCGCGCGGGGGCGGCCCTTTTTTGGGGGTGCCACCCGCGGCCGGGCTAGACTCCGTGGTGACGCTTTCCGGGCTGGAACAACGAATCGTGCGGGCGGTCAAAGCGCGGGAATCCGCTCTGCTCGAGGATCTCCGCCTGCACGTGGGCATCCCGACCGGCGGATTCAATCAGGACGGCATCGAACTGACCCGCCGCCTGCTCACCGGACGCCTCGAAGTGCTCGGCGCGGATCACCGACAGATCCCCGGCGACCCGAAGCCCGACTGGCTGGGCGCCGCCGGCGCGTACACCCCAAGCACCTCGGTCTGTGCCCGCCTGCAGGGCGCCACCGCGGGCCGGGTGCTGATCGCCGGCCACATGGACACCGTCCACGACCCGCGTGGGCCGTTCCGCGAGCTGAGCATCGCGCCGGGGGGCCGCACGGCGACCGGGCCGGGCTGCGTGGACATGAAGGGCGGGCTGGTCATCGCCGTCGCCGCCCTCGAAGTGCTCGAAGAACTGGGGGCGCCCGCCTCGTGGACGTTCCTGCTCAACGCCGACGAGGAGACCGGGACCTACCACTCCGAGCGGGCCATCCGCGTCCAGGCGGCCGCGCACGACTTCGGGCTGGCGCTCGAACCGGCGCTGCCCGGCGGCGGGGCCGGGGCGCTGGCGATCGAGCGGGTGGGCTCGGGCCAGTTCATGATCGAGACCAAAGGTCGCGCGGCACACGCCGGGCGCGAGTTTGCCAGGGGGATCTCGGCGGTGACGAAGCTGGCCGAGTGCATCCTGGAGGTGGCCCGGATGCCCAGGCCGCAGGACGGCATCATCGCGAATATCGGGCCTCTGCGGGGTGGGGTGGCGACGAACGCGGTGCCCGATTCCGCGGCGGCGTGGGGGAATGTGCGGTTCCCGGATCAGGCTTCGGCCGATGAACTCGGTGCGATGCTCGACGCCCTGCAAACCCCGGCCGATGCGCTCCCCGGCGTGGTGGTGCGGCGGAGTTTCAATCGGCCCGCCAAGCCCCTGATTCCGGGGACCGAAGCGCTCGCCCTCAGGGCCCGCGCCGTCGCCGAGGACCTGGGCATGACGCTGCCGTTCGAGAAGACCGGCGGGGTGTGCGACGGCAACATCATGCAGGACGCGGGCCTGCCAACAATCGATACGGTCGGCGTGCGCGGCGGCGGGCTGCACACGCCCGAGGAATGGATCGACCTGACCAGCCTCGTCGAACGCTGCCAGATGCTCGCGATCCTCATCGCGCGCCTCTCGGCGGGCGGTTCCGAAGCCTTGGATGAGCCTGTTTGACGAGGAGTTCCAGCGATGAGCAACCAGACCATGACAGCCACCGTCGGCGAGCAGATGCGCCAGGACCCCGCGATCGCCTCGGCGATCGAGACCATCGTCGACCGCGTGCGGAGCCATTCGGAGCAGATCACCGACATCCGTCCGGGCCACCCGGACCTGAAGGTGACCTACGACGAGATGCTCGACCGGTCCGCGAAGGTCAAGGGCAAGCCGCTGCTGTACCCGACGCTGGCCAGCGGCCTGGGCAACGGCGCGCTGGTCGAGATGGGCGACGGCTCGGTCAAGTGGGACATGATCACGGGCATCGGCGTGCACTTCCTGGGGCACTCGCACCCGGCGGTGATCCGGGCGCAGGCGGCGTCGGCCCTCGAGGACACCACCAAGCACGGCAACCTGCAGAGCGGTTTCGGGGCGTACGAGTTCGGCGAGCGGCTGGTCAGGCTGGCGTCCCGCAACTCACGGCTGCGGCACGCGTTCATGACCACCTCCGGGGCGATGGCCAACGAGAGCGCGCTGAAGGTGTGCTACCAGAAGCATTTCCCGGCCGGGCGGGTGCTGGCGTTCAAACACTGCTTCATGGGCCGGTCGGTGACGATGGCCCAGATCGGCGACTCGCACGCCGGTCGCGAGGGCATCCCGCTGACCACGCAGGTCGATTACATGCCGTTCTGGAACGACGTGGCGGTCGAGAAGGTGGGCGGGGCGAACAAGTTCATCGATCACTGCGTCTGGCGTTTCCAGCAGTTCATCGACCGGTATCCCAAGAGCTACGCCTGCTTCATCTTCGAGCTGGTGCAGGGCGAGGGCGGGTTCAACACGGCCAACCGGGACTTCTTCCGGGTGCTGATGGAGATGTGCAAGGCCAACAACATCGCCGTGTGGGACGACGAGATCCAGAGCTTCGGCCGCACGGAGCGGATGTTCGCGTACGAGATGTACGAGCTCGGCGAGTTCGTCGACGTGTTCTGCGTCGGCAAGATGACGCAGGCGTGCGCCACGATGTTCACCGAGGAGTACAACCCCAAGGCCGGCCTGCTCAGCGGCACCTTCACCGGCGCCTCGGCGGACTTCGCCGTCGGGTCGGCGCTGCTGGACATCCTGGCCGACTCGGACTTCTACGGGCCGGACGGGCGTTTTGCGCGGCATCATGCCGCGTTCCGCGGCCAGGTCGAGGGGCTCATGTCCCGGCACCCGGAATGGTTCCCCCCCGCGCTGTTCACCTCGCACCACATCGGCGGCGTGGGCGGCATGATGCGGTTCACGCCCTTCGCCGGCGAGAAGGCGAAGATCATGAAGCTGTGCCGCGTCGCCTACGACGAGGGCGTGATGCTGTTCTACTGCGGTCACGGGCCGTACCACGTGCGGATGCTGCCGCCGCTGCCGGTGATGAAGATGGAGGACTGGCCGCGGGTGTTCCAGGTGATCGAGCGTGCGATGGCGCGGGTGGCCAGCGAGGGCTGAGCGGTCCGGTGTTCCGGCCGGGTCGGGCGTGTCCCCGGGACGACGCGCCGCAGTGACCGAGGGATGCAACCGTGTTCGTGATCCGCCGAGCCAGGATGGACGACGCGCCGACGCTGCTGAAGCTGGCCAAGATGGTCCACTTCATCAACCTGCCCGCCGACCAGGACATCATCATCGAGAAGATCATCAACTCCCGGGCCAGCTTCGAGCGGGCCGCGGGGGTCAACCGCAAGCAGCTGACGCCCAAGCGGCACTCCGGCTCGGGCGGGATCAGCGAGAAGACGGCGCTGGCCGAGCTGTTCATGTTCGTGCTCGACGACACCCGCAGCCCGGGCTGCCTGGGGACGAGCCAGATCGTCAGCCAGATGGGCGGCCCCGGGAACCCGAACGTCTGCTTCAAGCTCGAGACCCGCGAGAAGTATTCCGAGACGCTCAAGTTCGGGACCAAGACCATCGTGGCCCGCATCCATCTGGACGAGAGCGGGCCGACGGAGATCGGCGGGCTGATCCTCCAGCCGTCGTTCCGCGGGCATCCCGACAAGCTGGGCCGGTTCATCAGCAGCGTGCGGTTCCACTTCATCGGGCTGCACCGGCGCATCTTCCGGCCCACGGTCCTGGCCGAGATGATGGCGCCGATCACCAGCGACGGCGAGAACATGATCTGGAACGCGCTGGGCCGGCGGTTCATCCCGCTGAGCTACACCGAGGCGGATCGGTTCTGCCAGTATTCGCGTGAGTTCATGACCGCGCTGCTGCCCATCGGCGACATCCAGCTGTCGATCCTGCCGCCGGAGGTGCGCATGCAGTTCGGCGAGGTGGGCAAGGAGACCGTGCCCGCGCGCCGGATGCTCGAAAAGCTGGGCTTCAGGTACGAGAACTTCGTCGATCCGTTCGACGGCGGACCGTACCTGTTCGCCAAGACCGACGAGATCTCGATCGTGCGCGACACCCGGCGGCTGGAGATGGGCGACCCGGTGGCCCCGGCCGACGCGATGGGGATGGCGATCGTCTCGGTGCTGGACAAGGACGGGGAGTTCTTCGCGGTGCAGAGCCCGTACCACATCGACCGCCAGGGTCGGGTGTGCGTGCCGCGGGACGCGTACGAGGCGCTGGGGGGTCAGACCGGCGTGACGGCCGGGTTCACGCCGCTCGACGGCACCGCGCCGCCGGAGCCGGGGCGCGCCAAGCGTGCGGCCGCCAAGCCGGCCGCGGGCGCGAAGAAGGCCCCGGCCAAGCGGGGGAAGAAGGCATGACAATTGCCCCCGACGCCCTGTCGAACCCGCCGGCCCATCTGATCGGCGGCGTCTGGTCTGCGGTTCCCGGTTCGGACATTGTCTCGCGCAACCCTGCGCACCCGTCGCGGGTGGTGTGGTCCGGCGCTTCGCGTCCGGGGGATGTGGACCACGCGGTGCGGGCGGCCCGGTCGGCACTGCCGGTGTGGTCGCGCTGGCCGACCGAACGGCGGGCGGGCGTGCTGCGCCGGTTCGCGGAGATCGCCAAGGCCCGCAAGGATCAGCTGGCAGACCTGATCTGCGAGGAGACGGGCAAGGCGATGTGGGAATCGCAGGCCGAGGCCGGGCTGATCAGCTCCAAGGTGGACATCACGCTGGAGGAGGGGCCGCGGAGCGGGAGGCACCGCATCGAGACCTTCGAGTTTCCGATGGGCGGGGCCAAGACGGCGCGGTGCCACTTCCGCCCGCACGGGGTGATGGCGGTGGTGGGGCCGTACAACTTCCCGGCGCACCTGCCCAACGGGCACATCGTGCCGGCGCTGCTGGCCGGGAACACGGTGGTGTTCAAGCCGTCGGACAAGTCGCCGGCGGTGGGCCAGATGCTCGCGGCGATGCTGGACGCGGCCCTGCGGGAGGCGGGAGCGCCGGCGGGGGTGGTCAACCTTGTCCAGGGCCGGGCCGACGTCGCGTCGGCGCTGGTCAATCACGACGGCATCGACGGCGTGTTGTTCACGGGGTCCTGGCCGGTGGGCCGGCGGATCATGGAAGCCAACCTGGACCGGCCCGGGCGGATCATCGCGCTGGAGATGGGCGGGAACAACCCGGCGGTCGTCATGCCGGACGCCGACCTGTACCAGGCGGTGGTCGAGGTGGTGCGCTGCGCCTTCAACACGACGGGCCAGCGGTGCACCAGCACGCGGCGGCTGATCGTGCACGAAGCGGTGGCGGACCGGGTGATCCCGGCGGTGGTCAAGGCCGCGTCGAGCCTGGTGATCGGCGACCCGCGGTCGGGAGAGCCGGTGTTCATGGGCCCGATCATCAGCGAGGAGGCGCGCACCGCGGTGTTCGCGGCCGAGCGTCGGTTCGCCCAGCGCGGCGGGCGGGTGATCCTTGAATCGACGGCGGTGCCGGGGCTGGAAGGCTGGTATCTGACGCCCTCGATCGTCATGGTCGACCGGTTCGCGCTGGATGTCGACGACTGCGGCTGCGACGAGGAGGTCTTCGGGCCGATGCTGCGGATCGCGGTGGTCGGGTCGCTGGACGAGGCGATCGAACAGGCCAACGCGACGCGGTACGGGCTGGCGGCGTCGATTTTCACGTCCGATGCGGCGGCCCAGGAACGATTCCTGACGGAAGCGCGGGCGGGGTGCGTCAACATCAACTGCGGCACCGCGGGCGCCAGTTCGAAGCTTCCCTTCGGCGGGCTGGGCCATTCGGGCAACCACCGGCCGGCGGGCGCGTTCAGCCTGGATTACTGCGCGTACCCGGTGGCGACGATGATCGAGGGATCCGACGCGAGCACGCTGGCGCAGGGCATGCGTGTGGAGCGTGACTGGCTGGCCTGAACCTGCTCTGATCAGCCCGACTTGCGGAGATTGAGGATCAGTTCCACCTGCCCGACGGGCTGGTTGAGTGACCGCGCGATGTCGGTGGCGGGCATGCCGTCGTCGGCCAGCGCCCAGACACGTCGGTGCACCGGGTCGGCGGGGAAGTTGGGGGTCTGCCGCTTGACCTCGGCGCCGGGGTGGTGCGTCAGGGGGAGCGTGGTCGGGACGGGGGATGTCGAGGCGTTCTGGCGCTCGGGTTCGTGGGATCCGTTGCGGGCGTGGCGGTCGGCGCGATCCTGCTCGACGCGAGCGCGGTCGAGCAGGGACGGATCGATGGTGCGGGCGGCCCGCGCGGTGCGGTCGGCGGCGGCGGTGCCGACGCGGCCGGCGTGGGCGACGGCGCGGTTGAGCTCCTCGAGCTTGCGGTCGGCTTCCTCGATCAGCAGCTCGAGGCGGGCGGCCTTGTTCTCCATGGTGGCCGCGAGGCGGCGGGCGAGTTCCTCGGCCTCGGACATCGCGCGTTCGACCGGCGTGATGCCGCTGATGGCGCGTTCGTGGATCGCGGCGATGCGGTCCTCGGCCGGCGGGACGACGGGCCGGTGGGCCTGCTTGCGTCGCAGGTGACGCATCATCACGTAGATGGCGATCATGACGCCCAGGCCCATCAGCATGCCGGGCAGCAGGCTCTCGGACTCGGCCTGTTCCCGCAGCCAGGGCCAGGTGTCGGGCTCGAGCGTCCCGGTCTGTTCGGACGCCGCGGCGGGCAGCACCGGCGCGGGCACGGCGACGGAGGTTTCCAGACCGGCGGCGCCGGCCTCGGTGGGCGGGACGGTGGGGGTGGACGCGATG
>CAYNRF010000135.1:0-9124 GCA_964399525.1 uncultured Phycisphaeraceae bacterium | reverse complement strand
ACGAGGTGCTCTCCCCCACCACGCTGGTGCTCGGGTTCCGCGGCGGCGTGATGGGGGACTACTTCCCGCAGGCTCGCGTGCGGGTGCACACGGGGGACTCGTGCACGCTGGGCACGATCACGGGCGAGCACAACCCCGACGGCACGCCGTGGTCGGAGACGGATGATCGGCCGTTCAAGCAGTATGTGTGCGAGACCGACGGCCCGCACGGCGCGGAGGCCGGACGATCGGGTGACATCGCGAGCTGGGATCTGCCGCCGCAGCAGGTGATCGATGACGAGTTCGGGGGCATCCTGCACACCGACGCGTGCGATGACCTCGCGGCCGTGGCGGGCGCGCTGGCGGCGTTCGACGAGCTGCGGTTGATGCTCGCGGCGGGCGAGCCGGTGGGTGATGTGCGCGTGCTGTTCACGCGGGCGGAGGAGATCGGGTTCATCGGGGCGATCGGCGCGGCGCGGGACGGGTTCATGCCCAGGAACAGCCGCATCATCGCGCTGGAGAACTCGCGGTCGTTCCCCGAGTCACCCATCCACGGCGGGCCGATCGTGCGCGTGGGGGACCGGGTGTCGGTGTTCTCGCCGGAGCTGACGGCGGCGGTGGCGAAAGTGGCCGAGACGATCGCCGGCGGGCCCTCGATGCCCATCGCGGCCCAGAAGAACAGCGAGATGCCCAAGTGGAAGTGGCAGCGCAAGCTGATGGCCGGCGGGGCGTGCGAGGCCTCGGTGTTCTGCGCGTACGGCTACACCAGCACCTGCGTGTGCCTGCCGCTGGGCAACTACCACAACATGGCGAATCTGGGCGAGGTGCAGGCGGGGACCTACCAGGGCACGCCGCGGGTGGGGCGCGAGCACATCGGCGTGGACGACTTCCACGGGATGGTGGACCTGTTGATCGGCTGCGGTCGCGACCTGCCGGCGACGAGCGGCTTCAGCGAGCGGCTGGAGAAGCTGTGGACCGGGCGTCGGTTCGTGCTGGACTCGGTCGTGCGGGCGTGAGGGGAGGAGGAGGGGGAGAAGAGGTACGCAGAGGTGCAGAGGGCACGCAGAGGCCGCAGAGGGAAGAAGTCATTGATGGTGAGGATCGCGAGAGGCGCGAAGATTGGGTGTGGAAACCTTCGATCGTCCACAAGGTCACGACGAGGTTCGACCGAGACAGGATTCCCGTTCGATACGGGCTGTTCTTCTTCGCGAACTTCGCGGTCTTCGCGCTAAGAAACTCTTCCCGCTCAGGCCGGCTGCTGGGACTTGATGTGCAGGACTTCCTTGAGCTGCTGGCTGGGGCGGAACGAGCAGGTGGTGGACTCGTCGATCTGGATCGGCTGCTTGGTGGCGGGGTTCATGCCGGTGCGGGCCGAGCGCTTCTTCTTGGTGAAGGTGCCAAAGCCGGAGATGGCGACTTTTTCGTCCTTGGACAGGCCGTCGGAGATGGCGGCGATGACCGCCTCGATGGCTTTGGAGGCTTCGGTCTTGCTCGATTCGAGCTGGGACGCGACGACTTCGATCAGGTCGGTCTTGTTCATGGCCCCTGGTCTCCCGGGTCGGTGCTTGGAGGATGACGGGTCTGAGACATGTCGGGCGTGAGCAAGAATGCCCGGTCCGATGGGACGATCGGCGGGACGGGGACCATTCGTTCAAAAATCGACCTTCGGGACGGGCCGGAAGGCTCCGGGCAGGGCCCGGGCACGAATGATGGGTCATGCCCGACCGCCCCACCGTCATCGTGACCGAGCCCCTGACCCCCGAGCCCCTGGCGTGGCTGGGCGAACGGGCCGACGTGCTGCTGACCGGGGCGGAGAGCCCGGAGTTCATCGACGCCGCCGCCCGGGCCGAGGCGCTGGTGGTGCGGACCTACACCCGGGTGGACGCCGCCCTGCTGGCCCGAATGCCCCGGCTGCGGGTGGTCGGGCGGGCCGGGGTCGGGCTGGACAACATCGACACCGACGCCTGCGCGGCCCGGGGCATCGCAGTGTGCAGCACGCCGGACGCGAACACCAGCGCGGTGGTGGAGTTCGTGGTGGCCAGCATGCTCGACGCCACCCGGCCACGCGGGTACCTCGACCGGGCGCTGGACCCCGAGGCCTGGAACGCGCTGCGGGCGGACCTGGTGGCGCCGCGCCAGCTGGCCGGCTCGACGCTGGGGGTGTGGGGGTTCGGGCGGATCGGCTCGAAGGTGGCGCGGGCGGGGCGGGCGCTGGGGATGACCGTGGTGTACCACGATCTGCGTGCCGTCCCCGAGGCCCATCGGGAGGGGGCCGACCCGGTGTCGCGGGACGAACTGCTGGGGATGAGCGATTTCCTGACCGTGCACGTCGACGGGCGGAAGGAGAACCGGGGGCTGGTCGGAGCGGATGCCTTCGGGCGGATGAAGGAGGACGTGGTCTTCATCAACACCAGCCGCGGGTTCGTGGTGGATCCGGGCGCGTGCGCCGACTTCATGCGGGCCCGCCCGGAGGCGCAGGCGCTGCTGGACGTCCACGAGCCCGAGCCGATCCCGGTGGAGTACGAGCTGCTGATGATGCCGAATGTGTACCTGACGCCGCACATCGCCTCCGCCACGCAGCGGGCCAAGGACGCGATGAGCTGGGTGGTGCGGGACGTGTGGGCGGCGCTGGCGGGAGAGGTCAGCCGGGTCTGAATGATTCAAGCCCTGCGGAACTCCTCGGCGGCGAGACGGCGTTCCTCGGCCGCGATGTACCGGGCGCGGATCGCCGGGACCATCACGCCGAAGAGAACGGCCGTGAGACCCCCGGGCAGGAGCAGCGGGAACCAGACGTGGTACGGCTGACCCATGATCCCGGCCACCGCGGCGCCGAGCAGCATGGCCGCCGCCAGCACGCCGAGCACCGTCAGATAGGACATCACGAACCGGCGGGCGCGGCCGACCGCGGCCAGGCCGCCGCAGAGGCCGCCGCCGAGGGCCCCGACCAGGATGCCCCCGAACCCGCCTCCGAGGATGGCGCCGATCAGCCCGGCCTGTTCCTGTGTCCACCAGTCCATGGGTCTACTCCTGTGTTCCGGCGTGGGTGTGTTCCGAACCGGCCCGCACGGCTTCGGTCTGGATCAGACTCCGCAGGCGACGCGCCCCGGAGACGCTCAGTTCGTTGCGTTCGACCAGGTCCGCCAGGAGGGCGGTGACCGGGTCGGGCGTCCGCCGCTCCACGGCCGCCCGGAGACGCTCGATGGTCTTGTCCAGGCGGGCCCGGATCGTGGGGTAGGAGACCGAATAGGACTCCGCCAGACCCTTGAGCGATCCCGACTGGAGGACCAGCTCGGCGATCAGGTCCAGGTCCTCCCGGGGGAGGGTGGTCAGGGGGTGATCGGGGGCCGGGCTGGGGACGGTCTTTGACATTGTTGATATCTCTTTGCGGATTATAGAGCCGAAGTTCCACTTTGTGCAAGATGTTTTTTGTTTTTTGTAGACGGAATGTCCACCGGAAGCCTTGTGCAGAGACAGGACCGCGGCGGGGGTTCGCTACCATGGGGCATGATCCAGCTGGGCGTGAACATCGATCATGTGGCCACGGTCCGCCAGGCCCGGTACCGGGACTTCGGGCACGACGACGGGGAGCCGGACCCGGTGCGGGCGGCCCACGAGGCCGAGCTGGGCGGGGCCGACGGGATCACCGTGCACCTGCGCGAGGACCGGCGGCACATCCAGGACCGCGACGTGGAACTGCTGCGTCGGCTGGTGAAGGTCAAGCTGAACCTGGAGATGGCCGCGACGGACGAGATGATCGGCATCGCCCGGCGCATCGGGCCGCACACGGCCATGCTGGTGCCCGAGGGCCGGCACGAGGTGACGACCGAGGGCGGGCTGGACGTGGCGAGCCAGCTGGGGCGGATGAAGGACGTGGTGGCGCGGCTGCGCGAGGGCGGCATGATCGTCAGCGCGTTCATCGATCCGGAGCCGCGGCAGGTGGAGGCGGCGGCGACGGCGGGGTTCGACGTGTGCGAGGTGCACACCGGGCCGTACGCGCACGCCTTTGCGCTGTGCGGGGGGGACATGCGCCGGCGTGAACTGATCGACGCGCTGGCGGCGGTCGAGGCGGCGGGCACGCGGATCCGGGCGCTGGGCATGCGGTTCAACGCCGGGCACGCGCTGAACTACCACAACGTGGGAGCGGTGGCGGCGCTGGAAGGGATCGAGGAACTGCACATCGGTCACGCGATCGTGTCCCGGTCGGTCTACACCGGGATGCGCGCCGCGGTTGCGGAGATGAAACGGCTGATGCTGGCGGCGCGGGACGGCCGGGGTTGAGCCGCTGATTTCCGGCGGATTCCGCATTGGAACGGCGGCCGTGTCGCGTACACTGGGCCCATGGCAAGACCGAACCGCGGGGCGACGGGTGCGGGGTGCGACCAGGGCGCGGCGGCGTTCACGGAAGGCGACGGTGTGTTCGTGGATTATCAGGCGGCGCTGCAGTATCTGAACAACCGGACCAACCTCGAGAAGGCGCGGCAGGACCGCGTGCTGGCCGATCAGTTCAAGCTCGATCGGATGCGCGCGCTGGCGGCCGCGCTGGGCAACCCCCAGGATGCGCTGACCATCGTGCACGTGGCGGGATCCAAGGGCAAGGGATCGACCTGCGAGATGGTGGCCAGCTGCCTGCAGGCGTGCGGGTACACGACCGGCCTGTTCACCTCGCCCCATCTCGTGGACGTGCGCGAGCGCGTGCGCATCGGCCAGGAGATGGTCTCCGCCGCCATCTTCGCGGACGCGATGGCGCGGGTCCGCAACGCCGAGCGGCAGATCGAGCCCGACCACGGCGCGGCGACCTTCTTCGAGATCGTCACCGCGCTGGGACTGCTGATCTTCGCCGAGCAGGCGGTCGATGCCGCGGTGATGGAGGTGGGCCTGGGCGGGCGGCTGGACTGCACGAACATCGTCACGCCGGCGGTCGTGGGGCTGACCAGCATCCAGCTCGAGCACACCCAGATCCTCGGCGACACGCTGGAGAAGATCGCGGCCGAGAAGGCCGGCATCATGAAGCCGGGCGTGGTCGCGATCAGCGTGCCTCAGGAGGAGGGGGTGCTGGGCGTGTTCCGCGCGAAGGCGGCGGAGGTGGGCGCGCTGTTCCGGCTGCTGGGCGAGGAGGTGGTGTATTCCTGCCGCTTCGAGTCGGCGCACGGGCGCGGGCCCCACCCGCGCGTGTGCGTGGGCGAGGAGGGCAAGGGCTTCGAGCACCTCTCCGTGCCGATGCTCGGCGAGCACCAGGCCGCCAACTGCGGGCTGGCGCTGGCGATTCTGTGCGAACTGCGCGGGCGGGGGTTCAGGCTGCCCGAGCGCTCGGTGGCGGCCGGCCTGGAACGGACGCCGCGTCAGGGCCGGCTCGAGGAGATCCACGCCCCGCCGCGGATCATCGTCGACGGGGCGCACACGCCCGACAGCGTGCGTGCGACCCTGCGGGCGGCGGGGGCGCACCTCAGGTACGACTCGATGGTGGTGATCTTCGGCTGCGCGTCGGACAAGGACGTCGACGGGATGCTGCGCGAACTCTCCCGCGGGGCGGACAAGGTGATCTTCACGAAGTCGTCCCTGAACCCGCGGGCGATGGACCCGACGGATCTGAAGGACCGGTTCGAGGCGCTGCCGGACGCGTCCATGGCGCAGGTCGCGCCCACGCTCAAGGACGCCATCAACGCCGCCGGGCGGGCGGTGCAGCCGACGGACGTGATCCTGATCCTGGGCAGTTTCTATCTGGCGGGTGAGGCCAAGGCGCTGTTCGCGGAGAAGAAGACCAGAGCCGGCTCCGTCCGCGGGAGCGGGACGGCGGGCGGGGGGGGGCGGTGAAGAAGGGCGCGTGGACGGTCGCGCTCGTGCTGGCGCTGGTTGTCGGCGCGGTGATCGCGCTGGTGGTGTTCCGGGCGAGCACCACACCGTCGTACCCGAACACGCCGCAGGGATGGGCCGCCCGCTGGGAGGCCGCGGCGGCCGAGTTCGGTCGCACGCCGGGGGAGAACTGGGATGTGTGGCTGGAGGTCTTCGCCGAACTGGACACGGCCACCGACCGCGCCCGCGTCGCGGAACTGACGGATCGCCTCCGCCCGATCGAACGGTTCACCGTGCCGGTGCCCGACGCGATTGGCACGCTGGACGCGTGGGTGCAGGGCACCGAGACCCTGGGCAAGACCCGGCGGCCGGTGGTGGAGGTGATTCTTCCGGCGCTGCATGACGCGCTCGCGGCCGGCGACTTCGACAGCGCGGCCGACTGGATCGAACGCGCCTGGGCCCTGGCCCGCGTTGCCGATGCTTCCGGCACGATCATCGGGGGCATGGTCCAGACCGCGATCATCACCGCGGTGTATGAGTCGCTGCGTCCGCACCTGCCCGGGCTCGCACAGGCCGAGTACGTCCCCCTCTGGGAGGCAATCGATGCCCCGCCGGTTGTTGATCCACGATGGTCGCTGCGGATGGAGCGTGAACTGGGCCTGGGCGCGATCCAGGAGGCCATGGTTGATTCACTGTTGATGGCAAAGGACCAGCTACGTTTATTCGAACAGGCTCTGATCGACTGGTCGCTCTACGAAAGCACGGGCGATGCCGAGGCCCACGAACGGGTCCGCCAGCTCGCCGCACGACTCGACGCCGACTCAATCTACAGACGGCGTCGTATCCCGCTCGACACCGTTCTGCCGGCACTCGGTCTTGTCGGCCCGGCTTGGCGGGCCGGCTTTGCCGAGCGGGACGCCACCCGCGTGATGCTGGCGCTGGAGTCGTACCGCGCCGACCACGGGCCCTATCCGGATGCTCTGGACGCGCTCGTTCCACAATACCTTGACCAACTTCCTCCCGATCCGCACCGCGTTACAGAGTCCTTCGTGTATCGCGTGGTGGACCAGCACGCCTCGGACCCGGCGGCCGCGTATGTGCTCTACTCCATCGGCACTGACGGAGTGGACGACGGCGGCCGATGGCCCGACGGCTGGCGCGCCAATGCACTCACCTCCGCCAGCGCTTCCGGCGATCATCTCTTCAACCAGCCCCGCCCGAAGCCGACCGCGGATCCCGAAGACGATCCGGAGTCGGAACCGGAGGACGATCCAGCGGAGCAGCCGTGAAGCGCGGCGTGCTGATCCTGCTGCTGCTCGCCGGCCTGGGGGTCGGGCTGCGTCTGTGGATGGTGGCAACATCGCCAATCCGGTTCCCGCGCGGTGCGCCGGGTTGGTCCGACCGCTGGACGTCCGGCGCGGCGGAGGTCGGACGCGCGCCGGGCGACGGGTGGGATGACTGGGCCGCCGCGGCGGGCGAAGCGGATCGCCTGATGACGGACGCCGGGCCAGACGTGGGCGTGCGACTGGCCGCGCTGGACTGGCCCGAGACGGTGACGCCGCCGTTCGGGGCGGACGCGGCGGGGCCGGCGGACTGGTCCGGTGTCGCCGCTTCGCTCGCGGCCGCCATCACGGACGCGGCCAGGTCGGGCGACGCGGACGGCGCGCTGCGGATCGCGCAGGCCGCACGGCGCATCGAACGGGGCGTGGGCGTGACCCGCGGTGTGGCGGGGGCGGTCGAGCGGTTTGATTTCGGCAGCACCATCGACCGCGCCGTGATCGTGGCCCTCTCGGGCGGCGCCTTCACGGCGGACACCGACGCGGAGACGGCCCAACGGCGCCTCGATGCCCTGCTGGGCCTGGCGGTGGACGATGGCGGATTCGCGGCCGAATGGTCGCTGGTCGAGCAGCGCGAACTCGCCCTGCGGGCGGGCGTGGCCACCGATCTCTCCAGGGATGACCTGCGGTTCATCGACCACCTGTTCTACGAAATGGACCAGGCCCGACGCGGGCGCGACCCCATGGGCGCGCGCTCGGGCGCCATGCTGGACCGGCTGCGGGACGGGGAGCGGCCCGGTATCACCGCGGTCGTGGGCGATCTGGACGGGTTCGTCGCCGGACGCCGTGCCGCCCGGGCCGGGCGGGTCGGGCTGCTGGTGATGGTCGCGCTCGAACGGCATCGGTCACGGACGGGGAGCTATCCGGCGACACTGGCGGCTCTGGCCCCGGCCGAACTGCTGCGGGTGCCGGTGGACCCGTGGGGGTTCGGGGAGGGCTTCGGCTACGCGGTGCGCGATGCGGGGGCCGTCCGCCCGGCCGACGCCTACCGCCTGTGGTCCATGGGCCCGGACCGAAGGGCCGACGCGGGTGACCCGGTGGCCGATCTGGTCTTCAATCCGTCCGGTCCGGAGGCGACGCCATGATGATCCAGCGACGGTCGGCGATGGGGTTGCGGTGCGGGCTGCTCGGGATCGCGGCCGTGGCGGGAGCTGGCTGCGAGTCCGGATCGGGCTCCGTGCGTCCGGCGCCGGGGGTGGAGGTGGTCGAGCACGCCGACCCGGCGGGGGTCGTTCTGCTGAACGAGAACCCCAGCCAGGTCTTTGTGGTGGTCGGGCGGGTGCGCAGCGCGGCAGATGCCCGGTTCGAGGGCCGGATCCCCGAGGCGCGGGCCGCGGCGGAACGCGCCCTGCGGGCCCAGGCCGCATCGGTCGGTGCGGACGCCGTGATCGTCGACGAGGCGTTCATCATGGACCTGGACGGCGGCGCCGTGGAGACCGGCCTGGGAGACCTCGACGACGGCCGCAACCTGCAGCGGCCCGGCGGTGCGGCGTTCGCCACCCGCCCGGTACACCGGGTGGTGCTGATCGGACGGGCGATCCGCTGGCCGCGGGAGGTCGGTCCGGTGTCTCCCGCCCCTGCGTCCCCGTGAACAGGTCTTCCTATACTGTGCTCGTGCAGTCAGGAGGGATCATCTCGCCGCTTCGAGGGGGCACGGCCCGATCCTGACGCTGCGCCCCAAGGTCTGATCACCGGAGGCCCCGCGTCGGCGGGGCCTTGTCATTCACCGCTCCGCCTTCCATCCCCCACCCACCCCCCACCCCCCCACCTCCCCACCTCCCGCCCTCCCCACCTTCCGCCCTCCCCCGCACGGTTTGCGATACGCTTCGGACACCCCATGACGAACCCAGGCCCCCAGCCCCAGACGCTCCGCTACGACGCCGCCCTGGCGGACACCATCGAGACCCGCTGGCAGCGCTGGTGGGACGAGCACGCCGTCTACCACCAGCCCAACCCCGGCGAGCCGGGCTTCGACGCCTCGCGCCCCAAGTTCTACTGCCTGGACATGTTCCCGTACC
>CAYNRF010000134.1:0-9165 GCA_964399525.1 uncultured Phycisphaeraceae bacterium | reverse complement strand
AGACCACGCCTACGACCGCATCGGCGCCCGACAGCAGAACTATATGGCGTTGACCCGTGCGATGCAGAGCGTAACAGTCGTTCGGCTCTTGCCCGACACGGCACTGCTCTCGTAACTGTGGCGCAGCGCAGCGTCGGCAGGCCATCTCTCGCTTGAGCTTGATCGTCGTGGCGCTCGAATGCGACTGGGCGGGCGATAGCGGCATCCAGGCCGCGCCTCACCTTCTGCGCCGAAGTTCAGCCGCTTTGGGGCCTGCCAAATTGGCGGAAAGTCGACACCAGCGGATCAAGCGGATCGCATACAAAGCCGAACCGCGTGCGAGTGTGAGTCCAACGAGGATCCGAGTTGCGAATGCGGTCTGACTCTGACTCAAACCGTTTGGCGTACGTGACGCACGGAGACCCATAGTCAAATCGGATTCTCATCATCAGGCGGATCGAGGAGGATTCCTACGGCGCTGGCAATCCTCTTGGGATCTGGAACCGTTGCGCAGAAAGTCCTTAGTGGGATTCTGCCCTTCAAATGCTCGGGAGCGGTGTCAAGCACTAGTGCTAGCTCTTCTGTCATACGCTCCAGTGTGGCGCGACCCACGATGCTCTCGTAGAACCGGAGTGCATCTCTGAGTGCGGACATTCCAGAGTCAGATGCCGCCGCGACAAGGATGGAATCTCGAGGCCAAGGGGAGCGAGCGAGAGGGTCGACGCAAAGAAAGAGATTAATCCAGAGGAGCGTGCGTACGGCCGCCTCGCGGCTCTCAGCACTAGGCTTCCAGTACTTGCGACCCGTCGTGCCATGGTGGATGCAGTCATTGAAGCACATCGCCGCGGCACAGCGGAGCCATTCCCGGAGATTGGCGGGTGGAATCGAAGCTATTGAGGCGAAGAAGAAGCCCGCCAGCCGATCCGCTTCGACGAAACTTCTGTCTGGACATTGCAGTTGCATGCATAGAGCGGCAAGTCTCTCAGCTTTGGGGCTGCAGGTGATGTCGCCCCACTTCAAACTGTGACCAGACGGCGATGAACGGCGTGCTTTCGTCGAGACGATTCCAAGACTGTCATTGAGAAGCTTGCTTAAATAGTGATCCGTTAGCTCTGATTCATGCGAGAGTTGCATGGGCGAAACGAGTTCAACGATCCTCCATGCGCCTCTGGCAATCACGTAAGGATCATCGGAGATGCTGACGTGTAGACGGTAAAAAGCGTCTGGTTCACGGTCAGCTGCGGTCGCTAGGGAGGCTGCGGGATCTATAAGCAACTCTGCGGCAACGCTCAGTAACCGGGACTGGTGGTAGAAGCGAAGCCAGTCCCACAGCAGAGGCATTCGGGCGTCTGCTGAGACCGGCGCAGTGAAGTCGGGTGGGACGGCGTAGGCGAAACCATCCCCTTGATCCGCGACGAATCGATGGAGGCGATCGCGCCACTCGGCGCTGTACGCGAGAGTTCCGCGGCTGCACGCATCTGCAATCTGTGACGGGTCTGGGGGATTCGCGATCAGCTGGATCTCGAACTCCAGGCAATTCAACGCCATTTGGAGCAGCGTATTCAGTTCGTAGCGCGGCCGAGACCATTCGTTGCTCGGGGTGGCATCCTTCGCAGCGCGCGAGACTGCTTCTTCGAGCGTGGCGTCAGGAGTCTCATGTCTCTCCGAGTACAGTCGGATGACGGCTACAAGATTGAGTAGGTGAGCCTCGAAGAGCGCGTCGCTAAGCTTTGGGTTGCGCGAGACAAGTACTCTGCGAATGAGCTCTTTACCGTTTCGAAGCCGTGTAGCGAATGGTACGAGGGGGCGGTCGAGTTCATGACCCCTCCTAACCAGACTTCGTACTGGCTCGTACAGTTCATCTGTGTCCACATCAAGGGGTAGCTTGAGCCGTGGCAACTCGTCATCGGGTTCCTCAAGCACTACATAGTCGTTGCTCTCCGGTTCTCCGGGCGCCCCCATCAATGTCCATTCCGCCCGGTCTCGCTCCTCGACTGCCCTTCGAATCATCCCGAGCAGCGCGAGACAGGTTTGCGCCCAGACGGGAAACGTTGAGTCGCCCGGAGCCTGAACTCGAATCTCGGTGGCGATGTTTGCCCGAAGCATCTCCAGTAGTTTGGCGCTTGTCGACTTCCAGTGCACTGGGTGATACTCAAATGCCTGATACTTCGCGAACTCCGCCATCTCGGCGGGGAGACTCTCAGGACTCGGGCACTTGAAGCCCTGGAGCGTGACGGGGATGATGCGTTTTCGACATTGAAGCGCATGCGCGATCTCTTGCCGGACCCAGTCGGCGCTGTCGGTGCATCGGTCGAGCGCATTTGGCGAGCAGACCATGAGGAAGACATCATGCTGCTGAATCTTTGCGAACAACTGTTCGTCGAAGTGCCCTGCATCGAGATTGTCGACATCAAGGAAGACGGAGAACGATTTCGATTCAAGGAAGTTCTGCAGCAGGCGTGCCACATCTGCTCCGCCCTCGCGGCGATAGGAGATGAAGACTGATGGATTCGAGTTTGTCACTTGATGAGCCTAACGAGTCGGATGGATGAAACCGGCTGATCGAGACCAGCCTGCCGCTTATGGCGGTGAGCCAGCGTGCCTACCTCGCCGCCGGCCGAATCACCACCGCGCGTTCCTGCGCCGTGATCTCCGCGCGCTCGGCCATGCGCTTCCAGCCGAGGAGGTCGTACTGGTCGATCTCGCCTACGGCAGCGGAGCCTTCCGCCATGAGCATGACGTCGCCGAGGGCCTTGGTGACGGCCGTCTGCGCAGCGTCCGCAGACTTGGAGTCGGCGAACCTGACGCGCCACTCAACCTCGAACTCGCCTCCGGCCGAAACCATGAATGACCTCATCCCCTTGAGCGCCTCTGCGAGCGCGCGTAGCCGCCTCGTTGTGCGGCCTTCGCCGACGGGCAGCATCTCAGGAGTGATCAACGCGCGCCCATCTGCGAGCAGCACAAGCGTGGCGGGCGCGGGTGGCGCACCCAGCAGTTCCTGCGACAACTCGACGGCGCGGCCGTAGTCGGTTTCATCAAGATAGCCGTCTGTGCCCCACCCGAAGAAGTACCAGCCGGGCTCGACTTCCTTCGCGAAGGCGGAGGCCATGGAGAAACCCGCGAGACTCAGCCCGCCCGACTTGATGAAGACATCCTCGATCTTCTCGCGATCGATGCCGGACGGCCCTGCGAGGTACACGCCGAGCTCCTCGGGGAACGCTTCAAGCGCGGGAATCACGACGACCCCAGACTGAATCCCGAGTTGCGTGAGGCCGTCGCGCGCCAACATGAGTTTGCGCGGAAGCGCCGGTCCTGCATCAAGGTCGGCACGACTGGCGAAACCGAGCCACCGCGAAAGGCTCTCCTCGCTGACCTGCGCGAGATCGAACTTCACAACCCCAAGGGCGCCCGGCCCAATTCCCGCGACGGGAAGCGCATGCGCGGCGGTGGGGGGTGGCAGTGTCCCGCCGCATCCTGCTGCTGCGAGCATCAGAAGCAGCGTGGTCGAGGTGATCGCTGCGCGCCACCTCTTGGTCTCACGAGCGCGCAAGGTCTGCGAGTGCTTGGCGATTCTCAGATGGGTCATGGTTCGATCTCCGATGAAGAGAAACTCGCACGACTGAGGCGGCTACCGCATCGGCGGTTGCCGCTGCGGCTGTTGCGACCTACACGGGGCAGTCGAGGAAGCGCACATGCCGCCCCTCGTACTCGGCCGAGCCGCGACCGAGCGGCCATGGTGCCGTTGACTCAATGAGGATCAGGCGGTCCATCTGCGTCCTGAGCCGCAGATCACCGGCGGCGGCGGGACAGCGGACCGCGACCATCATGTGACCCCCGTCGGGCTCCTCGATGAGGACAAGGCCGGCGCGGGCCACATTCGCGGCTCGCAGGAGGGCAACCAGCAGCAGCGACAGGCTGTCACAGTCACCCTTTCGTGCATGAAGGGTCGCGGTTGGCATCTGGACACCCAGTCGGTTCCGCCCGTCCTTCAGATCGCCCTCCCGTTGCAAGACATACTCGAAGGACTGGACGAAGCTTGCGAACAGTCCGACGCGATCCCGCGTGGACTGGAGACCCGTTGAGTCTGCAATGGCGAGCAGCCGTTGCGCGATCTCCGAGACAGACAGAGTGCTCTTCGTGAGCATCTGCTGGTAGTCGGGTCGGACGAGTTGGACTCCCTCGGGTGTTCGTTCGACGAAGATCGAGGCGGCTCGAAGCGCCTCCGCATCATCGAAGTCGAGTTCGGCGTGAAGTCCGAATGCAGCGGTCTCGGCATGGGCGATGCTCTCGGCGATGTCGTTCCTGACGCCATACTCGGGAGCTCGCGAGAGGCTGTCGTGGCCGGACTCGATCCAGTGCTCGATCGGCACCGCGTTGATGTCATGCCATCGCTGGTTTGCGTCGGTCGGGATAGCCTGCGGTACGCGGCGTTGCACGCTCCAACGCGGCAGCGTGGCCGACAGCTCGGGTGGCTCGATGACCGCTGCCTCGCGATGTACGGCCTCGATCTCCGCTTCACTTGGCGCTACTGGCGCGTGCCGCAGAAGCGCGATGATCTCGAGAAGCTCCGCGGTCGATTCCGCGGGGACCTCTGACTCATCCCCGTCGATCCGCATGGACTCGCGCGAACGCAGCCCTTCCCGCGCCGCGCGCTCGAAGGCCTCGAGGAACCGCTCGCGCAGTTCGGTGTCGTCGAGGATGGTCGAGAGGGCATCGATCGCCGTGCCCTGGGTGGCCGCAGGCTCGACGAAAAGGATGGTGGCGCCTGCCTGGTCGCGCGGTGGTCGAAATGCGTATGCATTGGCAAACCGCAGCAAGGTCGGTGCCACTTCGCCGATCGCATAGGTGATGGCCCGCGAGAGCGCATGCCACGAGTCGCGTGCGCGCGGAGCGCCTGCTGTGAAGATCGAGGTGTCCCAGGCGCCTTCGTAGCGCGCGCGCAGAGTGGTCTCGTAGTCCTCGGTGGGAATCCGTCCGGCGATCGCAAGCACGGTGATCCCGACATGCATGCTGAACTCGACGGGCGGGATGCTCCTGCGATCGGTCGTCGAACTCGTGTCACCCACCGTGGCGAGCGCGACGATGCGGTCACGGGCGATGCAAGGCGTTCCCGCTTCCTTCATGTCGAACAGGAATGCGTTCAGCGCCCGAAGGGTCCGCGGGTTGCTCATACGCGCGTCGGTCGGCAGCGTGAATCTCGACTGCCGGATGGGAAGCACGAGATCCCCGCCATCGAGCGAGAGCGAATCGGCGAGCACGACCGTGCCATCGGCCGTCGACTCGAGGTCGATGGCCCGGAACGCCTGGCGGGATCCTTGGAACATGACCGGCTGGAAGTAGGCGAGGTCCGATCGGCCGAGTTCTAGGCCACGCCGCGTCATCCATGTTGCGAAGCGACGACGATCGATCCGATGCGGCAGGCGTCCGATCCGCAGGACCTTGCCCTCGGGGACGAGGGAGTACGACGACTCGAGTGGCTGCGAGACATCGATCGGGGCAGGGGAAATCGTGTCGTCCGAACGGAGGAACACGGCAGGCCAGACGCGGTCCTCGCGTCGGACGATGTCGCGGAGTTCGCCATCGAGCTCGAGCCGCCACGACTGGCTGACGATCTCCGGCGATGTAGTTGAGGCGAGATTGCTCCAGTAGCGCTCGTCCCACGCCAGTCCGAAGCGGGCGAGGTCCTCGCGTCGGATCGGGACATCAGGCGTCAGCGCCGTTGCCGCGCTTCGCAGGTGTGCGATGAACAGGCCTGGAGACGTCGGTGACGGAAAGACGGGGAACACGGGCGGGGTGAGGGTAGGTGCCGGTTCCCGCACGACCGGGACGCTTGTCACAAGGACTAGCGTCGCACCTTGGACATGCGCGGTAAGCCGCGAGGCTGCCTGCGCATCCGCGCCGTCGAACCTATTCGCACCGAGGATCCACCTTCGGCCGTGAAGGTACTTCCGGTCTGTCGCGAAGGTCGAGGTCGAAGCGATGTAGCCGCGCCCCACCGCAGGACGCTCGCTTGCCTTGCGCGGACGATCGCCGTTGAAAAGAAGCGCGAAGCCTCCTCGGTCGCGCTGGAGCCGCTGGAGGATCCAGATCGATGCGTCGCGGTGCTGCGCCGCATCGACCCGGACCTCGAGGATCGGCGAAGCGCGTTGGACGACTGGCCGCAGATAGACGAGATGTGCGTTCCGCCTCGCTTCCTCCTGCTCGGGCGCAGTTCCCTCGAGCGCGGCATCCAGCCCACCATCTCCGCCGAAAAGTCGCATCGCCAGCGCACGACGCGCGGTAGTTGCGCGGATTCTCGCCGCCTTCTTCGTCTTATCGATGGTGGTCGGCCGACCACCCATCGGATCAACCGTGATTACCAACTGCATCGCACGATTCTCGGTGCGGAGGATGAGACGGTGCTTGTCGAGCGTAAAGGGCAGGTGGTTGCGGCTCGCCAGCTCCTCCAGCTGCTTGTCGGCATGGGGGACGATCACGACCTCAAGCGACCGCTGGAAGGCGCGCAGTTGATCCGTGGCGAATGCGCCCGAAAAGAAGACGGTCTCGTAGTCTTCGAGTGTCGCGATTGCGATGTCGGGCGGATTGCCTATCGTCGATGCGCTCGGATCCGAACTCGGTGCGCACCACTCCGACACCGACTCCCGCCGCAGCGGCGCGACCACATACAGGGTGTCGAAGCCGAACCGCTGGAGGCGCTGGCGCATCGCGTCGACCGTTGCATCCTGCGCGACGCGGTTCCGGACGAGCAGAAGCACGCGCTGCCCACGGGCGACGGTTGCAAACACGGCGCACGCCGCGATCGCATCATCGACGCCCGAACCGTCCTCGGCCTCGACCAGCAGGTCTGCGTGGGATTCGCGGTCGGCCCCATACCGAGCCTCCTCGATCGCACGCAGGTGCTCGGCCCAACGATCCTGAAAGGCCTCGAACAGCGCGAGTTGGTCGCTGCTCGGATCGAGGCCGTTGAAGAGCCATGCGAGGTTCGTCTCGGGGATTCGTGGGCTCAACGCGCCACCTGCGGCGTCGCCCTCCTCGCCAGCATGCCAAGTCAGCTCCAGCGTGATGCCGTTCGCGCCAGCATCCGCAGTGATCTTCTCGAACCACTCGGGCGACGGCGGCTTCGGCATGCCAGCCAGCCCCGCGGCGCTCGGCTCCACATGCTCCTCGGCGTCATCGCCGCCCCTGAAGAGCTTGAGCAGGAAGGGGACTCCCGTGAGCGCGAACAGCCGAGCCATGCAGCCTCGGCGGGGCTGCTCCTGCGTATCGTCGGCCTCCCCGTCCGCGGCATCGCCCGCGATCTCTGCAGCGAGCTTTCGTTCGAGTGCACGGATTCGGAACGAGAGCGCGAACAGAACACCGAGTGCGACGAAGAGGCCCACGACTTGAGTTGTGATCGTCTCCAGCTGCTTCTCGACGAACGCCCTCAGGAACGAGCCCAAGCCGCCGAGCCCCAGCAGATCCGCTCCCGCGGTCAGGATTCCGAACGCCTTGGCCGCGACCCATCCGCTCGTCGCCGGCAGTGTGAGCGCCACGGTCGCGATTGCAGCGGGGGCAAGAAGAGACCATCGCAGGATGAAGAACAGGCGGCCGCTGTCCGTGGACCCGAGGTCGCGCTCTGACCACTCGAGTACGGCCATCATCAAGTAGAGCGGCACGAGTGCGCCTGCCACGATCCACCACCGCGTCGCGGACTCGAGCAGGGGTGTCTGGGCGGCCCACGCGGCGCCTACTCCCATGAGGATGGAGAGAGCGACGCCGGCGAGGAGCAGGAGCCAACTGATGTGGGTGCGCTGGCTTGGCGCGGCGTGGTAGGGGGAGATCGACGCACGAAGCGTCAGAAGGCTCGCGAAACTCATGGCAATCGTGCAGGCGAATGCAAGCACGACGATCGGTGCGACGGAGAAGACGCTCTTGATGAGCGGGACGAGTGCGAGCGCGATCTCGCCCCAGTTGCCGCTCGGAAGCGGACGCCAGGCCTGCCAGGCGCGGAACACGAAGTAGATGCCCGCGACGATCAGGGGCACCAGGGCAATCCTGCGGAGCATGCGCAGCCGCCGCGCAAGGAACGCCGGATGCGTCGAGAGCCTGCCCAGCGCATCGATCATCTGCTCCGACGGATTCGGCGGGGCGACCGACTGCGGGCGATGCTGTCCCCACGACTCGTGTGAAGGTCCGCTCTGGGACCCGCGCAAGACCTCTGCACCGCGATCGATGCTGGAATCGGTATCGGGGCTCATGCAGATAGCCCCTCGTGAAACCGAAGGCCCGACTTGTCCTCGTTGGATTCGACCTCGATCGATATCTCATCGATCACGATCGCGGAGTAGCCCCAGTGGCCGATTTCGATCGGTTTGCGAGACACCACGAATCCATCGAGCGCATTCGCCTCGAGCGCGCGTGCCATGCACTCACGGAGATCATCGCTTGATCCGATCGAAAGCGTGGCACGGCGAAGCCGTCGGCCGCGCGCGCGCTCGGTCTGCACGCCGAGTCCCGCGAAGTCCGTCCCGTGTCCTGCGACGCGAGCCAGGCCATCTGCGAGTTCAACGAGCCAAGGCTTCGACTCGCGCTCCTCGATCAGTTGCAGCATCCGCAAGCGGGCTTGCAGTCGCGAGTTCCGGAGCTCGCGCTCAAGAAGTGGTCGGAAGCGCCCTGCGTCGATCGAGCCGACTTCGCCGGCATCCGTTGCACGAAGTACATCACTCCACCAGCGCTGGAACGATGCATCGAGCTCCTTGACGAACTCGGGATCGACGCGGCGGAGCTGCGCAGCAAGGCCGGTTTGGTTGATCCCGATGTTCGTATCGATGGTGGTGATCCGCTCGAACGCCCGCGGCGACTCCTGGTTGGCCGTGGCCCCGAAGCGCCGCGCAACAAGGGTCCGCTCGAGTGCGCTCGACTGGAGTTCCAGGAGCCTTCGGGCGGTCTCGCGCACGCGCGCGGCACTCTGAAGCCACGCCATCGACCGTTGAAGGATCTCGCCATCGCATCCAAGCTTGAGTCGGGCTTGGAAGGACCTCGAAAGCGCAGCCTCCGCGGCGGTGTTCGCGGTTTCGAGCAGATCCCGCCCTCGCCGCGCCGCGACCAACTCGGTCACGATGATCAGAAGCCCCGCCAATGCCGCCGAAACAGCTGTGGCCACCCCGGTGTACAGCGTCCATTTCGGCGGGAATGGAGCGGTGACGG
>CAYNRF010000133.1:0-9186 GCA_964399525.1 uncultured Phycisphaeraceae bacterium | reverse complement strand
CGGCGGTGCTGCGGGACATCTGGCGGTCGGACAACGGGAACTACTGGCTGTCGGGGTACTCGGCGGTGATGGTGACGGACACGTCGAACTTCCGCAACCCCCACTACCACCGGGCGACGGATACGGTGGCCACCTTGGACTTTGGGTTCATGGCGGGGGTGGTGGATGCCTTGGAGGCCGGGATCCGGGCGTTGGTGGAGGATTGACCGTGATGCGTGTGTTGTTGGCCTGTGTATGCGTGATCTTGGCCGGGTGTGCGAGCGGGCCGGCGGCGCGGATGTCGGGGAATCCGATCTTCGCCGGCTGGTACGCGGATCCGGACTCGGCGGTGTTCGGGGATCGGTATTGGGTGTATCCGACCTATTCCGCGCCGTACAACGATCAGTTGCACTTTGATGCGTTCTCTTCGCCGGATCTGGTGACCTGGACGAAGCATGAGCGGATTCTGGACTCGGATCGGGTCGAGTGGGCGTGGCGGGCGATGTGGGCGCCGTGCATTGCGGCCAAGGACGGGAAGTACTACCTGTTCTTCGGAGCCAATGACATCCAGAGCGACAACGAGCCCGGCGGGATCGGGGTGGCGGTGGCGGATCGGCCGGACGGGCCGTTCACGGACTATCTCGGCAGGCCGCTGATCGACGCGTTCCACAACGGGGCGCAGCCGATCGATCAGGCGGTGTTCCGGGATCCGGCGGATGGGCAGTGGTACATGTACTACGGCGGGTGGCGACACTGCAATGTGGCCAAGCTCAACGACGATTTCACGGGGTTCGTGCCGTTCGAGGATGGCACGGTGTTTCGGGAGGTCACGCCGGAGGGGTATGTCGAGGGGCCGACGATGTTGTATCGCGGCGGGAAGTACTACTTCATGTGGTCGGAAGGCGGCTGGACGGGGCCGGACTACCGCGTGGCGTACGCGGTGGCGGACTCGCCGCTGGGGCCGTTCGAGCGGGTGGGGGTGATTCTGGCGCAGGACCCGGAGGTCGCGACGGGGGCGGGGCATCACAGCATGCTGCCCGTCGGAGCCGACGAGTGGGTGATCGTGTACCACCGGCGACCACTGGGCGAGACGGATCGGAACCATCGGGTGGTGTGCATGGACCGGCTGGAGTTTGGGGCCGATGGGTTGATTGTGCCGGTGCGCATCGGGTTTGCCGGGGTGGCACGCACGCGCGTCACCGAGCCGTGAGCATGGTGTGACCCAGATACGCTTGAACTGGAATGACGAAGCCCGGGGCAATCCACAACTTCAACTTCCGCGTGCGATCCGTTGGATGCCGTCGAACGCTAGCGAGGAGCCGCGCCGGGTGATTGATGAACGCCGCGTCCCTGCCGATCCTGCGCGATCATGCGCGGCCGATGATCATCCGTCCCAGCTTCGGTGGCCGGATTGGGTGATGGCGGATCGCCGAAGGTTCTTTGAGACACCAGCCGAGAGCGGCGTGTCCCATCCCTGAGGTCCGTCATGAGTCTGCTGCGGGATCGAGCGAGCCGATGGAGGTGCATCGGGCAGCCCCGCCCCCTTCGTGCCCCTTGTTCAGCAGAAACGGCCGACGTGCATGGCCTTTGTGTGATGTTGCGGTGACGGCCCAGCCGTTGTCAGAGATTCTCTTCGCGGCCGAACGCCCGATCCCTGGCTGCGGCGCGCAGTTCCTGCTCGGCGCCGAGCCAGTCGAGCACATCCGAACCATGATCGCCGTTGCGTTCACAATACAACTCGTAGGCGCGGCGTTGGATCTCGGCGTGGGACGGCTCATGATGCCGTCCGGCGTGGTGATCCCGACGGGGCGCTTGACCGGGCTGTCCGCGGGTGGCCTGGGTGGCGGCTTGCATGTGCATTCCTTTCTCAAGTGAGGTCTGCCCGGTGAATCGGAGCGTGCCGGGCGGATCCGCGGCGCCCGACCATCGGCGACGCGAGCACGCGGGGTCCGGGATCGGGCGGCCTGCCCGCATCGAGAGATGTTGTTCGGAGCGGGTCACACGGGCCAGTGACTCGTGGAGGAGGGCCGCGGCCGCGGACCGCGCGGATCGATCGGCCCAGAGCTCCGCGGAGCAGTACCCGGCGGCGAGCATCCGGAGCAGGACGCGCATGGCGGTGATGATGGCGGCGTCGCGGCCGGGACTCATCGGACCTTGGATCGATGCTTCGATGCACCGCGTCGAAGCGGCCTCGATCAGGGGCGCACGGCCCATCAGCGCCGGCCGACCGAGCTGGTCGAAGACCTCCGTGAGGCGTTCGCGATGCAGCACGGACTGACGGCTCTGCTCGTCACTCGACCGTCGCAGATCTTCGGAATCCGCCGCCGACTCGGCCCGCGCGAAGGTGCGCATGCAAACCAACTCGGCCGCGTAGAGGACCTGAACCCGACCGATCAGCAGATCCTGGGCTCTGACTCCGTGATCCATCCGCTGCCCTCCCCTGTCCGTGTTCCCTGGCGATCACGCGGTGTGATCTGCCGGAACCGGCGTCTCGGATGCTCCGGTGCGGCATGTTGCTGAGCTTTGTTCAACTTCGGTGCGCTCAACGCCGCTCGGCCGGTCTCGGGCGCTCACCGTGGCCAGAGCCATGCCGCACTTCCTTCTGATCGCGGCCGTTCATCCGCCGCGGGAAACCCGACAACCTCGCGTCAACGAGGATGCCGGGATGTGCCTGATCCTGCTTGCACGCCGACATCGCTGCACCAATCCCCCCGCCCCCCCCGATATCCCCCCCGCTCTCCTCCCCCGGGGGCTCGTGCGCGATGCGGATGGGCGTGTGCATTCAGCAACCGGCACCATGTCATCAGTATGGCACCAATTCAGGATATTGGTATCCGTGAAAGCCTGTATTTGTTTCGTCGGGTTCTACCCACCCGGATCAGGTCACGCCTCGGACCTCACGATGCCGTGCTGCATCGCGTAGCGGGTCACCTGCGCGACATTGCGCAGACCGAGTTTCCGCATCATGTTGGTGCGATGGGTTTCGATGGTCTTCACCGACACACTGGCCGTTTCGGCGATCTCTTTCGTGACGAGGCCCTCGGCGATCAGTTGGAGAACCTCGCGCTCCTTGGGTGTGAGCGCGTCGGGTGGTGGTATCGCCTCGACAGAGTTCGCCGCTCGTCGGCTGGTCGGTTTGTTCTTGAGAATCAGATCCACGATGCGCGGGCATATGTAGGGCAGATCGTCGGCGAGGGCGTGGAGCGCCGACTTGAGCCTTTCCGCCGGGCAAGTCGTGAGGATGCACCCGCGGACGCCGTGGTCGATCGCGGCTCGGGTGCACCAGGCGTCGGCTTCGGACGCGATGAGCAGGATATTTGCTTTGGGGTGATCGCGAAGGATCGTGTGCGCGGTATCGGCGCCGTTCAATCCGGGCAGGTCGGAACGGATCACCGCGATGCGGGGCCTGACCAGGTTGTATTGCTCGATCGCCTCGGGACCGGTATACGCGGTCGCGCAGACTTGAAAGCGATTGTCCTGTTCGATCAAGGATCGCAGAGACTCGGCGAAGAGTCGCTGCGGCTCGGCGATCATGACTGGAACGACGGATGGTTGTTTCGTCGCCAACCTGATGGACCCCACTGGCAAGAGCATGCAACTCTGCGAACAAGGATTTATAGACCATGTATCAAGTCGGGTGCTTGCGACCCACGGGTCATCAATTGGGTCTTTTGGCCCGCATATCTCCGCACATGTCATGTTCGAGCCCAGTTCTCATGCATCTCCGGCTAAGGAGCGATGTGGGCGTCCGCCATGATCCCTGCATGGGATCGACCGGTCTGAGACCGGCAAGAGATCATGCCGCGGGTGCTGTTTGAAAGCCCGCCTGCGTCTGAACTTGCGTCTCGACATGGGAGGTTGATGATCGTGTTCTCGACGGCTCTGATCGGGACCTGACGCAAGTGCCCTGAACACCTCAGGCCATGATCGGGTCGGTCCATGTCCGATGGGTTCAGGGGATGGCGGACGCGGGGGTGAGGGCATCGAGACGGGCCTGGGCTGCGGCGAGGGTTGCGGCGGCGCTGGCGGGGTAGTCGGCTTCCCAGGGCCAGAGCCAGCCGCGGCGGATGCGGGCGTCGAGCATGTCGGCGGAGGCGCGGGCGTGGTGGAGGGCTCGCTCGGCGAGCATCGTCCGGCGGGTGATGTCCGCGGGATCGGCCGCGGACTCGAGTTCGGCGTAGATGCCGGCGACCTGGGCGTGCATGACGTTGCACGCGCGGAACATGTACTGGCAGTCGGGGTCGTCGGCGGCGTGGCGTTCGAAGCGGGCGACGGCGTCGTCGCAGCGGCGCAGGGCTTCGGCGGCGTCCCCGGAACGGGCGGCGATCTGGGCACCGCGGATGATCGTGGTGCTCAGGCGCTGGAGAACGCGAGCGTCGTTGGGTGCGGCCAGGGCGAGTTCGCGGCAGAGGCGCTCGGCGCGGTCGTTGAGCAGGCGGGCCTGGTCGGGGCGGTCGAGTTCGAAGAGAACATACCCGTACCAGAACGCGGCCTCGGCGGTGGCCAGGGCGAGGCGGTGGTCGTCGGGCCAGCGCTGGTGGTCGGCCTCGGCGCTGCCCAGGGCGGCCTCGAACATGGCCAGCGCCGCGTCGATCTCGGGCAGCGACCAGACGACGATGGCGTGGCGGGTGGATGTCTCGATGCGGAGGCGGGCGACCAGCGGGTCATCCGGGGCGAGCGTGGTGGCGCGATGGATGAGATCGCGGCACCGCTCTTCGACGGGCAGTTGGCGCACGCGGACTTCGTCGACGGTGCCGGTGACGCCGAAGCCGAGCACGGAGTTCATGCCCTGCAGGGCGTTGACGGTGGCGATGAGCACGCGGAGCGACGGGTCGGGGCGGGCGGCCATCGGCTCGAGGATCGCCAAGGCGTTGCGCCAGTTGCGGATGGCGCCGTCGCGGTCGCCGAGGTTGGGGCCGTAGGAAAAGCCGAGCACATCTCCGAGCCGGGTGTAGCCCTCGGCGATTTCGAGCCGGAGTTCATCGCCCGCGGCGGGGTCGGCGGCGAGGCGGTCGAGATAGGACTGGGCGGTGGTAGCCAGCAGCAGGCGGGCCGAGGTTGAGCCGGGCAGACGCTCGATGGCGTCGCTGAGATCGAAGAGCACGGTGCGGGCGAGTTCGCGGGTTTCGTTGAATCGCTCGTTGGCGCGGCGCTCGGCGGCGGCGGCCTGCTGCTGCTTGATGGCGATGCCGGTGGTGCCGGCGGCGATGGCGATCGCGGCGGCGGCTCCGAGGGCGACGGGCCAGGGGTTGCGCTTGATGAAGCGGCCGACGTTGTAGCGGCGGGTGCGGGGGCGGGCGAGGATGGGGCGGGCTTCGAGGTGGCGGGCGAGGTCGTCGGCCAGTTCGGCGGCGGACTGGTAGCGCTCGGCGGGGTCGGCACGCAGGGCGACGGCGGTGATGACATCAAGGTCGCCGCGGCAGGTTCGGTCGATCGACGCGAGCCTGGGCGGGCCCTGCTCGACGCGCCGGAGGACGGACCAGAGGTCCGAGGCGCTGTCGGTCTCGATGGGGCGGCGGCCCGTGAGGACCTCGAAGAGCAGGACGCCCAGGGCGTAGACATCGGCGCGGTGGTCTGTGGCCAGGGGGTCGGCGCCGAGCTGTTCGGGAGACATGTAGGCCGGGGTGCCGACGATCTGGCCGGCGCGGGTGGTGACGGCGGGCGCGGACTCGTCGGGCTCGGTGAGTTTGGCGATGCCGAAGTCGAGGACCTTGACGCGGTTCTGATCGTCGACGAGGACATTGGCGGGTTTGAGGTCGCGGTGGACCACGCCGTTGAGGTGGGCGTGGTGGACGGCGCGGGCGGTCTGTTCGATCAGGCGGAGGCGGTCCTGGCGGGGGAGGTCGGCGGCGGCGGTGGTGATGGGGCGGCCGCGGACGAGTTCCATGGCGATGTAGGGGATGGCGGGCGCGTTGATGTCGTCATCGGGGCGGGCGAGGCCAGCGTCGTGGACCTGGGCGATGCCGGGGTGGCGCAGACGGGCGAGGGCGCGGCCCTCGGCCTCGAAGCGCCGGCGGGTGCGCGGGGTGGCGGCGTCGGGGCGGATGAGTTTGAGGGCGACGGGTTGGTTGGTGACGCGGTGGGCGGCTTCGTAGACCACGCCCATGCCGCCGGCGCCGAGGGGGGCGGTGATGGTGTAGGGGCCGAGTGTCTGGCCGGCACGGACAGGGGGCGCATCGGCTTCGGTCGCGCGTGAGCCGCCGGCGGTGGTTGCGAACGCGTGCGGGCGACGGTCGAGGGGCGAATCCGTGGCGTGGCGGGCGAGGAGTTGCTCGACCTCGGCGCGCAGGGCGGTGTCGCCGGCGCAGAGTTGATCGAGGGTGGTCGGGCGCTGGTGCTCGGGCTGGTCGAGTACGGCCAGGAAGATGGACTTGCTGCGGGCGAAGCGGTCGTGGGATGGGTTGGACGGCGGCGGGGTCATGGTGCGGGCGGCGTGTCGGGGTGGTCGATGCGTTGCTGGAGCCAGGCGCGGGCGTGGGCCCATTCCCGTTCGGTGGTGCGGAGGCTCAGGCCGCTGAGTTCGGCGACGGTGGGCATGTCGAGGCCGGCGAAGAAGCGGAGGCTGACAATGGAGGCGGCGCGGGGGTCGTGGCGTTCCAGGTCGGCGAGGGCTTCGTCGAGCGCGATGAGTTCGGCTGGGTCGGACGACGGTTTGGCGCCGGGGAGATCATCGACGCGGGAGCCGAGATCGGCGACCGGGCCGCGGCGGAGTTTGCGCCGGGCCTGCTCGACCAGGATGCGGCGCATGGCCTGGGCGGCGGAGGCGTAGAAGTGGGCGCGGCTCTCCCAGGCGGGCGCGTGGGCTGGTGTCGGCCTGGCGTCGGGGCCGGCAAGGCGCATCCAGGCCTCGTGGACGAGGACGGTGGTGTCCATGAGCGTGCCGCGGCGGCGTTCGCGGCGGAGCTGGGCGGCGGCGATGCGGCGGAGCTCGGCGTAGACGTGGGTGTCGGACTGGTTGCCGGTTGGGGGGTGGGTCATGATGGAGTGGTTCGGGGTGACCTGGGCGATGAACCACCCATTTGGAGGGGTATTTGTCGTGGGGAGAAGGCCAATCGTGGAAAATACCGGAGATCGTGGCGGGGATCAAGGGTTTCCGACGCATGCAGAGGTGAACGGCCCCATATCGGTGCGGCCCTTTTGCCGGGTGGGCGACCGGTGCGGAGGCTTCGGGGGGGGGAGCCTCCGCAGGAACGGTCTGATGCTCTTCTCCGCCGGGGCCCGGGCCGGTCGATCGGCGGGCCCGGTTCGTTTTTGGGGATGGGTGGGCCGACCGGGGGCTTTTCCTGCGATCACGGGGGGTTTCAGGCCGATCTGGTCAGCATGAGCGAGCCGGTCTGGATCCATGCACGGTATCAGTCCGCCTACGGGCTGCTGGGGGCCATGGCGCAGGAGGTGTGCGCGGGGCTTCGTGAGGCGGGGCACGAGGCCCAGATGCTCAACCTGGCGACAGACCCGCATCCGGATCGGGGGGTGTTCGTGTTCTTCAACGCCCCGGTGACGCTGGACGCGTTTCCGCGGGCGCTGTGGGAGCCGGGGCACGGCGGGGCGTTGCGGGCGGTGCAGGTGTTCGTGGACCATCCGTTCGCGTTGCCGGCGGCGACGATCGATGCGTGGGCGGAGCGGGGGCGGCGGGCGGGAGGGCCGGGAGACCTCGGGAACCTGCGGGTGTGCCTGCCCTGCGCGGACGACGTGCATCTGCTCCGGATGCGATGGCCGGGGCTGACGCACGCGTGGATGCCGCACGGGATCGCAGCGTCGGCGCTGTGCGCGGGGGACGGGGTGTCGCGGGCCGCGTGGGACGCCCGGGAGTTCGACGTGGTCGTGACGGGCTCGGTGGTGGCCGAGCAGGAGATCCGCGACGCGTTCGCGCTGATGTCCCAGCGCGTGCAGGGCATGGTCAAGGAAGTCGTCGCGGTGATGGTGGCCGACGCTGGGGTGGGCTATCTGCAGGCGCTCGACCTCGTGATGGGTTCGCGCAGCGTGATCACCGGGGAGTGGTCGACGGCCCAGGCCTTCTGGCGGGTGTGCGTGGCGATGACCAACCGCATCCGGCGGATGCGGGCCGTGCAGTCGCTGCAGGGGCTCAGGGTGGGGGTATTCGGGTCGGAGGCGTGGCGTGAGGTGTGCACGGGCACGATCTCCTACGGGGGCAGCGTGGCGTACAGCGGGATCGCGGGAACGTTCGCGCGCGGGCGCGTGGGGCTGGCGTGGGGGCCCACCCAGTTCGTGCACAGCTATTCGGAGCGCATCATGCTGGCCATGGCGGCGGGGTGCGCGGCGGTGTCGGACGATCGCCTGCTGGTGCGGCGCGACTTCCCGGGGCTGTGCGGGTTCTACGACGCGGCGCGACCGGAATCGGCCCGCGAGGCGTGCGAGAAACTGCTGCGTGATCCGGCCGGATCGTTGGCGATGGCGGCACGCGGTCGGGCGTGGGTGGGCGAGCGGTGCCTGTGGCGGCACCGGGTGGGGACGCTGCTGGAAGAGGCGGGTGTGCTGGCGGCGGTGTGAAACGGATTTGACCGGCGGCCGCGGGCGGGGATCATGGGCATCATGCACGCAGGATCGACCCTGTGTCGACCGCAGCCAGGATCCGCCCATGACACGCGACCGTGCTCACCCCGCCGCCCGCCCGACACCCCCGCTCGCCCCCGTCGTCCGCCAACCGCGGGACGGGCGGGTGATGAATGTGATGGGACACATGGCGCGGCTTCTGCTCGATCGGGAGCAGACCGGCGGGGCCTTCTCGCTGTTCGATTATCGCTCGGAAGCCGGGTCGGGCGTGCCGCCGCATGTGCACACGAACGAGGATGAGGTGTGGCTCGTGCTCGAGGGGGCCCTGGAAGTGACAGTGGGCGGCGTGACGCACCGCTTGGAGCCGGGCGGAATGGCGTTCGGGCCGCGCGGCATCGAGCACGCATTCCGGTGCGTGGGCGAGACGCCGACCCGGTTCATCCTGATCGCCTCGCCGGGCGGGTTCGAGCGGTTCTTCGCCGACGTGGACGATGCGGGGGGCGTGGTGCCGGGGCCGGAGTTTCTGCAGATCGTGCACCGGCACGGGATGACGATGGGGTAAGAGCAGAGGCACGCGGAGCGGCGTCTGAAAGCTGCGTCCATCGCCTCGCTTGCGTTCGGGGCTATCTCAAGAACGCTTCGTGCCAGTGCTGCCAGTAGTTGGGGTAGGTCTTCGCGACGCATTGCGGATCGTTG
>CAYNRF010000132.1:0-9227 GCA_964399525.1 uncultured Phycisphaeraceae bacterium | reverse complement strand
GCAGCATGTGGATGCGCAACACGCTGGTGCCGCTCGACATGCTGTTCATCGCCGCGGACGGGCGCATCCACCGGATTGCCGAGCGGACGGTGCCGCTGAGCCTGACGCCGGTGGACAGCCGCGGCCCTGTCCGCGCGACGCTCGAACTGCAGGGCGGGATCACCGAGAAGCACGACATCCGGGTGGGCGACCGGGTGCTGCACCGCATGTTCGGCACGAGCCCCTGAAGCAGGTGGGTGCCGCGCTTGCCCGGCGCCGCCGCGGCCCCTAGGTTGCCCAGCGCCTCGGGGCGTGGCGCAGCCTGGTAGCGCGCCTGTTTTGGGTACAGGAGGCCGTGGGTTCGAGTCCCGCCGCCCCGATCCGGCCAGACAGGACCCTGTGAAGGATAACCGCGTTTCGGCGCGGCTCACGTCGCGGCGCCGTTTGCCGACTGCGACGCATCTGTTCCTGGCAGATCCGCTTCCGCCGCATCCATCGTGGATCCTGGCAGCCGTCGCGACGCCTCGGCGACTGGAGCCTCTGCCGCGCGTTCGGATCTTCGGCTGCAACCAGTGCGAAGAAGGCGCCGCGCTTGGACCCCTATATCCTGCTCCTGATTGGCTCCGGCGTATTGATATTGCTGGGCGCCTGGCTGCCGATGGCGCTGAAGGAACTGCCGCTGTCCCTCCCGATGGTCTGCGTGGGGCTCGGCTTCGGCCTGTTCCACGCGGTGGGGGGAGAGGAGCCGCTGCCGCTCCGCTTCCCGGTTGCGACCGAGCGTCTGACCGAGGTCATCGTCATCGTGGCTCTCATGGGATCGGGGCTGAAGCTGGATCGTCGGCTGGGCTGGCGGTCCTGGAACCTGACCTGGCGGCTGCTCGCGATCTCCATGCCGCTCTCGATTCTCGGCATCGCGCTGATCGGCCATGCGTGGCTGGGCCTCGGCATTGCCGCGGCGCTGCTGCTCGGCGCCGTGCTGGCGCCGACCGACCCGGTGCTGGCTGCGGACGTGCAGGTGGGGCCGCCTGACACCGGCGAGGAGGATGAGGTCCGCTTCGCCCTGACCTCCGAAGCCGGGCTGAACGACGGGCTCGCCTTTCCCTTCGTCAACCTGGCCCTCGCGCTTGCCTTGGCACTGAACCAGCCCCCGGAGCCGGGCGTGCCCGGCTGGGCGGTGGAATGGCTCGCGGTGGACGTCGTCTGGAAGCTGGCCGCCGGAGGCCTGCTCGGCTGGGCTACGGGCAGCGCTCTCGGCTGGCTGATGTTCCGTCTTCCGAACCGGGTCCAACACTGGCGCGACGGGTTCGTTGCGCTGGGCGCCACGCTGCTCGCCTACGGCTTGGCCGAGGCCGCGCACGGGTACGGCTTCGTCGCCGTCTTCGTGGCCGCCCTGGCGCTGCGCGACGCGGAGCGGCGGCACGCGCTTCACGAGCGCATGCATGATTTCGCCGAACAGACCGAGCGGCTTCTGATGATCGTGCTGCTGATGCTGTTCGGCGGCGCGCTGGCCGGCGGCCTGCTCGATGCGCTGACCTTGGATGGGGCGCTTGCGGGCCTGGCCTTCCTGTTCCTCGTGCGTCCGGCGGCTGGCCTGATCGGGCTTGCCGGCGCACGGCATCCGCTGCGGGAGAGGGTTGCGATCGCCTTCTTCGGTATCCGCGGCATGGGCTCGTTCTACTATCTCGCCTACGCCGTCAACCGCGCAGATCTTTGGGAGGCGGAGGCGCTGTGGGCGCTGGTGGGTTTCACGGTGCTCGTTTCCATCATGCTGCATGGCATCACGGTGACGGCGACGATGCGGTGGCTGGACCGCCGCCGTGCCTTGCCGAGGAGATCCTGACGCGCAGCTCAGCCGCCAAGATCGCCTGCTGCCGTTACGCAGTGCCGCGTTTCTGTCCGAAACGGGGGTTCAGACCGTTCCGCTTCCTGCCGTCGCTTTGGCACGACGCTCCTCCGCCTCGTCGTCCTTCGCCTGCTCGGCTCCGGAAAGGTCACAGAAAAGAAACAGATATCGGGAAGTATTGCAGAATATCAGGCGCCTCTCGAAAGCGTGCTGGCGCGCGATGAATGAGGCCACCCGTTCCGGTTTAGAAAATGTATAATAAAACCATGAAAAATCACCAGGACGATTTCGATCTGGGCATGATCGCCCTACTCCCACGGCTCCGCGTCCAGGCGCTCGCCTTGACCCGCAACCCAAGCGCGGCCAGCGATCTCGTGCAGGATGCAGTGACAAACGCCCTGGCCGCGCGCGGCAGCTTCGCGCCAGGTACCAACTTCCCTGCCTGGATGCACCGGATCCTGCGCAACCGCTTCATCAGCGACACGCGCAAGCGCCGGCCATTGGTCGACATGGACGATGTCCCGCAGGCCGCGCTCGCCGTTTCCGCCGCTCACGAGGACAGCCTGGTGCTGAAAGAGCTGCACCTCGCGCTCGGGCGGCTTCCCCCGGTCCAGCGCGAGACCCTCTTCATGGTTGTCCTGCATGGGATGTCCTACGAGCAGGCTGCAGAGGCGACAGGCTGTGCGGTGGGCACGGCGAAGAGCCGCGTGTTCCGGGCACGCCAGCAGCTCCAGACCTGGCTCACCGGCGAGACGCCTGCCGCCAGCCCGGCGCAGCCCTCCTTGCGTGTCCCGGGCGCAGACGATGCGGCGCATCGTCGCGCGGCTGCGGTCTTCGCGCCAGGCGAAGCGTCCGGGGCAAGCCGTCGTGACGGCGCGCCGCATCTGCCGCAGCCCGATCTCGACCGGATGGCAGGTGATGCGCCATGCTGACGCGCAGCCAGCGCAGCACGATCGTCTTCCGGCGCCCCTTCCTCTTGAAGAGCCACGCTCGCCCCCAGCCCGCCGGAACCTATGACATCGAGACGGAGGAAGAACTGCTGGAAGGCTTGTCCTTCCCCGCCTACCGCCGCGTCTCGACGACGATGACACCGCGGTCGTCGGCGCCCGGGACAGTCCTGCAGGCGCTGCTCGTCGATCCTGCGGAGCTGGAACAGGCGCGCGCCGCGGACCAGGAGTAGGCGGTGGGTTGCCGCGGCCGGAAGCCGCGGGTGGTTCCTCAAGTCTCGACGGAGATCGGCGCGCGCGTCGGACGCCGAGCGGTATCGTAAGTCGCTCGACTGCCTGCATCCGCCGGGGTTCCGTTTGGTCCAGGAGTCACACCCACGGTCCCGGTTGCGACGTGTTGGAAGGGCTGATGCACCGGAGCGCCAGCATCACCGAGCGGCGGCACCGTCACGCATTGCGACGCCGCGGCCGGGAACCCGGAATGGTGTCCGGGCGGTATCCAGGCGGGCGTTGATGGACAACGGCTCAGGGGAGGAAACAGCTCTTCCTCAGAGCATCCCCGCTTCCGTCAGAGAAGGCCGTGGGTTCGATTCGCGCCGCCGCCGATTCGGCGCCAGCCCTGTTCCGGGCCGGCGCCGTCCGGCATCACAGCAGCGAGTCGATGCCTGAAACCTGGGCGTCCGAGATCGTCAGCAGGTCGACGACGAAGGTGTCGCGCGTGACATCGCCCAGCACGACGGCATCCACGAGCCGAACCCAGAGGCTCGTGCCCACGTCCGTCGCCACGAACTCGCCGTTCCAGTTGAGCGACGCATCGGCCGCGCCGAGGAAGCGGTGCCAGGTCAGCCCGTCATCGGCGGAGTATTCGAACCGGAAGGGCTCGACATTCGAGCGGGCATCCACCTGCATCACCTTCTCGCCGGGGGCGAGGTCGATGAACTGCCAGCGGAAATCAATGGTCGCACCGTCGGCGGTCAGGCCCTCGCGCAGCCCCGTGAACCAGGTGTCGTTCGCGGCCTGGGCCCTGATGGTGGCATTGTTCACGTTGGGCGCGGTGATGTAGCTGCCGTGCACCCGCCCGCCGCTCGTCGCTGAGACGTCGTCGTCCTCGTTGGTGACCGTCACCGTCACGGAATTCAGCCCGGCCGCCGCCAGCTGGAGGCTGTAGGTCGCCGACCCGTCAGCGTCCGCATCGGGCACGCCGGTGATGGCAAGGCTCGCCGTCCAGCCATTCGCGGCGTCCAGCAGGATGGAATCCGCGGACAACGCGCCCTCCGCCGCGTCGAGCCCGGAGACGAGCACCGTGACGCTGCTGCTCACCCCGGTGGCGCGGACGACCACCATCTCCGTGCTGCCTTCCAGGGTGGTGACAGCGGTCCGATCGACGCTCAGCGTCGGCGTGCCGGAGGGCGGGGGATTGGGGTCGGCGGGCGGGGGCTCCGGCTCCGGTTCGGGCTCCGGCTCGGGCGGTGGCGGCGGTGGTGGCGGCGGCGGCGGCGGCGGTTCCGGCTCGGGCTCGGGCTCGGGCTCGGGCGCCAGCGGCAAGGTCCGCGTGTAGCTGCCGGTCACCATGTACTGGCCGAGCGAGCCGTATTCCGTGTAGCCGGTCGGCGGCGAGTTCTTCGGCGATCCGAAGCCGACGCCGTCGATGGCGATGTAGTAGGTCCCCCCCGCGAGCCCGCTGGCCGTGACCTTGGCACCGAGCGTGGCGGCGTCGTTCACCGTGGTGATCAGCTTCTGCTGGTCGTCGAACAGCTTCAGCGACACGTCCATCATGGAAAAGGGCGCAGCGCTGTAGATCGGCGTGGAGGAGCCTGACACATATGCGCGGCTCCAGGCGGACACGGTCAGGTCCAGGCTGCCGCCGGCGGCGATCTCGAAGCGGAACATGTCCACGTCGTTGCGCGCGCCGGAGCCGCTGATCACGCCGAAGGTCTGGACGGTGACGACGCCTGCGGCCTCGGTCCCGGAGAGGTCGCCGGCGGAGGCGAAGCTGTTGCCCCAGTCGTCCGTGCGGTAGGCGACGCCGTTGTTGTTCGCGGTGATGATCGCCAGGTCGTCCTGGAGATTCGTGGCGTTGGTGTATTCGCCCTTGCTCCACTGGACGATGTTGGCGTTGTAGCCGACGCCCATCACGGGGGCCCAGTCGGTCGCGCCCGTCCCATGGCCGTAGTAGTAGTCGTTGCGCGTGGAGCTCACCATGACGCCGTCATGAGAGAGGCCGAGCGAGTGCCCGACCTCATGCGCGGTGGCATCGGCGATCGGCTTGACGGAATCGGCCAGACGGTTGGCGTAGATGAAGACCGGCGTGTCCGTGCTCCAGTCGAAGCTGCCGGTGTAGGCGATGCCGCCGAAGTTCTTCCCGCCCTCGTCGGTGATCACCGCGCGCACGCCGAACGCCTTGTCGCTGCTGCCGCTGTAGCGCAGCGCCTCCACCCCCGGGTCCTCGGTGGTGACGTTGATGTTGAAGGGCGAGAAATATTCGGCGACCCGCTGCCAGATCTGCTGGATCGCGGTCAGTTCGGCGGCGTTGAAGCTGGTGGAGCCATCCAGCGAGAAGGCCGGCGAGGAGATCGAACTGGTCTTCCAGTAGCTGTTCCAGGACGTGCCCGTGGTCGTGTGGCCGTCGAAGTCCAGATAGACGATGTAGCGGGATCCCGGATTGCTGTGCAGCTTGAAGGTGTCGCCATAGGCGACACCGATGCCGGTGGACGGGATGTCACCGAGCACGACGGTCCCGGCGATGACGGCCGCATCGGGACCGTCGACGCTGCGCTGGCCGCTGCCCGGCTGAGCCGGGTCGCCGGGAGTCGCCTGCAGCTGCGGCGGGGTGTCCAGACCGACGATGCCGGGAAGCGCGCAGGCGCCGCACGGACAGCCGGTGGCGTGCAGCGCGTCCTCGGGCGGCGGCTCGTCACACGCAAGGGGAGATCCGGACGCGCCGGCTGCGCTGCTGCCGGCCCCCCCCGTTCGCGCTTCCGGCTGCGCCGGTTCCGTCGCGGCCGGCCTGGATTCGCCCTGCCGACCGGTGGACAGCTCATCCGACAGCTCGCGCCACCAGTCCAGGTCCCGACCGAGAATTCGCATGCAAAACATCCCCCGTCCTCGTGCTGGCGACAGGAAAGCCAAGCAGCAGTGATTTAATCAGAGTGAAAGCGCGCCCGTCCTGGACGAAGAACCTGCCAGCGCTGCCGCGATCGCAGAAGCGCGCGGATACTGTCCATAATGTTTAGTGACCGCAAGCCACCTTATGGCAGCACAGTGGGGGGTGTTGCTAATATGCATCCCATGTGCACGAAGTTCGATATTTAAAAGGTATGATCGTATACGATATCGCGCAGGAAGTAGGTCTCGCGCACAGGTTTATTGCGGGGTCGTGCCGCGTGCGCAAGGGTGGATGGCAGGCATGAAAAAGGGGCGGGCGTCGCCGCCCGCCCCGATACCGGGGAACGCTGGTCGCCGGCGCGTCAGCTGCCGAGGACGAAGTCCAGATCGGTCAGCGCGAACCGCGCACCTGCATCGGCCACGAAGATACCGTCCATGCCGCCGGCCGCCTGGATCTCCATCCGGTCGAAGCCGGCGCCGAAATTGTCCGCGACCGTGAAGCTTCCGGCGCCGGCGACGATGTCATGCTCGACCTCCTCGATCAGCGTGCTGCCCTGGTAGAGGCGCACGATGATGTCGGCGTCGTCGGCGGGGGTGAAGTCCGTGGCGTCCCCATAGGTGATCGTGGCCGACAGCGCGGTTGCGCTCTTCAGGACGAAGCCGAGCACCTCGCCGCGGTCCACATGGCTCGGGGCGCCGTCTCTGTAGGTGTCGCTGCCGGTCTCGATGTCGGCCGGGCTGCCGTTCGGGCCGCCGTCGGTCACGTCCGCCGAGTCGCGGGCGGTGTTGATGCCCAGCGAGAAGCGCCCCGGCGCATCGACCCAGTTGCCGGTGATGTGCTCGCCGTACTGATGGCCGGACTCGACCTGCGCATTGGCCCAGCCCAGCGCATAGATGTCGAGCCAGTCGGTCACCGCCGGCGCGCCCTGCACCGGGTTGTCGTCGCCGTCGCCGGCGGGGTCGTCGCTCGACTCCCAGCCTTCCCTCAGCCGGCCGAGATTCTCGACATCCACGGCCTCGGCCGCGTCCATCGTGTTGTCCTCGTTCGCGTCGAGATAGGCGTAGAGGTGCTTGTCGAGCAGGCCGGCGGGCGCCGGCTCGCCGTCTGCGGCGTCGAACAGGTCGAGCGAAAGCACGCCCAGCCCCGGGGTCGGGTCAGGCGCTTCGTCGCCGAAGGTCAGCACCAGGTCGTCCACGGACCAGCCGATCGCGTTCCCGACCAGCGACCCGAAGGTGATCTTGTCGCCGCCATTGCCGATGAACGCGTCGAAGAACCCGCCGAATTCGGTGAACTCCAGGCCGTCGATCAGGATCGTGCTCAGTTCGAAGTCGATCTCGACCTTGGTGCCTTCGGCCAGCGTGCCGAGGTCGAGCTCGCCGGCCGAGGCGTCCTGCACGAAGCCGTTCTGGAGGCTGCCGTTGGTGTCCTTGATCGTGCGGCCGTCGCTGTCGACGACGACATTGGTGCTGCCGCCGTTCAGCACGCGCACCGTGAAGGAGGTGAACTTCAGCACCGTCCCCTCGGCCACGTCGAAGGTGATGCTGTCGCCGTCGTTCAGGCGCGTGGCGTTGCCGTGCAGGTCCCAGCCGCTGCCGTTGATGAAGCCGAAGCCGATGTCGTTCGAGAAGGTCACCCAGCCGTCGGAGACATCGCCGGTGAGCTTGTTGCCGTTCAGCTTGCCGTGGCCGGTGATCGAGACCGGGTCGTCGCTGCGATCGATGCCGCTGGCATTGGTCATGCGGCCGCCGCCGCCCGCGTCCGCCAGGTTGTGCGCGACCACGCCTTCACCGACGCGCAGGTCGCCCGTGCTGTTGACGCTGCCGGCCGTCGGCGCGTCCACGCCGTTGGACAGATCGACGCCGAGCGCCGCCTGCTGCTCCGTCGTGCCGACGAAGGCGAGGAGTTGCTGAAGCTCGGTGCCCCCGCGGTCGAAGGTGCCGCCCGGCAATGCGCGGGTGGCGAAATCCTCCTCCTCGGTGAGCAGGCCGAGCTGTGCGCTGCTGCCGGTTGCAGGGCCGGGGCCTACCGTGTCCACCGCCCGCACGCCGAACCAGATCTGTTTGAGACTGGCAGTCATCTTCGTTCCCCATCCTGGGCCCAGATCCGCCGGCAATCGCTCCTGCGCGATTTTCCCGATCTGGTCTCAATCTGAGATAGCACAAAAAAATGCGCGCATCGACGTTTTTTTACGTTGTATGAAAGATCGCTGCAAGCGTAATGAAATCGGCGCGTGCGCGACGGCAGGTGCCCTAAGTCCCGGAGAAAGCGACGTTTGATGAGCGATCAGCTGGAGTGGCGGGCCATCTCGCCTGCGGATGGGCGCGTCACACGGTTGTCGGCGTGCGGCTGCGGATACCCATGCAGCGAGACGCGGTGCGGCTCTTCTACAAAAATCAACGCGTTATCGCGCGATGATCTGCAACTGCCGCGCGTTCATCGCGCAAGTTGCAGAACGCCTGACCTCCACGCGCCTGGCCAATCACCGCCGGCGGCGCCGCAACATACAATGGAGAGAGAGGCGCGAGCCGCGCCCGGGCCGGGACGCCCGGGCGGTCAGCTGCCGTGCGGTGCGGTGCGGTCGCCCGCGCGGTGCGCCTGGCCGCCGACGCGGATGTAGTCGAAGCCGTGCCGCGCCATTTCCTCGGCGCGGTACACATTGCGCAGGTCGACGACCACCGGCGCGGCCATCCGCTGCTTCAGCCGCGCGAGGTCCAGCGCGCGGAAGGCGTCCCACTCGGTGATCAGCACCAGCGCATCCGCGCCATGCGCGCAGTCATAGGCGTCGGCGCAATAGGTCACGTCCTGCAGCACCGCCTTCGCCTGGTCCATGCCGACGGGATCGAAGGCGCGCACGCGCGCCCCGGCGCGCTGCAGCGCGTCGATGATGTTGATCGCCGGCGCGTCGCGCATGTCGTCGGTGTTCGGCTTGAAGGTGAGGCCCAGCACCGCGATGGTCTTGCCCTGCACGCTGCCGCCGCAGGCCTTCACCACCTTGCGCGCCATGGCGGTCTTGCGCGCGTCGTTCACTGCCACGACGCTTTCGACCACGCGCAGCGAGATGCCGTAGTCCTGCGCGCTGCGGATCAGCGCCAGCGTGTCCTTGGGGAAGCAGCTGCCGCCATAGCCCGGGCCGGCGTTCAGGAACTTCGACCCGATTCGCTTGTCCATGCCGATGCCGCGCGCGACCAGCTGCACATCCGCGCCCACCTCCTCGCAGAGGTCGGCGATCTCGTTGATGAAGGTGATCTTGGTGGCGAGGAAGGCGTTGGCGGCATACTTGGTCAGCTCCGCCGTGCGCCGGTCGGTGAACAGGATCGGCGCGGCGTTCAGCGAGAGCGGGCGGTAGAGCTCG
>CAYNRF010000131.1:0-9227 GCA_964399525.1 uncultured Phycisphaeraceae bacterium | reverse complement strand
AGCCGCTTGCCGGAAAGCCGTCCGAACTGGGCCAGCGCCATCAGCACCCCGGCCACCCCCGCGAACAGGAAGATCTCGGAGCGTCGCGTCTGGATGCCCAGCCACACCGTCGGCAGGATCCGGTCCGCCCAGTCCCGCGGCGTCGCCAGGCACGAGGCGAACAGGAGCAGCGAGAACGGCACGAGCATGCCCCACCGCTTGCCGATGCCGAGCAGGTACAGGCACGGCCAGACCACGCCGATCAGCAGCACGAGCGCCAGGGCCGGAGGGGTCAGGTTCATCGTCGGAACGCTCCTCGCACGCTAAACTCCCCCCTGTATCGACCCGACGACCCTTCCCGTTCGCTCGTTTTCGGGCTTTGAGCCACAACACCGGACCCCAACAGCATGGCCAGCGAAGCGCGGATGGGCATTCTACGCATCCTCTGCAACTACTCCCGCCTGTTCGCCACGCTGCTCCTGGGCATCGCCGTCGTGCCCCTGACCATCGCCTGGCTCGGCGATGACGCCTTCGGCCTGATCTCCTTCCTCGGGGCCAACCTCGGCCTGGCCGCCATCGTGCGCCAGATCGTCCACCAGTCCCTGGTCCGGGAACTCGGCGTCGCGTACCACGGCGGCCAGCCCACCATGGACCGCCTCTACCCTGCCATCTGCCGAATATCACTTGTCGCCGCCATCATCACCCTCCTGCTCTTTTTCCTGATGGCCGCCGCGCTCCCCCTCTTCAACATGCCCGATGTGTTCCGTCGGGCGGCCTTCTGGTTCGTGGTCTCGCAGGGCATCCAGAGCGCCGTCATGGTGGTGCTCGCGCCCCAGCTGAACATCTACCTCGTCATGGAGCGGTTCATCGGCTACAGCGTCTGGTTTGTCGCCGTCCGCGCTGCGCACATCATCGCCGTGCTGCTCCTCGGCTACATCTTCCCCATCAGCGACCCGCCCACCGGCCTGCTCTGGCTCGGCGTGCTCTGGTCCGCGCTCTCGATCCTGGGATACGTCATCGCCTCCGTCTGGATCATCCGCGTCGACCGCCGCTTCGGCATCGACCTCCGACGCCCCCAGCCCGGCGCCGTCAAGGAGGTCATGGGCACCTTCTCCTGGAACTCCGGCGTGCAGATCGCCATGAACCTCCACGAGCAACTGCCCCAGTTCCTGCTCAACCTCTTCCTGGGAACCACCGCCAACGCCGCCTGGGGGCTGGGCTTTAGGCTGGTCGCCTACATCCGCATGGTCACCACCGGCATGCAGTTCGGATCCGACGCCGTCAGCGCCCGCCTGGCGTCCGTCGCCGACGAACACACCGCACGCAACTCGCTCCAGCGCCTGCTCGCCCAGCAGACCCGGTTGACCGCGTTCGTCTCGCTCCCCGCCGGTTTCGGCGTCCTGCTCTATGCCTTCCCCATCCTGCACATCTGGGTCGGACACACCCTCGAGGACTACGACGCCACCATGGGCATGGGTGTGTGGATGGCCCGCGTGCTTTCCATCGCCCTGGCCGCCCGCGCCATCTCCGACACGTGGGTTCTCGTCCTCTACGGCGCGGGCTTCGTCCGCCGCTACGCGCCCCTGATCATGGTCGGCGGCCTGATCGCCCCGGTCCTGGCCGTCATCCTCATGTTCACCCTGCCCCAGGATCTGCGCTTCATCGGCCCGGCCATCGGATTCACCGTCGCCTTCTTCGGCCTGCACCTCTTCGTGATCCCGGTCATCACCGCGCGATGCCTGCACATCAGCGCCCTCGCTTTGCTGCTCTCACTCGTCAAGCCGCTCATCGTCACCGCCGCCGCCGCCGGGGCAGGCCTGGCCGTGCTGGGTTTCTACGGCCGGATCGGGGACCTCTCCCTCCTGACCACCCCCACCCTTCAGGCGGGACAGGCCATCGCGCCCGTGCCAGTCCTGCTCTCCATCGCCGCCTTTGGCGCGGCCTACGCCCCGCTGTCGTTCTTCTTCATCCTCGGCCCCAGCGAGCGCGCCCGCATCCTCGGCCTCGCCCGCCGCGTGCTCCGCGTTCAACGATCCTGAATCACCAGGTCCGCCACCACCACCCGGTGATCGCTCCCGATCGGCGCCAACGACGACCACCCCACCACCCGCACGCCCGGCCCGACCCACACGTCGTCGATCTGCACCCGCAGCGGCCCCGCCCACGACGCCGCGAACGTGCCCCAGCCGCCCGTCAGCGGCTTGGCCATCCGCAGCCCCGCCGCGCGGGCGGCGCGCGATCGCCACGCCGCCGGGCCCGCGTTCAGATCGGCCGCCATCACCAGCGGCAACCCCAGACGCTCGGCCTCCGGCACGGCCCCGGCCATGGTCCGTGCCATCATGGCGTTGCCCAGCTCCCACCGCGCCCGCGTCCGCGGCGAGTGCGGGTGCACCGCCAGGACCAGCAGTTCCCCCGATCCCGTCCCGACGCGGGTGAGCAGGATGTCCCGATCCCCGTGCTCCACCCCCGGAAGACCCACACGCTCGAGCGGATGCCGGCTGAGCACGAAGCAGGGCGAGACCAGCCCCTCAACCCAGGACCGGTGCACCGACGACCACCCTGCGCCGCGCAGCCCGCCGTCCCGCTCGACCATCCGCCAAAGCGTCGGGGGCGTCTCGAGCAGCACCACCGCGTCGGCGTGCCAGCCCAGGACCCGACGCATGTCCTCCTCCCACACCGGGCTCTCCGGCCCGATGTTGAACGAGACGATCCGCACCACGCCCGGCCCGGGTGGGCTGAGCACGTCGACCGGGCCGACCGAGACCGACCGGCCCTGCACCAGCGGCCAGCCCCCCACCGCCACCGCCAGACCGCACACCCCTACCGCCACCCACCGACGCAGCAACGCACAGACCGCCACGAGGACGCCGGCGCACACCACCGCCACCGACTGGAACGACACGGCCAGATCAACCGCAAAGACCCAACCCGAGACGAGCCACAACCCCGCCCACGCCAGCACGCCCGCGGACGCCCACAGGGCCATCCGGGAGATCCAACGCCGTCCTGCCGGACCGTCCGGGGTCATGCGAGCATCCTTGACCCGCCGGGATCAAAGAGAAAGGGGCGGGCCAGGCCGGCCCGCCCCTCGGAGCACGTCGGAACGGGAACTCAATCCCGCTGGATGGACTCGCTGCCGAACAGCGAGAAGGGCATCATCGTCCCGCCGATCTGATCGGCGTTGTAGATGTAGGCCGCCTCCAGCGCCCGCTCGATGCGGGTGCTCGCCTCGCCGAAGTGGGCCGCGGTGTACGCGTCCATCCGGGAGGTGTCCTTGAGCCTGGCCTCGAGGCGCTTGTGCAGGTCACGCAGCTGGGCGACCGCCAGCGTCTTGACCGGCATCGCCGCCGCGTTGAGGTTGGTGGTGCCCATCGACAGGTCGATCAGGCGCTCGAGGTGCTCTCGCTGCAGGTTGCGCCGGAACGAGGAGACCATCGGCTGGCGCTCGCTGTAGCGGTTGGTCGAGGACGCGTCGAGCTCGGACCAGGCCGCGTCGCGCACCTTGTTCATCACCTCCGCCAGCGTCAGGCTGTCCTGATCGGCCGGCACGTACAGCTCCAGGTCGTACACCCGCTGCAGCGTGCCGGGGTTCATGAGCATCGTCAGCGCGGACGCCTGGATGCCCATGATCTGGTCGTGGATCGGCAGCGTCGCGTCCTGGAGGGCCTCCTGGAAGCCGTAGCTGTCGAACCACTTGTCGGTGGTGGTCGCACGCAGCAGCTCGGGCGTGACGCCGAAGGCGGCGTCGCGGAACGAGTTCTCGATCACGAACTCCAGGGCCTTGCGCTGCTGGTCGGCCGGCACCGGGTCGATGGGCATGCGGCCGTTGGGATCGCCCTTCTTGTCGCGGTACACGTACGCCGAGCCGACCCAGTTGGCCGCCATGGACAGCATCTGCGTCTGGGTGCCCAGCGTGATGCGGTAGCCGCGCCGCGCCTTGGCCCACGACTCGCCGTCCTTGACGAAGCTCTCCAGCAGGCCCGCGCGCAGGCGGCGCACGAACTCCATCTGGTTCTCCGCCCACACCAGCGGGTCCTTGCCCATGTCGTAGCGACGGGCCGTGGGATCCGGGCCCCAGGTGTCCTCGTCCGTGCCGTACTGCAGCTCGGGCTCGGCCACGCGCTCGAGGGTCTTCTTCGGGTTGCTCCCGTACCCGTACTCGATCGCCCAATAGTCGTACGGCCCGATGTCGATCACCGAGTAATCGCCCTGCATGTCGCCGAAGCCCGGCATCCGCAGGTTGATCCCGTTGTAGTCCATCACGCTGGTGGACCACGGCCGCTTGCCCTTGAAGGCCTCGGAGTTGATCTCGCTCAGGTCGTAGGCGCTCGAGCCCTTGAAGTTGTGACGCAGACCCAGCGTGTGCCCGACCTCGTGGGCCACCAGCTCGGCGAGCATCGGACCGACGAACCACTCCGGCACGCCGTCGATCAGGTCGCCCTCGTCCTTCTTCGGACGCGGCGCCTTGGGCGCCTCGCCTTCCGCCTTGGGCTCGTCGGCCTTGGGCTCCTCGGCCTTGCCCTCGAGCATGGCCAGGTACTCGGGCGGGACCATCGCGCGCAGGCCGGGGTTCTCCTCGAGCTGCTTGCGGATCATCTCGAGCATTTCGGGATCCAGCGGGGGCTTCTCGTCCTGGGCCTGCGAAGCCATCATCCCGGCGTCGTCGAACAGGTCGAACGCCGCCAGGTACATCTGCATCATCGCCAGGTCCAGCGACTTGCCCATGGAGGCGTTGCACAGCCCGGAGACCTGGCTGGTGCGCAGCAGGCCCGCGTACTCGTTCTCGCCGATCACGCTCGGATCGGCCGCGCCCAGCGCGTGCCCGCCGTACCGCGTGATGCCGCGGGCGCGGCGCTCGATCAGCAGCTGGTCGCGCCGCTCCGGGCTGGCCAGACGCAGGCGCGGATCCCAGCGGGGGTTCTGCTCGAGCCACCCGATGGTCGTCGGGCTCATGCCCTCGACCGCCAGGTCGCCCAGCAGCTCCTCCCACCGGTAGGTGAACACGCGGATCCAGCCGTCGGTCAGCACCACGTCGGCGTCGAGGATCTCGCCGGTCATGGGGTTCACGCGGCTGGGCCCGATGGCCGTCGCCACGTCGTTGCTGATCCAGCGGATGAAGTTGTACCGCACGTCCTCCGGCGACTTCTCCATGTGCGCGCCGGAGTTCTTGTCCTGGTACCGAACCTCGATCGCCCCGTCGATGCCCACCGCGCGGAACGCATCGTTCCACTGCTCGATGCCCTCACGCACCCAGCGCCGGTAGCGGATCGGCACCGTGTGCTCGACGTAGTAAATGATCGGTTCCTTCGGCGGGCTCAGCTTCAGGTTCGGCGCCGCCTTCTCCAGGTGCCAGCGGTTGATGTACCGCTTGTTGGTCTCCTCGCGGGTGAACTTGCCCAGGTCGCGGTACGCGGTGGTGAAGTAGCCCACCCGCGGGTCGGCCTCGCGCGGCTTGTAGCCCGGGGTGCCCTTGATCTGGCTGATGGAGTAGTGGAACGACTTCATCAGCCCGCCCTGGACCGGTCCCTCGAGCTCGACCTCGATGTTCTCGGGGAACACGCGCAGGCTCTTGACGGTGACCAGCCCGCGGTTGAGCCCGCGCGCCGAGTTGCCGAAGAACACCTGCATGTTGTTGACCAGCAGCTCGCTCAGGTTGATCACCGGCTGGCCGTTCGGGCCGGTCGACACCAGCGGGATGTCCAGCAGCACCTGGTCGGTGAACACCGTGTCGATCGAGTCCTTGCTCTCCTGATCGCCTGAGGACCGCACCTCGATCTGCGGCATCACCAGCGCCATCCGGTCGTTGATCCGCCGCCACTGCGTGTACATGTCCGCCGCCTGCAGGCCGGCGAACTGCTCGCCGCCCGAGACGGTCATCGCGAAGAAGTGGTTCTGCCGCTCCCAGCCCCGCGGCAGCTCGGCGATCAGCTGGTTGGTCTTCTTGTTGTGCCACACGCCGTACAGGGACCCGTCCATGCCCTGCACCTGGTCGAACCCGTTGACCACGTCCTTGAAAGGACGCAGCCCGTCGTTCGACCGGGCCGCCGGGGCCGAGGCCTGCTGGCCCATCAGCGCGGCCACCTGGGCCAGGTCGATCGCCTCCTCACCGCCCGATCCCGCCGCCCCGCCTTCGGGCTGCCAGCCCGCCGCGGACAACGCCCCCAACCCGACCACCGCACCGACCACGCCCGCAAGCGCCCGGGCCGAGACTCCATACTTTCGATCCGACATGATCGCTCCAACGCGCCAAGGCGCATCCAGTCCGGGCGGGTCCGCCGCTCCGAGTCCCCGCGGCCCACCCCGAAAAAGGGCGGTTCCACCGCGGGGCCTCCGGTATCGACCGACAGCCCGGAGACCCAAAAATCACACTCGGGCACCGGCGCAGCATCTGCGCCACCCTCGCTCTGACAGGCAATTACCGCCGGACCGGCCCGCGGATTCACCCTTGGGCTCAAGTTCTGGCCTTCTCGTGCGTCCGTTCACGCCGAGAACGCCACCGCCAGCACCGTCAGCATGACAAACAGCACCCCGCACACCCGCACCACCGCGTCGTGCACCGCCAGTTCGGTCGGGTCGTCGTAGGTCCCGCGCTCGAGCTGGACCATCGCCCGCAGCAGGGCGAGCGTCGAAGGTAACATGGTCAGCCACAAGAGGTTAAGTCCGAACCCCGACGTCGCCGCCCCGTCGGGAACCGTCCCGAACTTGACCGTGAAATCCTCCGCCCGGCTCTGGACATAGCCCGCGTAGGTCAGCAGGGTGGCCACGGCCGTCACCACCACGGCCATCTGCAGCAGCACATCCGAATACAGCCCCTGCACCGTCCGGGCCGCCGAGGCATCGTCGCCCAGGGTCCGGCGTTCACCCAATCGTTTCCCGAACGCGAGGAACATGCTCAGGAACAGCGTCGCGTTGAGCAGCCACGTGGACGGTTCGATCTCCGCGGCCGCGCACCCGCCCAGCACCCGCAGCACGAAGCCCATCGCCAGGCTCAGCACGTCCACGATGACCTTGTGCTTGAAATAGGCCGAATACACCAGCACGTTCGCCACGTGCACGCCCACCAGGATGCCCACCGCGGCCACCGTGTGCCAAGAGGGGATCAGCATGGCCACCGCCCCGGCCGCCAGGGCCAGCAGCACCACCGCGTAGACCAGCCCCGCCCGGGCCGACACCGCGCCGGACGCGAGCGGACGCCGCCGCTTACGCGGGTGCGCGCGGTCCTTCTCCCGATCGAACCAGTCGTTGACGACATACAGCCCGCTCGAGGCCAGACTGAACGCGACCACCGCCCACGCCACGCTGGCCCAGTTGATCGGCTCTCCGGTCGTGACACCGTAGAGCGGACCAACGAGGACAAAGATGCTTTTGGACCATTGCGTAGGCCGTGCTAGTTTGAGATACGCCCGCCATCCCGTGAGTGGTGCGTCATCTGATGTATGATCTGTTCGGTGCTTTGACATATATCAGCGGCGACTTCGCCTTCCCCGATCTGTGTGGCACGTTTCTCAACGAAGTTCAAATCAAGGAACTGAAGGTCGGATCATCGCCCGGAACTCCCGATGCCCACGCCCCCCCGCACCGACACGCCGACCACACGCGACGCGTCCGGGCACGATATCGGACAATCCCCCCCGCCGCTCCACTCCCATCCCCCCATCCACCGGTACGCCGCGGTCGCCGCGGCCTTCCTGGCCCTGGCGCTGCCCGCCGCCGCCGTCGGCCTGCTCGGCCTGAACGCCGGACGCGGCGCCTGGGACGCCACCGTCTACCACGAGCCTTTCGTCCGCCAGCTCGCCGCCGACTTCCCCCGCTTCGACCTGTCCAACCCCCTGACCGCCACCACGCCGGGCTACCACATCCTTCTGGCCGGCCTTAGCCAGATCGGGCTGGGCTCCACCCTGTCGCTCCGCCTGATCACCGCCCTCTTCGGCGGCCTGCTCATCGCCGCCCTCGCCGCCTGGCTCACCCGACGCGTCCGACCCCTGGATGCCGTGCTGCTGAGCCTCCCCCTGGCCGCCTCGATCTACACCTTCCAGGCCTCCGCCTTCATCCTGCCGGACAACCCGGCCTGGCTGCTGGTCTTCCTCATCATCGCCCTGTGCCTTCGTGACCCTCCGGGCGCTACGCGCCTGGCCATCGCCGCCGCTCTGACCGCCCTGCTCGTCTTCACCCGCCAGGTCCACCTCTGGGCCGCGGGCGTGGTCTGGCTGGCCGCCTGGCTCGGCGTGACCCGCACCGACACCGGCCTGTTCACCCACCTGCCGCGACGCATCCCCCGGACCGCTTTGGCCTTCGCCATCACGCTCCCGGCCGTCGCCATCGTCGCCTGGTTCATCCACCATTGGGGCGGCCTGACCCCGCCCCGCTTCCAGGGCGACATGCACGGCGGCAACCCCGCCACCCCCGCCTTCATCCTCGTTCAGATCGTCGTCCTCGCCATCGGCTTCGGGCCCTGGCTGCTGCCGGCCGTGCTCCGGGCCGCCCGGGACCACGCCGCGATCCTGCTCGCCGCCGCCGCCCTGGGACTCGTGCTGGCCCTGATTCCCGCCACCACCACCGACCCCGCCGTCGGGCGTTACTCCGGCTGGTGGGCCGTCAACGCCAGGGCCCCGGTCCTGTTCGGGCGGACCAGCACCCTGTTCCTGATCCTCGCGCCCATCGGCGCGATGCTGATCGCCGGCCCGCTGCTCGCCCTGCCCCACCGCGGCCGCTGGACGCTGCTCGGGGCGCTCGTGGCGTTCACCCTGGCCCAGTCGGCCACCTTCTTCTCCTGGCAGCGGTACCACGAGCCCTTCCTGATCCTGTTCCTGGCGATGCTGGCCGGGCTCCAGCCCCCCGAGCTCCGCCGGACCCTCTTCGCCCGGCTTCGGGCCCCGGCCATGGCCCTGCTGTGCCTCGTGCTGGTCGCCATCTCCGTCCCGGCCCTCCGCGGCTCGCCGGTCGCCCCCGGGACCCCCCCGCCGCGCAAGCACACCAGCCCGGGCGACCCTTGGGCCGACCCCGCCGGTCTGCCCGAACCCCCCGCGGGCACGGTCGTAGCACCGGATCCGAGCCAAGAACCGGCCCCGCCCGGCCGATGACCCAACAATGCAGACCCGGCCACCCGCCGGCCCGCCCTGTTCCGATCCCCCCTTGCACCCGACACGCCCCGGAGCCCTTCCATGGCCGACGCAAAGAGAGCCCTGATCACCGGCATCACCGGCCAGGACGGCTCCTACCTCGCCGAGCTCCTCCTCGCCAAGGGCTAC
>CAYNRF010000130.1:0-9243 GCA_964399525.1 uncultured Phycisphaeraceae bacterium | reverse complement strand
TATCAGCCCATGCTCGAACTGCTCGACTTCATGCGCGACCACGGGTTCAAAACCTACATTGTCTCCGGCGGCGGCATCGAGTTCCTGCGCGTCTTCGCCGAGGAGGTCTACGGCATCCCGCCCGAACAGGTCATCGGATCGAGCATCGGGACCGAGTTCGTCATGACCGACGCGGGCCCCGTCATCCGCAAACTGCCCGAGATCGACTTCATCGACGACAAAGCCGGCAAGCCCCTGGCGATCAACAAGCACATCGGCCGCCGCCCCGCCGCCGCCTTCGGCAACTCGGACGGCGACCTGCAGATGCTCCAGTGGACCACCGCCGGCGACGGTCCCCGCCTGGGCGTTCTCATCCGTCACACGGACGCGGACCGCGAGTGGGCCTACGACCGGGACTCGCACATCGGCCGCCTCGACCGGGCGCTCGACGAAGCCGCCGCGCATGGCTGGCTCGTCGTTGACATGAAGCAGGACTGGAACCGGATCTTCCCCGAGCCCTGAAACGCACCGCGCGTCCCGGTTCCGCAGCGGCCGTTCAGATATCCAGCCGGTCCCGCGTCACACGGATGGTTTCCGGCGGGGTCAGCGGGCCCCGGTTGATGCCAGGGCACCCGCGGCTCGCCCGCTCCCAGTGGCGCGGGCTGGCCACCACCGACTTCCAGAACGGCCAGGTCCGGCACTGCAGCGGGCGGGCCTCGTACAGGCCGCAGACCGCCTTGCCCGGGATCGTCTCCCGGTCCAGGAATGTGCAGTCGTTGCCGAACGCGCTGGGCTTCTCGACCAGCGAACGCCCCAGGATGGTGTCGCGGGTATGGGTGTTCCAGAACTCGTCGCGCGAGATCCCCAGTTTCGCCGCCATGGCGCGGGCCTCGTCCTCGGTGAACAGCACGAAGCCGGAGGGACCCGTGCAGCAGCTTCCGCACATGGTGCATTCGAAGCGCAGGCCCCTTTCGCCGGTGTTCGTCAGCCCGGTGGGATCGGGCGCGTCGAACCAGTCGCCATGTGCGGCCCCGCGGCCGGTGTCCGGGCTCACGCCCCGCACCCTTCCCCCGCGGTGCAGGCGGGGTCTTCGGTGCGGCGCACGACCACCAGCGTCTGATCGTCCTGGCGGGTCATGGACCCGGTGAACCTGTACATCGCCTGGTGGACCGAGTCGACCACGCACTCGGGCATGCCGCTGCAGCGGTGGACGGCGTCGTCGAAGCGCTCTTCGCCGAAAAGCTCGTTGGATCTGTCCCGCAGCTCGGTGATGCCGTCGGTGTAGAGCACCAGCGTGTCGCCGGGGTTGAGCACGCCCGAGTCCGACTCGGCCCCCAGTTCGTCGATCACGCCCAGCGGCAGCGTGCCCGCCGAGGTGATCACATCGATGGTCCCGTTTGCCCGGCGGATCCGCGGCGGGTTGTGCCCGGCCCGCGACCAGACGATCCGCCCCGTGGCCGGATCGATCACGCAGAAGAACGCCGTGACGAAGTTACCCTCCAGACGCGACTGGGCGAGCTTGGCGTTGCAGTAGTCAGCGAACCGCGCCGGATCGACGGTGTCGTCGATCTCGAAGCAGTGGATGATGGCCCGCAGCATGGCCATCACCGTGGCCGCCCCGGCCCCGTGCCCGGACACGTCGGCGATCAGAACGCCCAGTCGGCCGTCGGGATAGTGGTAATAGTCGTAGTAATCGCCGCCGGTATCGTCCGAGGGGATGTAGCTGGTGGCGATCTCGAACCCGGGGATGTCGGGGTTCTTGTCCGGCAGCAGCGTGCGCTGGATGCGGGCGATCTGCTCGATCTGCGCCGACAGCCTGTTGTTGAGTTCCTGCACCTGCTGGCGGGCCACCAGGTTGCGGGTGGCCGTGCCCATCATGTTGATGTCCAGCATGCCGTTCTCCAGCTCGTCGGAGCTGTACGGCTCGTCGTCGGCGCAGAAGATGATCGACCAGTTCAGCGCCTCGCCGCCGTCGAACGTGGGGATGGCCGCCAGCGACCGCATGCGTGCGGCCTCCGGGCCCATCACCTCTCCGAGCACGGGATCGGCCGAGAAGTCGGTCCCGCGGACCACGCGCGGCGTGGAGCCCGCGACGATCTCCCCGATCAGGCCCCCGCCGTACTCGGCCAGCTGGTCCCAGTTCGCCCACGGGTTCAGGGTGGTCTTTGCGCGGGACAGGTCGTCGAAGTTGGGGCGTCCGGGGATGACCCGCGTCAGCTTGTACCGCCCCGCCGGCATGTTGCGACGCGAGACGGTGATGAAAAAGTCCCGCCGGAACCGCGTCGACACCCACGGCGAGAATGCCCGGAGCAGCTCGGCCGGGTCGGTCAGGCCGGAGACGCGCCGCATCACCCGGGTCAGTTCCAGGATGCGTGGATGATCGGAAAGGGCGTCCTCGCTCACGCCCGATCGTAGCCGGCAGGCCCGCAGGGTCAGCCGCAGTGGCCTTCCACCCGCGCCGCCCGGTGCCGGGCGTCGGACGTCTGGCGCTCGGCCTCGGCCCGGACGGACCCGCGCTGGTCCGCCGGCAGCAACGGCAGATTCACCGCGATATTCCATGCCGCCGCACGCGCCGCGGCCTCCGCCAGCACGCCCGCCACGCCGAGGTCCGAACGCAGGTGCGGATTGATGCGTCCGCACAATGATTCACAGATCCGCAACAGTTCCGACGCCGTGGCCAGCATCGCCCGCGGCGGGGCGATCGCCCCGGAGACCGCCGCCGCCCAGCCGGCCTTGCGGTCCGGGTGGTCTTCGGGCAGCTTCATCAGCCCGTTCAGCACGGTGTAGGCCGCCGCGTCCTCGTCGGCCAGCATCAGGAACATGGCCCGGGCCCGCGCGATCCGTTCCCCCGCGTCCTCCAGGAACGGCTGGTGGTCGGCCAGGCTCCTGCGGCCGCTGGAATACGCGACCACCATCCCCGCCGTGGCCGCCGCGGTCGCGCCCGTCAGCCCGGCCGCCGCTCCGCCGCCCGGGGCGGGAACCTTGGAACTCAACGCGTCCAGAAAATCGTCGATCCGCTGCTCGCCGAGGGAACCGGTGCCGGGCTGTGTTGGATCGCTCATGGCTCATGATAGAAACATCGCGGGCCCGCCCGGGAGCGGGCCCGCCTGGTCCGGGGCAGGAAACCGGTACGACGTCCGCCGGTTCACCGCTCGATCGGCACGCCCACCACCGAGCCGTACTCGGTCCACGACCCGTCGTAGTTGCGGACATCCTTCAGCCCGATCAGGTGCCTGAGCACGAACCAGGTGTGGCTCGAACGCTCCCCGATGCGGCAGTAGGCCACCGTGGGCCGGTCCGGATCCACGCCCGCCTTGCCGATGTAGATCTCCGCCAGCTCGTCCACGGTCTTGAATGTCCCGTCCGGTGCGACCGCCGACGCCCACGGCACCGATCTGGCGCCCGGGATGTGCCCGCCCCGCTGGGCCGTCTCGGTCATGCCGGGCGGCGCGATCACCCTGCCGGAGAACTCGTCGGGCGAACGCACATCCACCAGGTTGTGATCCCCGCGCTCCACGATGCCGAGCACATCGCTGAGCCGGGCCCGCAGCTCCGGGTGCGTCGAACGCACCCGATACTCGGTCGGCGTCACGGCCGGCCGGTCGACGGTGACGGGATTGGTTTCGTCCGCCAGCCACTTGACGCGCCCGCCGTTGAGCAGGCGCACATCCCGGTGCCCGTAGTACTTGAAGATCCAGAAGGCGTAGGCCGCGAACCAGTTGTTGTGATCGCCGTACAGCACGACCGTGTCTTCCGGCGTGATGCCCAGCGAGCCGAGCAGTTGCTCGAAGTGCTCACGGCTCACGATATCGCGGGTGAGCTGGTCCTGCAGCTGGGTCTGCCAGTTGATGGCCACGGCCCCCGGGATGTGCCCCGCGTCGTAGGCCGTCGTGTCCACATCCACCTCCACGAGCCGGAACGGCGGGTGGTCCAGGTTCTCCCGGACATACCGGGCGGTGACCAGCGTTTCGGGATGGGCGTACTGATCGATGGTGGTGTCGGTGGCGAGTTGTGTCATGGGAATGTCCTCATTTCTTGGGTTTTCCGGTGTGTTTGGGGTGTCATGCGTGCACGGGTTCGGTCAGTTCCGGCAGGTGCCGGGCGAAGGACGAGGCGTACTTGAACAGGTCGTCGCAGAAGATCATCACGCCGACCCCGTCGGCCGGGCGGTCGCGTGCGAGCACACGCCGCGCCCCCGCGAAGATCAGGCCGCTGGAAGGGCCGGCCCGCAGGCCGTGCGTGCGCAGCAGTTCCACCGCTGTGGGGAAGGCCAGTTCCCCGTCGATCTCGATCCGCTCGTCCACGACCGACGGGTCGTACAGGTTCGCGGCCGCCAGTTCGGAGAACGCCCGCAGCCCCGGCACATCGTGCCCCTCGGCGGGCGAGACCACGACGATCCGCACCGTGGGGTTCTTCGACTTGAGGAATCGCCCGATCCCCACGGCGGTGCCCGCCGTGCCCAGCGAGACGAACACGTGCGTCACACGGCCGCCGGTCTGACGCCAGATCTCCGGCCCGGTGGTTTCCTCGTGGGCGCGGATGTTCGCCCGGTTCTCGTACTGGTTGGGCATGGCGTACTTGTGCGGCTGCGCCCGCGCGTGCGTCCTGGCGATGTTGATCGATCCATCACCCATCCCCGGCGACGGGCACAGCGTGTCGTTGATCGCATCCACCTGCGCGCCGGCCAGGCGCAGCGCCAGTTTCTTCTCGTCCGGCACCTTGCTCGGCACCACGGCCCGCATGCCGTAGCCCTTGACCGACGCCAGCACCGCCAGCGAAAACCCAGTGTTCCCGCTGGTGGGTTCTACGATCGAACGCCCCGGCCCAAGCCGTTCCTGCGATTCCAGATCGCGGATCAAAGCGGCCGCCGCACGGTCCTTGACCGAACCGAACGGGTTCATCCACTCCAGCTTGGCGTACAGCCGGAACCTGTCCGCCACATCCGGCGCACGCACCCGCACCAGCGGCGTGGGATTGGCCTCGCCCGGCAGCGTCTGCAGGATGTCGTCATAGACCCGCGCATCGTGGTCGGGCGGGAGGGAACTGGAGGCGATCGATCCGGATCCAACGGGCTCGCTCATGGCGGACTCCTGGCGCCCGCCCGGTTGAGAACACGGACAGACGCGACGACGCACCGGGCGTCAGGGCAGGCTGGTGGTGGGGGAATGGGGGGCCGTGGGCGGGTTCAGTCCGCCCGGGGCATCGCGTCGCGGATCAGCGACAGCAACACAGGCAACAACACACCGGCATGGGCCGGGGGTTCGTCGCGGGATGTCCGTGGATGGGCATCATCGGATCAATCCATAGCCCGCTTCCTCGGGCCTGGTCAAGCGTTCGGTGGACGAACCGCGTCCGATGCGGCCTTATTGCACGCCTTCCCGGACCATCCACGCCGCCATGGCCCGCGTGGTCGGGATGATGGCCTGCGGCTCGGCCTGCCCCCACGCGGTCAGTTCGGACAGCGTCAGCCAGCGGGTGGCGCTGACTTCCCAGTTGGCCCTGGCCGCGTCCGGCATGGACGCCAGACGCACCATTACCATGAGGTCGGTCGAGCCGATGTCCGGCGTGTCGTGGACCAGGGCCAGGTGCGTCAGCGTCGCGTCCGTCACATCGAGCCCGATCTCCTCGCGTGCCTCGCGGCCCAGTTCCGCGGCCAGATCCTCCGGCGTGAGCACATCGCCCGACTTCGGCGGGTCGATGCCGCCGCAGGGACCGAACTCCCACATGCCCGGATAGTCATGCACCGTCGCCCCGCGCCGCGCGAGCATGATCCGGTCGAGGCCGTCTTCTCCCGGCGCGCACAGGATGCCCGTGATTCCGAAGAACTTGAGCCCCAGATCCACCGAACGTTTCACGGCGTGCGCCCGGTACTCCTCGTCCCGCGCCACCGCGATCCCCGCGGCGGGGTCGTAGGACTCGAACGACAGGATCCGCCCGTTGAAGTACCGCGGGTTCTGCGCCACCAGCGCGTCCCACGCCGCGGCGATCCCCGCCGCCTGCGCGGGGGTGCGCGCCACCGGCTCACGCAGCACCCGCACCGTCAGCGGCCCCGTCACCGGCTCGACCACGCAGCCCGTCATCGCCCCAGCAGCCCGGTCAGCTGGTCCGCCATGCCCGAGAGCCCGAGCGCATCGGCCTCCTTGGCGATCATCTGCTTGATCTGCTCCTGCGCGAGCCTGTTCGCCTCATTGACGGCATCGCGGATCAGGCTCGTCGCCAGCGCCCGCGTCTTGTCGTCCACCGACATCCCCGCCAGCAGCGCGGGGTCGAGGACCAGATCCACCAGTTCCATCCGCCCCGTGACCGTCGCCCGGCACGCCCCGCCCCCGGCCTGCCCGGTGACGCGCAGCGCCTCGGTCTTCGCCTTGATGCGTTCGCCCGCCTCGGCGAGTTTGTCCTTGTTCTTCATGAGCCCCGCGAGGGCCTGCATCGCCTTGAGATTGTCGAGCATGGTCCGCCTTTACGAATCGCCCTTGCGGGGCCGTGGATGGATCCGCTTCACCTCGCCCTCGAACACATCCAGCACGGTCCGCACCAGCGGGTCGGCCAGCACCTCATCGGGTGTCGGCCCGCGGAGCGTGGTGGTGGGGGGCGAGGAGGATGAGGCCGGCGGGGAATCCGAGGGTGTCGCCGGAATGTCAGCCACGCCGCGGGCCGGCATGGGCGGCGCGGTCGGGATCGGTTTCTCGACCAGACGCCGATGCTCACGCTCGGTGTCGGGTGTCCGGGGCGGATGGGTCGGCGGCGGACGCTCCGACGCGGCCGGGGGGAGGGGCCGCGAGCGGGGGGCAGCGCCCGCCGTTAGGATTTTTTTGAGCCGGCTCCCGCCCCTGCGCCCCCTGCGATCAGGGCCGCCACATCCGCGATCTTTTCCGTCATCGCCAGCCGCACGATGCACGCGTCCAGCAAGGCCCGCGGCGCGGGGCTGGATTTCAGGGCCCGCTGCACCGATTCGCACACCGCGATCATGTGGGTGAGTCCCGCGGGGTCGAACTGGCGTGAGCGTTCGAACTCGGCCGTCCGCGCGTCGTCGGACAGGTCCACCAGATCGGTGTCCTTCCCGCACGCGGCCAGCACCATCAGGTCGCGCAGCCGCTCGAGCATGGTGTGCAGCAACTGCTCGCCCGAGATCCCCTTGCCCAGCAGCGACCCCGTCGCCCGCAGCGCCCGGGCCGGGTCCCCCTCGGCCAGCATGTCGATCAGCTCGCTGACGATCTGCCGGTCCGGCAGGCCCAGCAGGTTTTCGAGCAGGGCCAGGGTCAGCTTCTTTTCCCCCGTCGCCATCAGCCGGTCCAGCAGCGAGAGCGCATCACGCATCGAGCCGTTGCCGTGCACCGCCACCGCGTGGACCAGCTCCGGATCGGCCTTGAGCTTCTCCCGCTTGATGACATCCTCGAGGTGTTTGGCGATGGCCGACGCGGGGATATTGCGGAAATCGAAGCGCTGACACCGGCTCTGGATGGTCGCGGGCACCTTGTGCGCCTCGGTGGTGCACAGGATGAACTTGACATGCTCGGGCGGTTCCTCCATGGTCTTCAGGAGCGCGTTGAACGCCTCCTTGGTGAGCATGTGGACCTCGTCGATGATGTAGACCTTGTACTTGCCCCGCATGGGCCGGTAGACGGCGTTGGAGATGATCTCCCGCGCCTCGTCCACGCCGCGGTTGGACGCGCCGTCGATCTCGATGACGTCCGTGTCCTCGCCCCGCATGATGGCGGCGTCGGCCTCCGGCGTCCCCCCCGCCAGCGCCTTGGCGAAAATGCGGGCCATGGAGGTCTTCCCGACCCCCCGCGTGCCGCAGAAGAGATAGGCGTGCGCCACCCGGTTGGCCTCGATCGAGGCCTTGAGGGTGCGGGCGACGGGCTCCTGGCCGACGACCTCGTCAAAGTCGTGGGAGCGGTACCGGCGTGCGAGAACGGTGTAGGACATGGGCGATTGTATGGTCCCTGGGGCCTTGATCCCCGCCCGGGGGCTGCCTTCACTCCGCGGCTCCCAGGCATGGCGTGACGGGCAAATCACACCCATTACCTGAAAGGAGCGACATCATGGCACACAAGAAGAATCACCAGGTGGGCGAACAGGACCGGTTTTGAGGTTACCAGCAAGCGTCGGAGGGGATTTCAACTCAGAAACAGCCGTGAAACGCGGCCTGCGTGAGATCCAAAACGAACTGGGACCCAAGGAACTGCTCGAGAAACTCGGACGCCAAGACCCCTGCCCATGTGGCAGCGGGCGTCGGTTCAAGGCCTGCTGTCTCAAGAGCGGCCGGTTTTGACGGCTCGAACAGGGCGAACTATTTCCGAGAATGACAGGCAGAACCAGCCCGGCACATGCCGGGCTTTTCACATCCTGGACACACCTAACACGCCGCGTGCTGACTCCGGGTTCACGCCGCATCCACAAAGCGAACCTCAACCCGCTTGCCCAGTGCCTTGGCGATGCGGCGCAGCATCGACATGGTGTGCCCCTCGTAGTCGGCGTCCTCCAGGCGCGAGATGACCGCCTGGTCCGTGCCCGCCAGTTCGGCCAGCTGCTTCTGCGTCAGTCCGGCCTGCGTGCGGATGTCGTAGATCATCTGCCCGATCAACGCGTCCTCGACGGCCTTGTCCGCCGCTTCCCGCAGCGCCGCGTCGTCCCCGATCATCGCGTCGATGATCTCGATCGCGTCAGAGGTGGACCGTCGCTCGGTGTTCTTCGGGTGCTCGCTCATACCGCCGTTTCCTTTCCCGTGCCCGCTCAATCTCCGCCTCGGGCACTTCCCGCTCCTTCGTGAATCCGTGCGACAGGATCGCCACATCTCGGCCGTGAAAGAAATAGAGCATCCGGTAGTTCACCCGCCCCACGCGGGCTCGGAGTTCGTAGATCCCGTCCCGCAGCGTGTCCGCGTGCGGCCTTCGCAGCGCATGCCCCATCGCGCCCAGCAGCACGATGCGTGACCGACATGCCACGAACGCCCGCCGGTCCCGTTCCTTCAGATCGATCAGCCACGAACGGAGTTCGCACCGCCCATCCTCCGCATACAGGTACACCGTCGTGTCCGGCATCGCAGGCCACCTTCAGTATGATCAAAAAGTCATCGCAAGTCAATTCGAATCTCCGCAATCCTTCTATAGACTAAACGAGTACCAAACAAAAAGCAATCAAAAAGAGAGCCGTACCACAAATTGTGCTCAATCCCTTCATCCGACTTGACGGATAAATCAGCCCCCCCAAGACTCTTCCCGACTGCATCAAGAGCCCCGGGAAGTCCCGGGCGGCAACCGA
>CAYNRF010000129.1:0-9367 GCA_964399525.1 uncultured Phycisphaeraceae bacterium | reverse complement strand
GCCTCCGTGCCTCCGCGCCTTCGTGCCTTCCTGCCTCCGTGCCTCCGTGCCTCCGCGCCTTCGTGCCTTCCTGCCTCCGTGCCTCCGTGCCTCCGTGCCTCCGTGCCTTCGTGCCTCCGTGCCTTCGTGCCTCCGTCGCTCCGTCGCTCCGTCGCTCCGTCGCTTCCTCCCCCCCACCCCCGCATCCACCACCGCCGCTGACCGGATCCCCTCCCATGCGGCCCACCTTCCAAGCCTCCACTCTCGCCCTCTCGCTCCTGCTCATCTCCTGCACGAGCACCGCCGACACAAGCACGCCGCCCGCCGCGGACCACACCGAACCTCCCACGCTCCTGCTCGCCGATTTCAACGGCAGCGACCCCCGCACCGACACGCTGTCGGGCGAGTGGCGCACCGTCAACGACAACATCATGGGCGGCCGTTCCTCCGGCGGCGGCCAGATCCGCGACGGCGTCATGATCTTCCGCGGCTCGACCAACACCAACGGCGGCGGTTTCAGCTCCATCCGCGCCAACCAGAAGCAGTGGGACCTCAGCCCCTTCGACGGCCTGACCGCCCGCGTCCGCGCCGACGGCCGCCGCTACGTGTTCCACATCTCCACCGGCCTGCGCTCCAACGGCAGCGAAGTCTTCTACCGCGGCTCCTTCGACACCCGCTCACTCCTCGACCCCACCGCCCCCGACCGACCCGACACCGACACGCCCGACGACGAGTGGCAGACCGTCTTCGTCGCCTTCTCCGAGTTCATTCCCATGATCCGAGGCCGCGACGTCTCCGGGCGCGTGCCGCCCCTCGACCCCGCCACCCTCCGCGGCATCGGCCAGAAGACAGACGACGGCCTCGACGGCCACTTCGTCCGCCCCGCCCACTGCATCAAACCCACAACCACCCCCTGATCCCCCACCCCGCCCCCCGCCCCCCGCCGCTCAACACGGCGGCGGACAAGTCCAAAGATCGACGGCGGATCCAGGGCTTACCTGCCGTGTTGGCCTTGGCGGGCCGACTGTTGCATGTCTTCACACAACCTTCAGGCCAGCATCCCGGCCGCCCGGCTCGAGCCGGCTCTTCCTGCTCGACCGGACCCCTCTGACCGTGGGTTTCAGCCCAGCACCGTTGGCGGCGTCCGCCATGCTCCTCCCACCGATCCTGTACACTCCCGCCACGGCCGCGCGCCGCCACCGAACCGATCCCGCCCCGGAGAGCCCCCACATCCCCGGCGTCCCGCCTCCGTCGCGTCCCCGGCCTCGCCCGTTCGCGGCCGCGCGTTTCGAGAACCCCGCCCAAGGCCCGCCATGCCCGACGCCCCCACCGCCCACACCATCGCCACCCACTTCGACCGCTTCTTCCGTGCCGTCACCACCGACCAGGCCGACACCCCCGCCCCGGGCTTCTTCCGCCTCATCACGCGTCAGCCGCACCCCCTGGGCAACCTCGGCGTGATCGACACCCAGGTCACCCCCGCCACCCTCGAAGCCCACCTCGAACCGCTCTGCTCCTCCGCCTTCCCTACCGCCGTGCTGCTGATGGACGAGCATCGCCCCGAGCAGGCCGCGCCCCTGCTCGCCCGCGGCTTTGCGCTGGCCGAAACCATGCCTCTCATGTCCGTCACCCCCGACCAACTCGCCGCGACCACCCTCCCGCCCGGCTACGAGTTCACCGAGGTCCACCCCCACACGCCGCAAGCCGCCGAGTGGTGCGAAGCCATGTGCCTCGGCTACGGCCTGCCCCCCGCGCTCGGCGAACTCTTCGGCCCCGACCGCTGCGCCGCCGCCCTGCCCGGCATGACCCACCACTTCGCCATCACCCACCAGGGCCGCATGGTCGCCACCAGCCTGCTCAACACCGACCAGCACCTCGGCGGCATCTACGCCGTGGCCACCCTGCCCGAACACCGAGGCAAGGGCCTGGCCGCCCACGCCACCGCCGAAGCCGCCCGCCACGCCTGGCGATGCAACCTCCCCCACGCCCTCCTCCAGGCCTCCGCCATGGGCGCCCCCGTCTACACCCGCCTGGGCTTCCACACCCACGCCGCCATGCCCCTCTACGCCCGCATGCCCCAGTGACGCCCCACCCGTGGGGCCGACTTGCAGTCGGCCTCTTCTCTCCTCCCCACTCCGTCTCTCCGTCTCTCCGTCTCTCCGTCTCTCCGTCTCTCCGTCTCTCCGTCTCTTCTTGCTCTTACCCCACCAACGCCAGATACCCCGTGATCACCCCGATCGACACCAGGTTCATCCACAATCCAGCGCCGGCCATCTGACGGATCGTCACCCGGCCCGATCCGAACACGATCGCGTTGGGCGGTGTGGCGACGGGCAGCATGAAGGCGCAGCTGGCCGACATCGCCGCCGCGATGACGAGCGGGCGTGCATCCATGCCCATCCCGTCGGCGGCCGCGGCGAGCACCGGGAGCATGGTGCTCGTGGTGGCGGTGTTGCTGGTCAGTTCGGTCATGAACACGATCAGCCCGGTCACGCACAGCAGCACGACCACCGGCGCGGGCGAGCCCATGCCGGCCAGCACGCCGCCCAGCCACACGTCCAGCCCGGTCGTGCCGAAGGCCGACGCCAGCGACAGCCCGCCGCCGAAGAGCAGCAGCACGCCCCACGGGATCCGCTCGGCCGTCTTCCAGTCCAGCACCCGCCGCCCCGCCCCTGCCGGCAGCAGGAAGAGCACGGCCGCTGCGCCGATCGCGATCACCGCGTCGTGCACGCCCACGAACCGATCGTCCGGCGCCCGCCCCGCGTTGAGCCGGGCCGTCAGGGGCCCGTGCAGCACCCACACCAGCGCCGCCAGCGCGAACACCGCCATGACCAGCTTTTCTCCGCGCGCCGGGCGGCCCATCCGTTCCAGCAGCGCCCGCATGTGCGCCCGACCACCCTCGATGGCCCCGATCCGCACCGGCGTGGCGACGAACACCAGGATCAGCCACGCCAGCGGCAACAGGATCAGCGTCACCGGCAGCCCGATCCGCAACCATCCGCCCCACGACATCGGGTCGCCCCGCTCGTTCAGGAATCCGACGAGAATCCCGTTCGGGGGCGAGCCTGTCACCGTCGCCATGCCGCCGATGCTGCACGCCCACGCCAGCCCGATCAGCAGGCACGCCGAGTAGCGCCGTTCCGCCGGCCCGTCCGGGTCGGCCCCGCCCGCCAGGATGGCGATGCTGGTGACGATGGGCAGCATCATCACGGCCGTGGCGGTGTTCGACACGAACGCGCTGAGCAGCGCGGCCGCGATCATCACGCCCGCCACGATCTGCCTCGGCCCGGTCCCCACCGCCAGGATCACGTGCAGCGCCAGGCGTCGATGGGCCCCCCAGCTCTCCAGCGCCTTGCCGAGCATCAGCCCGCCCATGAACAGGAAGATCACCGGGTCCGCGAACGGCCCGGCCGCCTGGCGGATGGTGGCGATGCCCAGCGGGTGAAAAAGCACCAGTGGCAGCAGCGCGGTGGCCGCCAGCGGGATGGCTTCGGTGATCCACCAGACCGCCATCAGCACGACGACGCCCGCCAGGCGGCGCGCCGGCTCGTCCAGCGAGGACGCGCCCAGCGCGACGTAGCAGGCAATCGCCAGCAGCGGCCCCAGCCACACGCCCACCGCCCGCACCCCGCCCGCCGCCTGTGCCTCGTCCGTTTCCGCCATGGCGGCAGTCTACCGCGCGGTCAAAAACAAGGACGGCCCGGCACGCCGCCGGACCGCCCTGATGCTCTTGCCGACCGTCGGGTCGTCAATCCTCCGGCACGTGGTCCGAGGTCACGATCGAGCGGAACTTCTGCCGCATGGTGTTCGTGATCGGGCCTTCGCCGGCGGAGATGGTGTGGGTCTTGGTGACGGTCAGGTCGTCGTGCTCGATCACCTCGCGCACCGCGATCATCTCGGCGGCCGAACCGGTCAGGAACACCTCGTCGGCGGCCAGCAGCTCGGCCAGGTCGAAGTGCTTCTCGACCACCTTCACGCCGCAGGCGGGCGCCAGCGTGTCCATCACGAAGCGACGCGTGATGCCCTCGAGGATGCCCGCCTCGCTCGGCGGGGTGTAGATCACACCGCCCTTGATGATGAAGATGTTGTCGCCCGAGCCCTCGGTCACCTTGCCCTCGGTGTTGAGCATGATCACCTCGAGCAGCTGGTCCTCGGGCTTGGTGATGCCCAGCTTCTGGCCCAGATGGATCGCCTCGCACTTGGCCAGGATGTTGTTGAGGTAGTTGAGGCTCTTGATGCGCGGGTCCAGGCACGGGATGGGCGTCTTGGGGCGGTTGGCGACGACCACGCGCATCCCCTTCTCGTACATCTCGGGCTTGAACAGCTGGATGGTGTCCGCGATGCAGATCACGCCCGGCTTGGGGCACAGGTACGGGTTGAGCCCCAGCGTGCCCACGCCGCGGGTGACCACCAGTCGGATGTAGCCGTCCTTGATCCCGTTGGCGCGGATGCACTCGCGCTGGATCCGCACCATCTCCTCGCGGGACACGTGCTCGTCCAGGTCCAGGTGGATGCGCTTGGCGCACTCGTACAGACGACGGATGTGCTGCTCGCACTTGAAGATCTTGCCGTTGTAGACCCGGATGCCCTCGAACACCCCGTCGCCGTACAGCAGGCCGTGGTCGTACACGCTGACCATCGCCTGGCTCTTGGGCAGCATCTGCCCGTTGACCCAGATCAGCGGCTTGTCGGCGGACTGGGCGGGCGCGGAGGGAGCGGTGGAAGTCGTCGGCTTGCTGATCATGGCGCTCATGGATCCCTCCTTGTGGTCGCGGCCCGGGCCGCCGTTGACTCTATCGATCCGGACGCGTTCCTGGGCTGCTCGCCGGTCCTGCCGTTCCGACCCCGGCGGGGCCAAGGTCCGAGAATACCACGTTCCCGCAGGACCGGCCCTGCCCGCAGGCCACGGGGGCCGACACGCCTCGGGGGTCCCGGGGATCCCTCACCCCGGTCAAATACCCCCGAACTGGAACGATCCGGGGCACAAATGCCGTGATCGTGGCCCGTTTCCGGACGCATGGATCATACGAATCCGAGCCGTCCGGGTCGCACCCTGGGACAAAATTCCGGACAAACCGGGCCGCCGCGGGCGGAAGAATCCGCTTGCCTCAGCCCAGAGGCCACGGAAACTCGACGTGGCCCGGTCATGGCCCCGAACCTCAGCCCCGCCGTCAGCCCCCAACCTCAGCCTCGGATCTCGGCCCCCAGATCGGCCTTCGCCCGACCCGCCAGCCGCTCCATCTGCGGGTCGACCTCCTCGTGGCGCAGCGTCCGGGTCTCATCCCGGAACCGCACCCGCACCGTGACGGATTTCCTGCCCCCGCCGACCTGCTTGCCCCGGTAGACCCCCACCAGCTCGGCGCCCACGCACCGCTCCAGGGCGCAGGCCTCCACCATCGCCTCGACCCGTGACCACGGCGTCGCCTCCGGCAGGATCAGCGAGAGATCCCGCTCGATCCCGGGGAACTGCGGCAGGAGCTTCACGGCGGTTCTGGGCACCGGGGCCCCGGTGAGCACATCCAGGAACAGTTCGGCGCCCACGACCGGCAGGTCGAGGTCTTCGAGCTTCCGGGCGTGATCGGAGATCACGCCGAACGATCCGAGTTCGTGCCGGCGCGCGTTGGCCGCCACAAAGACCTTGGCGTGAGCCTGGGCGTCGTATCCGTTGTGCACGGCCCCCCCGTCCCCGCGCGCCTCGACCTCCACCCGCGCATCCGGCCCGAAGCAGGTGCGGACCACCGCGTCGATGGCCCCGCGCACCACGCGCACCGCGTGCTGGACCTCCTCCACACCGGGCTTCTTGCCCGCGAACACCACGTCGGCCAGCATCGCGAGCGTGCGGCGCTCGACCGTCTGCCGCGTGTCGGGCAGCTGGGCGAAGGTCGCGGCCATCTCGAACAGACGCACGCCGCCCGGCAGCGTGGCGCGGGCGTCGGCGTTGGCCTTGCGCGTGCCCAGCAGCCCCAGCAGCACGCTGGGACGCAGCGTCGGTTCGGCCTTGCGCCGGTCGTCGTCCACCGCGACCAGCGCCAGCCCGCCGGGCAGGAACGCCGCACCCTTCTCCGGGCTCGTGAAGCTGAAGGTCACCGTCTCGTGGAAACCCAGCGCCGCCAGCGTCCGGGCGCACTCTTCCTGCAGACGCTCGACGCGCTGCGGGGCGTGCACCGTGACCTCCAGCTTCTCCTTCAGCGGGATCTGACCGAGCGACCGCGCCCGCGCGACCTCCTCGATCAGGTCGATCTCCCGTGTCAGGTCGTGCGCCCGATGCGGTGGGATCACGCAGTGAAGCACGCCGCCCGCCGCCCGGCCCGTCTTGATCGACAGCGCGTTGAGCAGCTCGATGACCTCTTCCGCCGGCACCGCCACGCCCAGGATGGTCTCCACGCGGGCCACGCGCAGCTCCACCACCCGATCGGCCGGCAGCGGCGCGCCCGCCGACAGCATGCCCTCAGCCAGTTCTCCGCCCGAGACCTGGCAGATCAGCTGCACCGCCCGGTCGGCCGCGTAGGCGATGCTCCGCGGGTCGATGCCCCGCTCGAACCGGTACGCCGCGTCGGTGCGGATCTGCAGCCGCCGGCCCGTGTTGCGGATGGTCACCGGATTCCAGGTCGCCATCTCGAACACCACGTCCCGCGTGCCCGCGTCCACCTGGCTGTCGTGCCCGCCGATGATGCCCGCCAGCGACTGCGGGCGCTCGGCGTCGGCCACCACCAGGTCGGTCGCGCGCAGCGCATGCTCGCCCGCGTACAGCGTCTTGACCTTCTCGCCCGGCTCGGCGAACCGGACCACCAGCTTCCCGCCCGCCAGTTTGGCGAAGTCGAACACGTGGCACGGGTTGCCCAGCTCGAGCGTGATGAAGTTGGTCACGTCCACGACGTTGTTGATCGACCGCTGCCCGACGGACTCGAGCGCTTCCTTCAGCCACGCCGGGCTGGGACCGATCTTCACGCCGCGGATCAGCCGGGCCGTGAACAGCGGGCAGTGCTCGGGCACCCGGTTCTCCAGCGTCACCTGGGTGCCGATGGGCTTTCCCGCCACCGCGGGCAGGTCCACCGCCGGCAGTTGCAGCGTCCGCCGGGTCCTGGCGTGGCGGGCGGCGGCGATCTCCCGCGCGATGCCCACATGCCCCAGGCAGTCCCCCCGGTTGCTGGTGACTTCCACGTCGATCACCGTGTCGTCACCCTTGGCGGTGTGCGACTCGATGGGCAGGCCCGCCTCGGTCAGCAGGGCGTCGGCCTCGGCCGCCGTCACATCGCCGGGCACCAGGTACTGATTCAGCCACTTGAGGGAGATGTCCATAGGGCTGGAAGGATAGGGCCACCCGCCCGCACCCTCCCCCGTGCCGGCCTTCCCGCCGGCCCTTCCCGTACACTGCCCCCATGCCCCCGCGTCACCGCTTCCTGCCATCCCGTCCCCTGTGTGCCGCGCTCGCGTGGCTGGCCCCTGTGCTGCTCGGAGCCTGTGCCGGGGCGCCGGCCCCCGACGCTCGCGTGGACCCGCTCCCCGAGCACCGCCCCGCGGACTTCACGCTCGGCCTGACCGTCTACACCCCGGACACGCCGGTCCGCCGGCCCGGCCAGCGCGCCGCCCGGTACACCGTCTCCCCCGACGGCTGGCTGCGGACCGCCGTCGGCCAGGGCGCCACCGCGTCGACGCATCCCCCCATCGCCCGCCCGCTCACGCCCGACCAGCGGGACCAGCTCTGGTCCCTCCTGCGCGCCGCCAACCCCGAATCCGTCGCGCCCGCCCTGACCCTGCCCAGCCCGGACACCTTCGACACCCCCTCGGGCCGGCGCGTCTACCTTGTCGAGATCCACGCCCTGGGCCGGCGCACCACCCTGGCCATGCCCGAGGGCGAACCCGAGACCGAGCCGTTCATCACCCTGGCCGACCAGCTGGCCGCATGGTCGTGGATCCACCCCTGATCCGTGGGGCCGACTTGCAGTCGGCCAAGTCCTGAGATCACCCGACTTAACGAGCCCGGAGCGTCAGCGCTGGTCCTCGGGCCAATCACAAAATCTCCTCTCCATCACTTCGCGCCCTTCGCGATCTTCGCGTTCAAAGTCTCCTCCCCCCAAGTCTCCCCTCCGCGTCATCTGCGTGATCTCAGCGTCCTCTGCGTACCAATCTTCTCCGAATCCCTACGATCCCCCGTGACTGCTCACGAGCCCATCCTCGGCATCGACCTCGGCACGACCAACTCGCTCGTCGCCATCGCCGACCATCGCGGCCCGCGCATCCTCGCCGGTTCGGACGGCCCCATGCTGCCCTCGGCCGTCCGCTACGACGCCGGCGTGACCGTCGGGCGTGTCGCCCTGGACGAGGCCCCGCTGCACCCGCGCACCACCGTCACCAGCGTCAAACGCCTGATGGGCCGCTCGCTCGACGATGTCCGCCCGGACCTGCGCTACCTGTCCTACGAGGTCGTCGAGGGCCCCAACCGCACCGCCCGAGTGCGGCTGCCCGACGGACGGACTCTCAGCCCCGAGGAGGTCTCCGCCGAGATCCTGCGGGAACTCAAGCGCCGGGCCGAGGCCGAACTGGGCGTCCCCGTCCGCAAGGCCGTCGTCACCGTGCCCGCCGACTTCAACGACGCCCAGCGTCAGGCCACCCGCCATGCCGGGCGCCTGGCCGGGCTGGAAGTGGTCCGCATCGTCAACGAGCCGACGGCCGCCGCGCTGGCCTACGGCCTGGGCACCGAGCGGTCCGCCGCCCGCAACGCCGGCCCCCGCACGGTGGCCGTCTACGACCTCGGCGGGGGCACCTTCGACGTCTCGATCCTCCGCATGACGCCGGGGAGTGGGGGGGACGGGCGAGGAGACGACGGCGCGACGACCACCGATTTTTTCCAGGTCTTGTCCACCGCCGGCGACACCCGCCTGGGCGGCGACGACATCGACCACGCCATCGTCCGGCTGCTCGCCTCCGAGATCGGCGTGCAACTCGGCCGCGCGGACACGCCGGGCACGCTCGACAGCCTGCCGGCCGAGACCCGCCGGGCCCTGCTGTCCTTCGCCCGCGCCCTCAAGCACCGGCTGTCCGAGGCCGACGCCGCGCCCGTGGAGATTGCTCTGGGCGAGGGGCGCGTGTACCGGCGGACCCTCACCCGCGCCGAACTCGAGTCCATCGTCGCCCCGCTGATCGACCGCTCGCTCAAATCCTGCGAGCGTGCCCTGCGTGATGCGTCCCGCGCGATGCAGGGGCAGCCGCTCGACGCCGTCATCCTCGTCGGCGGCTCGACCCGCATCCCGCTGGTCCGCGCCAGGGTCGGTGCGTTCTTCGGTCTGGAGCCCTACACCGCGCTGGACCCGGATCAGGTCGTGGCCCTCGGCGCGGCCGTGCAGGCCTCGATCCTGTCGGGCGCCACGAAGGGCTCGCTGCTGCTGGA
>CAYNRF010000128.1:0-9374 GCA_964399525.1 uncultured Phycisphaeraceae bacterium | reverse complement strand
CCTCTCCCCCACCGGCCCCGCCGCCACCGCAAGAGCGGATCCTCGGTCCTCTGCCCGGATGCCCGATCACGGTCTGACATCCGGAGGATCTATCAAGTCCCGGGGCACCTCGTCCCAGAGGTGGCTCGCCGTGTTCACGGCTCTTCCGGCTGGATCTGCAGGTATCCGCAGATCGCGCCCGCGATGGACTTGGCGGCCCGCGTCGGGGAATCACAACCACGCCGAATCGTGGCGTCGATGAGCGCTCGTGCGATCAGCAGCACGTCGGCCGTCGCTTCGGCCAGCGATGCAACCCCGAGGCGGAACGCGTGCTGCCGCAGCAGCTCCGCGATGAAGGCCTCGTCGGATCGCGTCTGAGCCGGCACGCCCAGAGCTGCTTCGAGGTGGTCGATCTCGCGCCCGATCCCGGTGCGATCCAGCTGGCGCCGCAGCTCCGCTTCGATGAGGGCCTGGATCGTCTGCTCAAGCGAGGACGCGCGATGGCCATCCCGAACAGCGCGAAGCTCCGCCGATCGCAGGGACCCTCACTCCTCCGCCAGGGCCGCCACGATCGCGGCTGTGTTGGGGACGTACTGATCGATCGAGCCCACACGCAGACCCGCCTCGCACGCCACACGGTTGGTCGTGATGACGGACACCAGCCGGACCAGGCACGTCCGTCAGGCCAACTGACGCACACGATGTTCATGCGTGTGCACACCATGCCCGCGTGATTCCGCCTCTCGCCGGAAGACCGATTTGCATTTCTCGAGAAAAACATCCGTCCGTTGATCGCGGACCATCCCGCCGTCACCATCCGTTATTTCGACGCCGAGGCCTACAACACTCAAGCGACCGATATCATCATGTTCCAGACTTCGGATCTGTGGCAGTACCAGTCGGTCGTCGAACGGTTGCGCGTTGGACCCTTCTGGGGGACCTACTTTGAGGTCGTGCTGATCGTTCCGAGCATCGAGGATGCGTACGCGACCTTCTACGGACAGGAACCGGTCACCGCACGCCTCCCATGATCGCGGGCACGATAGTGCGGTACCCCCAATTACCCCGCGGCGGGCGCGTCTGCGAGGGGGTTTTTCATGGCCCACCCCGCCCCCCTTTTTCCCTGATTTCCGCATGGAACGTGCATTTTTGGGTAGTTGGGACGACCGTTGCCGAACATTTTCACGAAGGTTTGAGATGAATGCAGTGTGGAGCGTACGGAACGGGGGAAACCGCTCCGTGCGTCTCCCGGAACGGGGGTCGGATGCTGCTCGCTCGCGAATGTTTCGTGCGACCTTTGTTTCAGTGTGTTTGCGTTTGCGATCGATGCCGCATCGGTTTTCTCGTCCCATTCTTTGCCGGAGACCCGCCGTGCCGAACCGTCCGCGTATCCATTCCGTGACATCTCCTGCCTCGTGGGAAGTTCTGGTTGCCCCCGCCCGCGCTGAGATCGTCGAAGCGATCCGCCTCCTCGGGCCGTGCTCGATCGCCGAGGTGGCCGAGGCGATCGGACGTCCGGCGGACACGCTGTATCGCCACATCGCGCTGTTGACCGAAGCTGGTTTCTTGCGCGACGCCGGGATCCGCAAAGGCGACCGCAACCTGGAGCGTCTGGTCGACACCGTCGCGGACACCTTCGTCATCGATTTCGAGGACGATACCGGCGCCGCCGAGAACCGTGCCATCGTCGCCACGGCCAACTCCTTCCTGGGCGCGATGGGCCGCGCCGTGCGCGACTCCGCGTCCGCCCGCCAGCTTGTCCTGGCTGAGCAGGATCGCAATATCCTGATTAACTATGAGCTCAGCTGGCTCCGTCCGGAGGACTACCAGGAAGTCCGTGTCCTGATCAATCGTCTCAAGCAGATCATGGACGACGGCAAGACCAGGCGCGAAGGTCGTCTGTACGTCACCTTGGCCATGGCCTGCCCTGTCACCCGCAAAAGGAGCCGCCGTGGTCCGAGCCGGACATCTTCCGGACCATCCACGACATCTTCGCAGAAGACCGACGGGGCCTCGGCCTCGAAGCATCCGGCCCATCGCTCCCCGGGTGCCGATTTCCGCAGGTCCGCAAGCGCCTACACCCCTGAGCACCAACCCGTTCACGACCCGGGCTGCTGAACGCCCGGCGGAGAGGGCGATCTGCGGACACACCCGACCGTTCAGCGGCCTCGCAGCGTCAGCGTCGTCTCGATCCGCTCGCCCGCGCGCACGACAACCACCTCAACGGCATCCTGCGGATTGTGCTGCGCAAGCATCTGACGCCATGCATTGACATCCGAGACTTCCCGGCCGCCCCACGCGACGATGCGATCGCCCGCGACCAGCCCTCCCTCGGACGCCGACGAACCGGGCGAAACCTGCGCCAGCAGCACGCCGCCCTCCGCGGCCGCCTGAGGAACGACGCCGACAACGACCCGCGGCTGCGTCCCGCCCATCGCCTGGGATGCGGGAGCGGCCGGGGGGGCGTAGGGCAGCCGCTGCGGCTGCAGCGCCATCGCGGTGGCGATGTTCTCGAAGAAATCGATCACCTGCACGGCGCCCACGCGGTTGATCTTCCACGCCTCGTCGCGGTCGGTGTGATAGTCGCTGTGGAGGGGGTTGATGATGCCGAACAACACGGGCACCCTGCCCTCGAAGTAGAACGGCGCATGGTCGGACCGGCGGCCGACGGTCGGTGCCACCGCGAAGTTCAGCGGCGACGCGTCCATGAACGGCTGCAGCCACGCCTCGAACCCCACGGCCGACGTCGCCCCCTGCAGCGACAGCCCCCCGTCCACCACCCGCCCGATCATGTCCATGTTGAGCATGAGCACATGGTCGTCGATCGGTGCGATGGGGTTGGCGACGTAGTAATACGCGCCGTTGAGACCCGACTCCTCGGCGTCGAAGCCGATGAACAGGATCGATCGGGCGTCGGCGCCCTCGGGCAGACCGGCATAGGTCTCCGCCAGCCGGTCGGCGAGCATGATGACGCCCACGGTCCCCGAGGCGTTGTCGTCCGCTCCTTCATGGACCTGCTCGAGCGTCCGTGGCGTGCCGAAGCTGCCGTCCCCGGTGTGGTCGAAGTGGCCGCCGATCACGATGTACTCGTCGGCCAGGGCGCCCCTCCCGGGGAGCAGGCCGGCCACGTTCTCCGGCACGAGGACGGTGCGCTCGATCTCGGCACGGACCTCGACGATGCCTTCCAGTTCGATGATCCGCGGCTCGGCATCGGCGAGCCGCTGAAAGGTTTCGAGCGATCGACCCTCCGCATCGAGCGCGGCGATAAGCCGTCCGCCCGCGTCGGCGGACATGTGGATCACCGGAACGTCCACGACCGCCCCGCCGCCGCCGCCCGCGGGCAGCAGCCGGTTCCCGCGGGGGTCCGCCGTGACGGGCGGATTGATGACGATCACGGCGTCCGGGTTGCGCTGCGCGACGGCCCGGAGTTTGCCGTCAAAGCCCGCCGCGCCCGACCACTGTCCGCCCGTGAACCGGCTCCTGCCCTCCGCGTCCATCGGCTCGAAGCGGAGCATGATCGCGACCTTGCCGGACAGGTCGAGGTCCGGGGCGGGCGCATAGGCGTCGTACTCGGGAGTCACCGTCGAATAGCCCACGAAGACGGCCGGTCCCTGCGCCTCGCCGCCCGCGCCCAGCGCGGTCGCGTTGAAATCCTGGCCGGGGATCATCACGCCCACGCTCACCCCGGACGCTGACGTGGCGGACACCGCCTGGGCCACCACCGACGCACGCCCGCCGAGCTCGAACGGCTGGCGGTACGACCGCCCCGCCGCGTTGGGGGCCTCAAGCCCCCCGTCCGACGACGCGAACGGCGGCACGAGGCCCGCCTGCTGGAAGTAGAACTCCAGATAGGCCTTCGTAAACTCGGACCCCTGCGAACCCGGCGTTCGCCCCTGCATGAAAGGGTTGGCCAGGGTTGAGATGTGCATGTCGTAGGCGCGGACATCATCCGGAAGCGACGCCAGGGCATCGGCAATCGGCGACATCAGCTCGCTCGGCGTCAGCGCGGCTCGCTTCGAAGGGGCCGGGGTCAGCAGCGGAGAGTCTGCCTCAATCGCAGGGGCCGCAGAGGCCGCCAGACTTGAGACGGCAAGCAAGGTGCAGGCAGCAGTGACAAAGGATTGCATGAAAGCGTGCCTCCTTCTGGACGGCCGAGCAGGGATGATGGGTTTCCGGCAAGTAAAACAGAACAGCCCCGAGCGGGTTGCAGCAATCGCCCGGCTGCATCATGATTCGGCATCCATGCCCCGCCCAATCGCGGCCGTCCCCTGTTGAGCCACTTCGAACCTGGCTGCCCGCCGCCCCCCCGCCCCCCCCGGCCCCCGGCCCCCGCCATCAAAGACAAGGAACTTGCGTTGTGACGCAAGTCTCTGTCAGAACAAAGGAGCGGAAGCAGGATTTGAACCTACCCATCTTTAGGCCATGTCCGTAAGGCACGCGATTGCAACGACTTGCGAATCAGCAAGAACGTGCCGTGTTCGCAGGGAGTGACGTTCTCTCCGTCAGTCTGCCAAGCTGCCCAACTCGACCATGCTTTCCAACCGGTCGCCACCACACTGGAGAGCGTCTTTCGTCGCGGCCTTACAGGGTGGAACACCGATCCGGCGGGTTCAAACCGGCACCTCTGGCCGGTCCGTACTCGGGCTCCCTGTACAATCCCGCTGATCCCCATGGATCCGGAAGACGCCACCACCCTGATGAATGCCGCGGCCGGGGGAGACAAGTCCGCCGCCGACCGGCTGTTGCCGCTGGTGTACGACCAGCTCCGCCGCGCGGCCGAACTCCGGATGCTCGGCGAAAGAGCCGACCACACACTCTCGGCCACGGCCATCGTCCATGAGGCCTATCTCCGCCTTGTCGGCCCGCGCCAAGTTCCCTGGGCCAGCCGCGGACACTTCTACGCCGCCGCGGCCGAGGCGATGCGCCGGATCTTGGTCGATCACGCCCGTGCCCGCCGAGCCCGGGGCGGAGGCGCCACGCGACTGGAGGAGATCGAAGACGTCGTCGCGCTCGCCGCGGCGGATTCGGAGCAGATCCTGGCAGTCCATGCCGCACTCAGCCGCTTGGAGAGCGAGGACCCCGAGGCCGCGGCCGTCGTACGGCTCCGGTTCTTCGCGGGACTGAGCGTCGACCAGGCGGCCGAAGCACTTGGGATCTCACCCAGGTCCGCGGCTCGTTTGTGGGCCTATGCGCGGGCCGTGCTCTTCAGATCACTCTCCAGCGAGCCGTGAGGTGCCACCATGGCGGAATCGATCAGGCAGCGGGCCCGCCAGGTATTCATGGAGGTGGCCGACCTGCCCCCGGAGGCGCAGGCCGCGGCGATACGCGATGCGTCCGGCGGCGACGACCAGCTCCGTGCCGAAGTCCAGGCCCTGCTCGACGCCGAGGCACGGGCAGGCGCCTTCATGTCCAGCCCGACGGCCGATCAGCCGAGCCGGCCCGCCGGCGACCTCGGCATGACCAGTGGCTCGGCCCCGACGCTCGCCGGCGTCCATCAGGAGCGGCCGGGAACACGCATCGGCCCGTACAAGCTCTTGCAGATCATCGGTGAGGGCGGCTTCGGCTCTGTGTTCATGGCCGAGCAGGAGAAGCCCGTCGTCCGCAAGGTCGCCCTCAAGATCATCAAGCTGGGGATGGACACCCGGCAGGTTGTGGCCCGCTTCGAACAGGAGCGACAAGCCCTGGCGATGATGGATCACCCCAACATCGCGAAGGTGCTGGACGCGGGCGCTACAGAACTGGGTCGGCCGTACTTCGTGATGGAGCTTTGCAAGGGAGACCCGATCAACGAGTACTGCGACAAGAACAACCTCAGCATCACGGACCGGCTGGAACTGTTCGCGCAGGTATGCGCGGCCGTGCAGCACGCCCACACCAAGAGCATCATCCACCGGGATATCAAGCCCTCCAATATCCTCGTCAGCACACAGGACGGCAGGCCCCACGCGAAGGTGATCGACTTCGGAATCGCCAAGGCCACCGCGAGCAAACTGACCGAAAAGACGCTGTTCACCGAGCACCGAGCCCTCATTGGCACGCCCGAGTACATGTCCCCCGAGCAGGCCGAGGGCTCGCTCGATGTCGACACGCGCACGGATGTCTACTCGCTCGGCGTCCTTCTCTACGAACTCCTCACCGGAACCACACCCTTCAGCAGCAAGGAGCTTCGCTCCGCCGCCTACGGCGAGATCCAGAGAATCATCCGTGAGGTCGAGCCTCCCAAGCCCAGCACCCGGCTCAGTCACAACACGGACACCCTGCCCAGCGTCGCGGCGCACCGGCACACCGAGCCCAAGCGGCTGGGCCTGCTCATCCGCGGCGACCTCGACTGGATCGTGATGAAGGCGCTGGAGAAGGACCGTCGGCGTCGTTACGAGACCGCCAACGGGCTGATGATGGACATCCGGCGGTAACTGGCCAGCGAGTCGGTGATCGCCGCGCCCCCCAGCACGGCGTACCGCTTCAAGAAGTTCGTTCGACGCAACAAGGGTCCGGTCGCGGCGGGCCTCGTCGTTTCGGTGGTCGTGGTGCTCGGGCTGATCGGAACGAGCACGGGCATGGCCTGGGCGCTCCGCGAGATGGAGCGTGCCGATGCCGAGGCGACTCGAGCCAGCGAGCAGGCGTCGATCGCCGAAGCCTTGACCGAGTCGGAGTCCAAGGCGCGGCGCGAGGCAGAAGCCAACGAGGCTCGCGCGGTCGCGGAGGCCGAGCGGGCGGAGCGAGAGCTGGCCAGGGCCAACGAGATCAAGGCCCTGACCACCGGCATGCTCACCGGCGTGGATCCGGCGACGGCCCGGACACAGGACACGACGCTGCTGCGGGGCATCCTGGAGAACGCGGCGGGGCGTCTGAGGAGGGGAGAGGTCACCGACGAGCTGGTCGCGGCGGAGCTGCACAGCCTCATCGCGAGGGTGTACCAGAGCATCGGATTCCTCCCCGAGGCCCAGACCCACCTCCCGGTCGCGCTCGAGATTCGCAGGCGGATTCTGGGGAACGAGCACGTGCTCACCGTGGGGACGATCGACCGACTGGCCGGCCTGTACTCGGCCCAGGGCCGTTTCGCCGAGGCCGAGCCGCTGTTCCTCGAGGCGTTGGCCATCCAGCGTCGTGTGTTTGGCGATGACCACCACAACACGCCCAATGCCCTCAACGCCCTGGCGATCCACTACACGGGCCGGGGCCGGTACGCCGAGGCCGAGCGGCTCTACCTCGAAGCACTGGCGATACAGCGTCGTCTGGGCGGCGGCGACCACCAACGAATGCTCGCGTTCATGAACAACCTGGGCGGACTGTACTGGCACCAGGAGCGGTACGCTGAGGCTGAGCCGCTGATCGCGGAGGCTCTGGAGATCCAGCGAGGCGTTCTCGGCGCCGACCACCCGGACACGCTCATGTACATGACGAACCTGGCGCTGTTGTACCAGCAGGTGGGCCGGCACACGCAGGCCGAGACGATGTTCCTCGAAGTCCTGGACCTGGACCAGCGCGTGCTCGGCGCCGAGCATCCGGACACCCTGGGAGTGATCACGAACCTCGGCCGTCTCTACAACGCCATGGGACGATACCAGGACGCTGCATCGAGGCTCGAGGTCAGCCTTCCCGCTCAACGCCGCGTGCTCGGCGCGCAGCACCTCTGGACCCAGCTCTCGATCGAGGCGCTCGCCGAGGTGTACACGCGCCTCGGGCGCCTTGATGAGGCCGTGCCGCTCTGGCGCGAAGCGCTCGCGTTTCAGACCGCGCGGGCGGATGCGTCGGATGCCGGCCCGCACGAACTCGACAGAGCCGCCCAGACGCTCCTCAAGCGAGAGATCGAGCAGACTCATGACCCCGCGCGTGCGCTGGCCTACGCCCGGCGAGCCTGCACGATGGCGGAGGCGGCGGGCGGCGCCACCCTCTGGCGACTCCTCGGCACGCTGGCCCTCGCCCAACACCGCACCGGCGACACCACCGCGGCCGTCGAAACCCAGAAGCGCGCCATCACGCTCATGCCAGATCCGGACGCTGACCCGGGCATGGCCACACGACTCGCCGAGTACGAGGCCGCGCTGGCCAATGCGCCGGTCATCAACCCAGAGAACGGCGGCTGAGCGAGTCAGTGGAGGGCGCCGGCGGGAGCCGCGTCTTGATCCGCTCAACGCGGGACAGATCCACGGGTTGCGCGACGCCTGATTGGAGAGGATCGACGAAGCGCCGCCCGGTTCCCTGCGGATTTTCTTCAAATCCTGGCAGTCGCCGCTGCCCTCACCCGCTTGGAGATTGTCAGCCCGAGTGTCGCAGCCGTTGTTCGGCTCCGGCTCCGTGTGGTCGCCAGACCGAGGAGTCAGACATGCCCATGAAAGCCCGCATCTTCACACCCGGCCCTCCTGCCCGTGCAGGTTTTCACGAAGTTTCCGTTGCCGGATCGGGGGAGGGGTCTGTGTTGGATCACACCGTCGATCGCGGCCGTGCGTCTGTGGATGTTGGTGCGCGGGCGGCAGCCCGTACGAGCGTTCTGGAGCGACCCATGCCCGTGAAGTCCTTCTTCAGCGTGGCCGCGCTCGCGGCCGTCACCGGTCTGGCACCCACATCGGCCTTGGCCCAGGTCGTGTTTTCGGAGTCCTTCGACACCGATACGCTCACGACGGCTGATACCCTCGCGACCTACCCCGGACTCACGTTCGATCATTCCGATCCTGGGATGATCGTCCAGGGTGGCGTCCTCAGAACTCCGCTGCGCAGCTTTCCCAACGGAACATATGGGTTCATACCCGGTGCGTTGTCGGGGGCTGTTGAGTTCTCGATCGACATCGGTGCGTCGGATCCAGGTGGACTTTTCCCCGTCGGGATCGAACTGATGGGGACGCGTATCGTGTTCCACCCGGGGTTCACGGGCGGAGCTTTCCGCGCCGAAGACCTCGCCGGGAATGTCGTACAGGCAGGCGACCTGGGCTTTACGCCAGCGGTGGGCGCGCTGCATCACCTGACGCTGAGAACCGACGGGGTCGATTTCTGGGAGCTCGAACTCATCGATGGGAATGCCCCGAGCAACGTCTTCAACACCTCGTTCACCCGCGCCGTCACCGATACCAACGCGAGTTTCTGGACCGGCAATCGCGCCGGCTTGTTCGACAACATCCTTGTCTCCCGGATCCCTGCGCCAGGATCGGTCTCGCTGCTGGCGATCGGTGGGGTCATCGCCGGGCGTCGCCGCCGCTGAGGTCGATCGGCGCTGACCGCACAGGTTGGGTTCATTCCTGCACGGCCCGGGCACACGCTTGGCCGTGTACGTTTCGTGAGGTGCAGTCGCTGCGTGTACTCGGTACAAGCGAGAACCCCCGGGCTTTGCGACCCGGGGGTTCTCGAATAGCGGGAGTAGGATTTGAACCTACGACCTTCGGGTTATGAGCCCGACGAGC
>CAYNRF010000127.1:0-9499 GCA_964399525.1 uncultured Phycisphaeraceae bacterium | reverse complement strand
GAACCGGGCGAACCGGGCGAACCGGGCGAACCGGGCGAACCGGGCGAACCGGGCGGACCCGTCGGCCCGCCGCAACCATCACCGAGAGACGAGAGGATGATCGAGATGAAACAGACCGCTTTGATCGCATTGGCCGTCGGCGCCGCGGCCTCGGCCGCCAGCGCCCAGCAGTTCTGGAATCTGGGGGCCAGCCGGCTGTCCACCAGCATCAGCAGCAACGGAACGGTCGTGGGCGACAACCTCGCCTCGGGCCAGTACTTCCTGTGGACCGCCGGGGCCGGGCAGTCGGACATCGGCGGCCGCATCGCCGGCGACGGCGTGGGCGGGCAGTCGACCATCTCCCATGACGGCCTGACGGTGGCCGGCACGGTGTTCAATCCGAACAGCGCGACCCACGAGATGGGCCGGTACGACGTCGGCACCGGCGTGTGGACGGCGCTGGGCGGCATCGGCGCCGTGTCCGACGCCGAGACCAGCTCGGGCTGGGGCATCGCGGGCGACGGCGCCTCGATCGTGGGCCTGGGCTGGGTGACCCCCGGCTCGGCGCACGCCGTGCAGTGGCGTCAGAGCACCGGCATGGTGGACCTCGGCACGACCACCGTGGATCGCAGCACGCGGGCCAACAGCGTCAACTTTGACGGTTCGGTGGTCGTGGGCTGGCAGGACAACGACAACGGTCGCCAGGGTGCGGTGTGGGTCAACGGCACGCAGGAGCTGATCTTCAACAACGACGGCTTCGCCGCCAGCGAGGCGCTCTCGGTCGACAACAGCGGCACCTACGTGTCGGGCATCCAGTTCGGCGGCTTCTTCGAGCCGTCCGAGCTGTGGCGGTACAACACCGTCACCAACACCTACGAGGGCCTGGGCAACCTGACCGACGGCGGGGCCGCGGGCACGACCGCCGGCGCGGCCATGAACGGCGACGGCACGCTGATCGCGGGCGGCACCTGGGGCTTCGGTCCGGCCTTCTTCGGCACGGCCATCATCTGGGAAGAGGGCGTCGGCGTGCAGCGGTTCTCCGAGTACCTCGACGCCCGCGGCGTCGCGTACGAGGCCGGCTATACCTTCGCCTTCGTGACCGACATGTCGGCGGACGGCCTGTGGTTCACCGGGTGGGGTCTGACGGCCAGCTTCGAACTGACCAGCTTCGTGGTCAACGTGCCCACGCCCGGCCCGGCCGGCCTGCTCGCCTTCGCGGGCCTGCTTGCGGCGCGTCGCCGCCGCTGATCGGCCGGCCGTCGGCGTGCCTCCGGCCCGTCCTGTCCGTCGGAGGGGGGATCTGGATACAACCGTGCCCGCTCGCGTCCTCCCCGACGCGAGCGGGATTTTCGTGCGTTGCCGCGGTGAGCGGGGCCGGCGCGGGTGAATAGACCCTGGGTGTTCCGCACGCGGCGCGTGGCGTGGATAGCGTTGCGGCAGCCCATGCCCGACGCGCTGATCCTCATCCGGATGGAAGGCCCCGACGACGACGCCATCCCCGCCCGACTGACGCTGGACGGGGATACGGGGGTGGGCCGCGCGGTGGAGAACGAGGTGTGCCTGCCGATGCCGAGCGTGTCGCGGCACCACGCCGCCTTCCGCCGCACCGCCAGCGGCTGGTTCCTGACCGACGAGGGCTCGACCTCCGGCACGACGCTCAACGCCCGTCGGCTCGAGCCCGGAACGCCCGCGCCGCTCGAGCCGGGGGACCGGATCGGGATCGGGCCGTGGCTGTTCCGGGTGGCGGACGATCCCACCGCCGCGCGGACGGTGGGGCTGACGATCGACCGGCCCGGGACGGCGGCGGTGCCGATCTCCAGCCGTCGTCTGGACGCGCTGAGCCAGTGCCTGGACGAGATGGAGCGCGCCGGCACCGCGCCCGAGCTGGCGCTGGCGGTGCTGCGGGCGTCGATGGCGGGGACCGGGTTCGGGCGGGCGGCGGTGCTGCTGCCCGCGTCCGGGCCGGGCGGCGCCGAGGAAGCGCCCGCCCTGCTGGCGGGACTGGTGCGGACGCGCGGGGGCGTGCGGTCGCTGGAGGCCGACGGCTTTGCCCCGTCGAGTTCGCTGATCGAGAAGGCCCGGTCCGGTTCGACGGCGGTTCACACCGCCCGTCCGGGCGGGGACATGGCGGCCGTGGCCCACTCGATCGCGGAGATGTCGATCCATTCGGCGGTGTGCGTGCCCGTGTGCCCGGACAAGCGGGTGGCGGCGCTGATCTACCTTGACGCGCGGTCCGGCGAGTCGCCGGTGCGCGACGCGGCGGGGTACTGCGAGGACATCGCCCGGCTGTACGCCTTTGCGCTCACACGCGACGCGCAGGCCGACCTGAAGCGCCGGCAGGAATCGCTGCGGATCGAGCTGGAACGGGCGCGGGAGCTGCGGGCCATGCTCGCCCCGGCCCCGGTGGCGCGGTGCGGCATGTTCCGCCACGCCTCGCGGACCATCGCGGGCCTGTTCGTCTCGGCGGACCTGTTCGACGCGATCGCCCATCCGGACGGCTCGGCCACGGTGCTGTTCGGGGACGCCTCCGGCCACGGCGTGGGGGCGGCGATGCTGGCGGCGCTGGTGCAGAGCCACCTGGTCAGCGCGCTGGCCGCGGGCGCGGGGCTGGAGGAGGCGGTGACGCAGACCAACCGGTTCATCGCCACGCGGCCGACCGGCGGGCGGTTCGTGTCGCTGGTGGCGGCCCGGCTGGACGCGGACGGTTCGGTGCGGATGATCGACGCCGGGCACGGGCACTGGATGATCGCCCGGCGCGATTCCGAGCCTTTCCACGCCGTGCGGGCCAACGCGCTTCCGCTGGGCATCGACCCGGGGGCGCGGTTCGCCGGCGCGGACGCCGCCCTGCGCCCGGGCGACCGTCTGGTCTGCTACACGGACGGCATCCCCGACCAGGTCAACCCGCGGCACGAGGCCTTCGGATTCGAGCGGCTCAACGCGGCGGTGCGGAGTTCCGACGGGTGCGAGACCGATGTGCTGCGCGTCTTCGACGCGCTGCTGCGCCACGCCGACGCCCGCCCGCTGGACGATGACGCGACGGTCGCGTCCGTGCAGTTCGACCCGATGTAGGGTGGGCTGGCGTATCGGTTCAGGGCGGGTTGGCGCCCGCGGCCGCTTCGAGCGTGGCCATCCGCTCGCGGCTGCGGGCCGTGCGCTCGTGGTCGGGCCCGAAGAAGCCCTCGATCACGGGATGCGAGGCGGCGAAGGCGGCCCGCGCGTCGTCGTAGCGCCCCATGGCGGTCAGGCACGCGCCGTGGTTGTTGCGGAAGATGCCGACCGCGTAGTGCGTGGGCGGCACCACCGCGCCGCACAGTTCCAGCAGTTCGGTGTACATGGCGTCGGCTTCTTCGTAGCGACCCAGCTCGGTGAGGATCATGGCCAGGTTGTTCATCGAAGGCCAGGTCTCGGGGTCCAGCCCGCCGGAGGCCTGCTTGCGGATGTCGATGATCTCGCGGTAGATCTCGACGGCCTCGGACCGTTCGCCGCGGTCCTCGAGCAGGTAGGCGAGGTTGGCCAGCAGCACGAGCGTCTTGCCGTGCTCGCGTCCGAACGTCTCGGTGTGGGCGGCCAGGGCCCGGCGGGTGAGCTGCTCGGCCTCGTCGAGCTCGCCCAGGCGGATCAGGGTGGCGCCCAGGTTGCCCATCGTGAGCAGCGTGGCGATGTGCTGCTCGCCCAGGATGCGGGCGCGGCCGGACAGGGCGTCACGCAGGTAGGGGACGGCCTCGCGCTCGCGTCCCTGGGCCATGATCATGCCGCCGAGGAGGTCGAGGGTGGCCAGCGTCTGGGGGTTGTCGGGGCCCAGCACGCGCCGGCGTCGTTCGAGCAGATCGGCGGCGAGCGCTTCGGCTTCGGCGATGCGACCGGCGGATTTGAGGGCCAGGCAGAGGTTGTGCTGCATGACCAGCGTGTGCTCGGCGTCGGGCCCGACCGCGTCGATCAGTTCGGCGCGGCTGTCGGACCAGAGGCGCAGCGCCTCGTCGGCGCGTCCCAGACCGATCATGGCGCGGGCCAGCTCGCCGCGGACGCGGGCGGACTCGACGCGGTCGCCGGTCGCGTCGACCAGCGGCATGGCGGCGCGGACGAGTTCCTCCGCCTCCGCGAAGCGGTCGGTCTCGGTGAAGACCAGCGCCAGCGTTCGAGCCGCGTCGGGTGTCAGGGGATGGCGTTCGCCGAGCCGCTCGCGACAGATCTCCAGCATGGCCCGGGCGCTGCGTTCCGCGGAGTCGTACTCGCCCAGGGCGATGTAGGTATTGGCCAGGGCCATGCGCACGGTGGCCTCGATCTCCGGCTCGTTGCGGAGCTGGGTGGAGAGGGTGGCGGCGGTGGTGTCGAGCAGTTCGCGGACGGTCAGCTCGGTGCCCATGGCCACCGCCGGATCGGCGCTGGTGAGCATGTTGGTCATGAACACGTTGACCGCGAAGACGCGCCGGCGCTCGGCCTCGGCGCGTTCCAGGGCGGCTTCGGCGCGGGCGCGTTCGTCGGCTTCGCCGGCCAGGGCCAGTTCGGCCCGCTCGGTCTGGGCGCGGGCCTGGGCCCAGCCGCGGGTGGCGCGGGTGGCCTGCCACGAGACGCCGGCGGTGCCGGCCAGCAGCGCGAGCGCCGCCAGTCCCGCCAGGGCCGAGGGCACGGGGTGGCGCTGGACGAGCTTGCGCAGGCGGTAGGTCCGCCCGCCGCCGAGGGCGAGCACGGGCTCGTGGGCGAGGAAGCGGCGCAGTTCGAGGGCCAGGTCTCCGGGCGATCCGTAGCGGTGCTCGCGGTCGGGCGCGACCGCGCGGAGCACGATGGCGGCCAGCTCCGGCCCGAGTTGCTCGGTGTCGATGGCCGGCGGGGTGCGGACCACGGCCAGCGCGTCGTCGACGGTCATGCCGCCGACGTCGTGCGGGCGCTTGCCGGTGAGCACCTCGCAGAGCATCACACCCAGCGCGTAGACATCGGTGCGCCCGTCGACGTCGGGGTCGGCGGCGAGCTGCTCGGGGGACATGTAGGGGACGGTCCCGACCAGCTCGCTGCGCCGGGCGCCGGGCTCATCGGGCCCCGGCTGGGGGTGTTCGGTGATCGAGCGGGCCACGCCGAAGTCGAGCACCCGGGCGTGGCCTTCTTCGTCGACGAGGATGTTGGCGGGCTTGAGGTCGCGGTGGAGGATGCCGCGGGTGTGGGCGTGGTCGACGGCGTCGCAGACCGAGGCCATCAGCACGACGCGTTCACGCTGTGACAGCCGTCCGGCGTGGGTGTCCAGGGGCAGTCCCTGCACGAGTTCCATGGCGAAGAAGGGGTGGGGGCGTCCGTGCAGGTCGGCGCGGCCCGCTTCGTAGATGGTGGCGATGCCGGGGTGGCGAAGGCGGGCCAGCGCCTGGGCTTCGAGGTCGAAGCGGCGTTCGCGCTCCGGGGTCATCATCTCCGGGCGGATGACCTTGAGGGCGACGCGTCGCCTGGGCTGGCGCTGCTCGGCGAGATAGACCACGCCCATGGCGCCCGCGCCCAGTTCGGAGATGACGCGGTAGGGGCCCACGCGGTCGGGCAGGCCCTCCCGGCGGGCGGCCTGGAAGGCCTCGAAACGCAGGGCGGGGGCGGGAGCATCGGCGTCCTCGACGGTGGCCGAATCGCTCAGGCGCAGCATCTGCTCGACGGCGCGGCGCAGCGCGGGGTCGCCCGAACACGCCTGCTCGACGAACCGGGTGCGATCCGGATCGCGCATGCGACCGGCCCGGGTGGCGATCTCCTTGGGCGAGCGATCCATGGGCATACCTCTTACCACAACTTCGAGGGTGGGGTTGGGCCCGGGGAAGATTGGGGGGTCGGTTTGGGCGGCTGCCGGCGATGATTCTGGCTATCCGGACGTTCAAGCCCCTTGTGGCGGGGTCGCGGGTCCGGTATTCTGCGCGCACTCGTGGGCGGGATTCCCGCCGACAACCGGAGCCGATCGATGTTCGTGCGGGCGTTTTCGTTCGTCGGGCTTGTGTCGTGGTGCGCACCCTGCGGGGCCCAGCTCGTCTTCACCGAGCGCGGCGCGGAGGCGGGGTGTGTGCTGTTCCATCAGACCCAGCGTCAGACCGCCGACATCGAGTTCATGGCCGCGGGCGGGGCGGTGGGCGACTTCAACCGCGACGGCTTCCAGGACCTGTTCGTCATCGGCGGTTCGGCGGGCTTTGACCGCCTGTACCTCAACGACACCCGCGGTGACTTCGTCGATGTGTCCGTCGCGGCGGGCGTGAGCCGTCGTCACCGCGGCACCGGGGCGGCGGTGGGGGACTACAACAACGACGGGTGGCCGGACATCTACGTGACCTCGCTGGGCACCGCCACCACGGAAGCGCCGGGGCACAATATTCTGTATCGCAACAACGGCAACGGGACTTTCACCGATGTGACCCAGGCCGCCGGCGTGCGCTTCAACAACTTCCAGGTCGGCGACGCGTTCGGGGCCAGTTTCGGCGACGCGGACGGGGACGGCGATCTGGACCTGGCGGTCGCGGGCTGGCTGGGTGGCAACCGGTACTTTCGCAACAACGGCAACGGGACCTTCACCGACCGCACCGTCTTCGTGCTGCCGCTGGACATGGCCACCGTGCGCGGGTTCGCCCCGCGGTTCGTGGACATGGACGGCGACGGCCACCGCGACCTGCTGTGGGTGGCCGACTTCTTCACCTCGCGGTACCTGGTCAACAACGGGAACGGCACGTTCTCGAACTTCACGGGCCCGTCCGGCGCCGGTCTGGACTCCAACGGCATGGGCGTCGCGGTGGGGGACTTCGACAACGATCAGCGTCTGGACTGGTACGTGACCAGCCGCATCAACCACCAGCAGTCCGCCGGCAGCGGGAACATGCTGTACATGCAGTCCGCGGTGGCCCACGTGTTCGGCGAGACCAGCGTGGCCGCCGGCGTCAACTACGGCCTGTGGGGATGGGGGGCCGACGCGCAGGACTTTGATCACAACGGCTGGACGGACCTGATCGCCACGAGCGGCTACGACGGGCCGTTCGCGGACGATCCCACCTTCCTGTTCATGAACAGCGGGAACGCGTCGTTCGTGGAGCAGGGCGCGGCCCGGGGCATCACCCACCGCCTGCAGGGACGCGGGCTGCTCACGGCCGACTTCGACCACGACGGCGATCGGGACATCGTGGTCTTCAACAATCGCGGGCCGCTGCTGCTGTACCGCAACGATCTGCCCGATCCGGGATCGACCTCGATCACCCTGTCCTTCGACACCCGCTTCGCCCCCGGGCTGGCGCCGGACGGCGTCGGCACGCACGTGACGCTCAACACGGCGCAGGGCGTTCAGACCCGGGTGATCGACGGCGGGACCAACTACCTCGCCCAGTCCGAGCTGTCCGCCCACTTCGGCCTGGGCGGGGCCGACGGGGGCGATGTGACCGTGCGGTACGCGGACGGGACCACCGATACCTTCCCCCGGGTCCGCGCGGGCCGCTACACCATCGAGCGGCTGGTCTGCCCGGCGGACTTCCGCCAGGACGGGCAGCTCAACTTCTTCGATGTCTCGGACTTCCTGGGCCGGTACAACCAGCGGCACCCGATGGGGGACTTCAACCGGGACGGGCTGCACAACTTCTTCGATGTGGCGGGGTTCGTGGCGGGCTACAACGCGGGGTGCCCATAACCGTCGGCGGACGGCGGCGGGCGGGGTGTCCAGGGCCCCGAACGCAACCTTTGTGGGCCGGCGTGCGAGAAATCCCTTGCAACCGGCCGGTTTGCCGGTATGGTGTTTCGCGTGAGCCAGTTCCTGAATTCCAACCCGAATGCGAATGCCAATCCGCCGCGTGGCGGGGCGTCGCGGTCGGGCTGACGGCTCTCACAAGCGTCAAGACCCCACCAGGGCCCCGTCCACGGACGGGGCCTTGTTCGTGACCGACGCAAACGGGCACAACAGGACTCCGGACCGGGCCAGAACGGACCGAAAGGAGATCACCATGTGCGGCCTGCTTGCCATCGTCGATACCCCCGCCTCCGGCCGCAAGGCCGCCACCCACGCCCATCGGGGCGAACACCTGATTGATCTGGTCCGCCACCGCGGGCCGGATCAGCGGGGGACACTGACCTTTCCGCATGCGTGGCTGGGGCACCGGCGGCTGGCGATCGTCAGCCCGGAGACGGGCGAGCAGCCCTGCGTGAGCGGCGCGTCGGGTTCTCGCACGGCGTGGGTGACCAACTCGGAGATCTTCAACCACCTGGACCTGCGTCCTCTGTGCGATGAGCTGCCCGCCTCGCAGTCGGACTCGGCGGTGATCGGGCCGATCTGCCGCAAGTACGGGATGGACTCGATCGCCATGTTCGACGGCCAGTTCTCGCTGGTGGTGGTGCACGAGGACTCGGCGGACTGGATCGCGGCGCGGGACCACATCGGCATCTGCCCGCTGTTCGTGGGATTCCACGCGGACGGGACCATGTGGTTCGCCAGCGAGATGAAGTGCCTGATCGACGACTGCGAGCGGGTGGAGATCGTCGAGCCCGGCACGGCGTGGGTGCGGGATGCGCAGGGCGTGCGTCTGGTGCGGTGGTACGACCGGCCCTGGATGCACGAGGTTCCGACGACGCCGGCCGAGCCCCGCGCGCTGCGGGACATCGTGATCGCGGCGGTCGAGAAGCGGATCATGGGCGACGTGCCGTGGGGCGTGCTGCTGTCGGGCGGGCTGGACTCATCGCTGGTGGCGTCGATCGCGCAGCGGGCGAGCCTGCGGGCCGGGCACGGGCCGATCCATACCTTCTCGATCGGGCTGGACGGCGCGCCGGACCTCGAGCATGCGCGGGCGGTGGCGAAGTTCATCGGCAGCCAGCACCACGAGTTCCGCTTCACGGTGGAGGAGGCGGTGGAGGCGCTGCCGCGGGTGGTCGAGCACCTGGAGAGCGACCAGCAGATCCGCACGGGCGTGCCGACCTACCTGCTCGCGCAGAAGGTCAAGCAGGCCGGGTTCAAGATGGTGCTGTCGGGCGAGGGGGCGGACGAGATCCTGGCGGGGTACCTGTACTTCCACAAGGCCCCCAGCCCGGCCGAGCTGCACATCGAGACCGTGCGCAAGACGATGCGTCTGCACCGCTACGACGTGATGCGGGCGGACAAGGCGCCGATGGCCCACGGGTTGGAGCTGCGCTTCCCGCTGCTGGACCGGGCGTTCATTGACTATGCGATGTCGGTGGATCCGGCGGACCGGATGCCCCGGCCGCGGGTGGCCGGTGGGCGGCCGGTGGAGAAGTGGCTGCTGCGGACGGCGTTCGATGAGCCGAGCGACCCGTGGCTGCCGGACTCGGCGCTGTGGCGACAGAAGGAGCAGTTCTCCGACGGCGTGGGTTACGCCTGGGTGGACACCATCCGCGCCATCGCCGAGCGTCGCCTGCCGGCGGGAGCCCTCGAGCACGCGGCCGAGCGCTTCCCCGAGGCCACGCCGACCAACGCCGAGATGTACTGGATGCGCGAGCTGTTCGAGGCTCGGTTCGTGACCGGCCGGACGGCCGGGCGCTCGCCGCTGGCGACGGTGGGCTTTGGCCCGTCGGTGGCGTGCTC
>CAYNRF010000126.1:6878-9501 GCA_964399525.1 uncultured Phycisphaeraceae bacterium | reverse complement strand
CGCTCATCGATACCGACAGCCGCCTCCGCCCCGCCGCCCTGTGGCGCCTCGCCCTGCTCGAACGCAGCGCGTCCCCCGCCACGCCCGAATCGACCGCCCGCGCCGCCACCCTCTTCGCCGCGCTGGCCACCGACCACCCGGACGACCCCAACGCCCCCGACGCCCTCGCCGCCGCGGTCGCCCTGACGACCGACCCCGCCGCCCGCCGCCCCCTGCTCGAACGCGCCACGCAGGCGCTCCCCGACCGGCCCGAGATCGACCTCTGGCGACTCGCACTCGCCGAACTGCTCGAAGGCTTCCCCCGCCTCGACGCCCTCGAGCCCATCGGCCCGGGCACCCGCGAATCCACCCTCGCCCGCGCGCTCTACGCCGACACCGCCGAGCCGCTCTTCGAAACCGCATCACCGGAATCCCGGCGCGCCGTCGCGCTGCGCACCGCCGCCTACCTCGCCCGCCACGACAGCCCCGATGCCCCGCGCTGGCTCGCCCGCGCCGCCGACGCGCTCACCGCGGCCGAGCCCGTCCGCGCCATCGAACTGGCCGAACAGTCCATCGCCCGCGGCACGGCCCTGGCCCAGCCCACCGCCCAAGCCGAGCTCATCCTCGCCCGCGCCCAGCTCACGGCCAAGCGCACCGCCAACGCCACCACCACCCTCCGTTCCCTGGCCGCCCGGCTCGACCCCCAAACCGACGGGCCCCATTTCTGGGAAGCCTGGACCCTCCTGCTCGAAACCGCCGGCCCCGAAGACCCCGCCACCGCCCGCGCCCACCTCGCCCGCCTCGAACTGCTCGACCCCGCCCTCGGCGGCCACCCCTGGTCCCCGCGCCTCCGCGCCCTCCGCAATCAACTCCCACAGTGACCTCCCCCAAAGGTGACGCCCACGATGAATCCTCGAATCGTGGGGTTCTGCTCCCTTCCCCATGACCTTTGCCACAACACCTTCCCCTGCCTCCCTCTGCGCCCTCTGCGTGATCTCTGCGTGCTCTGCGTACCTCTTTTCCCCCTGCCTCTTCTCCCCGCTCCCGCTACACTCGCGACCGTGACGCCCGTGACAACCACCCCGCGCCAAGCAGACACCATCCCCCCGGACCTCGCCCAATCCCTGCGCGGCAGGTTCCTCGTCTTCGACGGCCCCGACGGCTCCGGCAAGTCCACCCAGCACAAACGCTTCGTCGCCGCCGCCCGCGCCGCGGGGGTCCCCACCATCGAGGTCCGCGAGCCCGGCGGCACCGAGGTCGGCGAACGCATCCGCCGCGCCCTGCTCGACCACCTCGAACGCGACGAGATGTCGCTGCGCTGCGAGATGCTCCTCTACATGGCCAGCCGCGCCCAGCTCTGCGAGCGCGTCATCGGCCCCGCGCTCAAAGCCGGCAAACTCGTCGTCGCCGACCGCTTCATCAGCTCCACCCTCGTCTACCAGGGCCACGCCGGCGGCATCCCCATGGCCGAGATCGAAGCCGCCGGCCGCATCGCCACCCAGGGCGTCACGCCCGACGCCACCCTCATTTTCGACATCGACCAGCAGACCGCCGCCAGCCGCCTCAACCCCCTGCTCGACCGCATGGAATCCAAGGGCGCCGACTTCCACGCCCTGGTCCGCGAGGGCTACAAGGCCCTCATCGCCCGCGGGGGCGAATACCAGCGCGTCGACGCCCGCGGCACACCGGACCAGGTCTTCGCCAACATCCTCGAAGTCCTGACAAGCACCCTCGACAAATAGCCCCGAACGCAAGTGAGGGGATGGTCTTCAGGATCCCCAAACAAGTTCACGAACACCCCCGACTCCGCACGCCCGCAGGCTCCCAAGTCCGACACCACCAACGCGGCCATTTGCACCCAAACAAAATCCAATTTTCTTGATTGACACGCCACTCGGTACGTGGTATGTTTGGGTCTTCAAGCCCCACCCATGCCCCACCAACCCTCCACAACCCCCGACCCCCTCCCCCCGCTCCTGGCCCCCCTCGGCCCGGACCGGGTCGAGGCCCTCACCGACGCCCTGCTCAAGGACTGGGACAACCCCGCGCTCTCCGGCTCGGCCCTCTGCACCAGGCACGCCATCACGCCCGAGCAGGCCGTGGCCATCATGCACCGGCCCCGCTTCGTCCGCTCCGCCCAGGCGCTGGAAGCCATGTGGACCGCCCGCGAGCCGCACTATCGCGCGTTCGTCCGCTCGCTCGCGATCGAACACCTCACCGGCATCACCCGCCCGGATTCAACCACCAGCATCGGCATGGCCCGCGAGATCCGCCTGACCATCAAGGCTGCGCTGCAGATGCTCGATCTCAGGATCCCCACCACACCCACCGATCCGACGCACACACCCGTTCACAGCACGCGGACCCCCACCGCCTCCGCCCGGCCTCCCGGCACGCCCAGCGCGTCCAGCACCGGCGACCGGGCGTACACCAGTCTCCACGAGCCGCCCTCGCCGGGCGCCATGGTCGCGTGCAGCACACCGGGGCACTCCACGTGCACCTCGCCGCGGATGTCCGGGATGACCTCGGCCGTCACCCGCTCGAACGTCTCCACCAGCCGGACCGCCGAGCCTTCGACGACGCGCACCGAACCGGTGGCCGCGCCGTCGCGCAGACCGTCCAGCCGCACGGTCAGTTCGACCAG
>CAYNRF010000126.1:0-6868 GCA_964399525.1 uncultured Phycisphaeraceae bacterium | reverse complement strand
CGGGCGCGTTTGCGCCCATGGACCGCCGCGTCACCCGCCAGACCACTTCGATCCCGGCAAAGAGCGGCCCCGGCGCGCTCTTCGCTTCCGCCGGCAGCACCTCGGTCGTCCGCCAGCGCGATGTCCGTCCGGGCAAGGCACGCATCACGAGCCTCCCTTCACCGGCATCTTCGCCAGCAGCTTCGCGGCCGCCTTGAGGCCCGCGCCGCCCGCCCCGCCCACGCCCGTCGGCCCGGCGAACTTCTGGCTCAGCACGCTGAGCAGCTCGAAGCACTCCGTCACCGCGTCCAGCCGCCCGTTGAGCGCCGCGAGATCCTCCGGCGTGGCCTTGGTCGTCTCCGGCGTCAACGCCCGGATCTCGTCGAGCGACTGCAGCAGCGGGTCCACCTCGCGCTTGATCCGCTCCCGCGCGATCGCCCGCAGCATCGCCCACACGTCCTGCTCCGCCTGGAAGTAGTCCTTGCGGTCGCCGCGGATGTGCGTCTTCTGGATCACCCCCCAGTCGAGCAGCGCCCGCACCGACATCGACACGTTCCCGCGCGAGATCGCCAGCCGCTCCATGATCTCATCGGTGTTCATCGGCTCGCCGGTGACATACAGCAGCGCGTGCACCTCGGCCATCGTGCGGCTGATCCCCCACGCCGACCCCATCCGCCCCCACGACGCGATGAACCGGTCCTGCGCCTCCCGCAGCAGCGCCGCCGCCTGGGCCACAGCCGCCGGATCCATCGCCGCCGAAGAAGAGGAAGAAGCCATGCCCCAAGTATCGCATGAACCGGCCCGGAGTTCAAGGTGATTTCAGAAAAGATTGAAACTGAAGGAGCATTTTGTGGCGAATATTGACACAGGCCGCTCCGTACCCGATACTCTCACCATGCCCGACCGCCAGACCATGAATGTCTCTCTCCCCCCCGGCCAGGAGCGGTTCGTCCGCGAGCAGGTCGCGGCGGGCCGATACCGCTCCGCCAGCGAGGTGGTCCGCGACGGCCTCCGCCTGCTCGAAGAACAGGAACAACGCCGCCTGCTCGAAAAACTGCTGGTCGAAGGTCTGTCCGAGGAAGAATCGGCCCGCCTCGGCCCGGAACTCGCCGAGCGGGCCCGCGCCCATTTCACCGCCATGATCGACGAAGCCCGCTCCGCCGCACGAGACTCGGGCTGGTCTGAACCCGGCCCCGCCATCGACCGGATCAACGAGCGCCTCCGCCGTCGCACGAAGGACGCCGGATGACCGGTTGGCTCATCTCGCCCAAGGCCGAGGATGATCTTGTCGAGATCCTGGCATTCATCGATGGACGGACTGGAAGCGACCAGCGCTCGGCAGATCTGCTCAGCGATTTCGTTCGCTCGTTCGATCTGCTCGCCACGCAGCCTCACATGGGAAGAACTCGCCCGATACTGACCGGCACTGCCATCCGGTGGTGGTGGGTGCACCAGTACGCGGTACTTTACGAGCCGAGCCAACCGGTCCGGATTCTCCGAGTCGTGCATGGTGCCAGAAGTCTGGATTCCATCCTTCGCGGCTGATGCGTTGTTCACGCAACCCTACACCAGCACATCCACCACCCCCGCTACCCCCAGCACGCACGACACCACGCCGTTGAGCGTGAAGAACGCCATCGGGATGCCCGCCCGCCCGCGTTGGGCCAGCACCACATGCTCGTACGCCAGCACCGCCGCCACCAGCGCCACGCCCGCGCCGAACACCGCGCCGAATGCCGGCTCGGTCTGCCACGCCATCACCAGGCAGGCCAGCGCCCCGGCGTGCATGGCCCGGCTGATCCACGCGGCCCCGCGCCAGCCGAACCTGGCCGGCACCGAGTTGAGCCCAACCTCCCGGTCGTAGTCCAGATCCTGCAGCGCGTAGATCACATCGAACCCGGCCACCCACAGCAGCACCATGCCCGCCAGCCACCACAGCGCCATGGACACCGGCGCGATCACGGCATCGATGCCCCCCACCGCGATGGCCGCCGCCAGCGGGCTGGCCGCCAGAGCCCCGCCGAGGAACACATGGCACAGAAAGGTGAACCGCTTGGTGAACGAGTAGAACCCGATCCAGGCCAGCACCGGCCCGCCGAGCATCAGCGGCCACCAGTTCCCGAAGAACAGACCAAACCCCGCGCAGCAGGCCAGAAACCCGGCGGCGCTGGCGCCGAGCATCAGCACGCCGTCGCGCCCGGTCAGCGTGCCCGCGGCGAAGGCGCGCCGGGCCGTGCGCGGGTTGGCCGCGTCGATCCGGGCGTCGGCCACCCGGTTGACCAGCATCGCCCAGGTCCGCGCAAAGAACATGCACGCGACCACCAGAGCCAGCATCCCAGCAAAGCGGGACCAGCGGACCCCCGCGTCCGCGTGACGCGGGGCCGCCAGGAACGACCCGAGCACCGCGAAGGGCAGGGCGAACACCGAATGCGCCAGCTTGATGTCCCGCACCGCCACGGCAAGCCGGGCGGGCAGCGAGGTCGGGCGGATGGCGGGGGCGTGGGTCACGGGCAAGCGTATCGGCCGCCGGGCCGCGGCGGCACGATCGTCGTAGGATCGGGCGGCACGCGGCCCGGGGACCGCACGCCGCCGAGGCACCCACCCCGTCCGGAGGATCCCGCATGACCCTGCCCGTTGTGGTGGCGACCGACTTCTCTCCATCGGCCCGGGTGGCGATGGCCCACGCGGCCCGCATCGCCACGGCCCGCAGGAGCCCGCTGCACGTGGTGGCCGTGATCGACAGCGAGCCGGTCGCCTCGATGGCCTCTTCGGTGCCGATGAGCCGCGCGGACGTGGAGAAGCAGGTCATCGTCCGCGGCCGGATGCTGCTCGAACGCGAGCTGCAGGACGCCGGCATCCCGGGCGCCGCCTCGGAAGCGCACCGGCACGTCTCCATCGGGCGCCCCGGGAAGATGATCATCGAGGAGTGCGAGCGGCTGGGCGCCGGTCTGCTCGTCGTCGGGTACCACGGCCGGACCGAGCGCACCGACCGCGGTCCCGGCACGGTGGCGCAGCGGTGCGTGCGGCACGCGCCATGCGATGTGCTGCTGACCCGCCGCGACGCGCCCGGGCCGTTCCGGCGCGTGGCGGTGGGCGTGGACTTCTCGTCGGCCTCGATGTCGGTGGTCGGACGCGGCGCCGAGATGGCCGGGGCGTCGGACGCCGAGCTCGTGCTCATCCACGCCTACGCCGATCCGTTCGAGTCGCTCGGCTACATGGGTCTGGGCCTGGGCGTGGAGCAGCCGGTGCCGCTGTCGGATTATGCGGCGGTGCTGCAGGCCGATCTCGAGAAGCTCGCCGCCGGGCTGCGCCCCGCCGTCCGGGGCGGGGTGCGGACCGAGGTGCTGCTGGACACGCATTACGGGCGGGCCATCGCCGAATGGTGCTCGGGCCACCACGCAGACCTGACCGTCGTGGGCACGCTGGGCAAGCCGGGTCTGCGGTACTGGCTGCTGGGATCCACGGCCGAGTTCGTGCTCCGTTCCACGCCGTCGGCGGTGCTGGCCGTGCGGCACCCGGAGTAAGACCCGCGCCCCCATCGCGACCGGCAGGACCAAAGAAAACACCGGCCGTCGGGCCGGTGCTTCTGATCGGATCGGAGCAGGACACGGCCGACTGCAGGTCGGCCCCACGCCACCGCTTACGGGCAGCCGGCGTTGTAGATGTCGAGGTAGGTGCTCAGGTCGAAGAAGTTGATGAACGTGTCGCCGTTGAAGTCGGCGGCGGGGTTCTGGGCGTTGTAGAGGTCCAGGAACGCGGCCAGGTCGAAGAAGTTCAGCGTGTCGTACGGCTCGACGAGGTCGGCGGTCGAGCAGCCGGGCAGGGTGTTCTCTTCGACCGCGCCGGTGATGACGACGGCGTAGCCCTGGGCGCCGGTGTTCACGGCGGCCGCTCGGACGCGGGCGACGTACTCGCCGGGGAAGGGCGTGCCGATGCGGATCATCTCGACGTTGTTGATGGCGTCGGGCGCGCCACCCGGCGCTGAGAACCCGCCCGAGAAGACGTTGCCCAGCACCAGGACGCCGAACTCGTTCTCGACCTCGAGGTTGAGGTTGTTGACGGCCGCGGTGGCGGCGTTGAGCGCGCCCGGCGCGTCGTGGAACGCCAGGGTGACGCGGACCTCCTGGGTATTGGAGGTGACGGTGAAGGGGATCTCGATCACGTCGCCGGTCGAGAGGGCGTCCTGCGCGTTGTTGCGCGCCTCACGGACGATGTTGGTGCGGGCCTCGCCCTCGAAGTACAGGGCGTTGTCGAGCAGCACGCGGCCCCAGCCCTCGCGGTTGGACGGGTAGCCGGACACGCCGGTCATGTCCACCGCCGAGTTGAGCAGCGTCGCCTTGACGAGCGGGCCCGACGGGGTGAAGGCGTCCTCGGAGGAGGCGGCGCCGCTGGGGTAGAAGCCGTCCATGTAGTACTGGCGGACGAGCGCGGCGGCGCCGGCGATGGCGGGGGCGGCCATGGACGTGCCGGTGGCCGAGCCGGTGCCGCAGGCGGTGCCGGACGAGGAGATGGTCGAGCAGCCCGGCGCGTAGATCTCGGGCTTGCGCCGGCCGTCGTTGGTGGGGCCGGTGCCGCCGGTGCAGTGGCTGGCCTGCGAACCGGACCCGCCCGTGGCGCCCACCGCCAGGCAGTTCTTGGCGTTCTCGGGGTTGCGCAGCGTGCTGGTGTTCGTGACGGCGAAGATGACCAGGTTCTCGTCGTTCTGGTACGAGAACACGTCGACGTTACGCGCCAGCGAGTCGTACGCGGTGGTGCCGTCGTTGCCCCACGAGTTGGTGTGGATGGCCGCGCCCTGCGAGTAGTGCTGGTTCAGGCGGCTGAGGAACGTCGAGCCGGTCAGGGAGGAGACGTTGAACACCATGCGGGCGTTGTAGGCGATGCCGCGGTTGTTGTCGAAGTTGCCCGAGTCGCCCAGGGCGGTGCCGGCGACGTGGGTTCCGTGGAAATCGGCGCCCAGCGAGGTGTTGTACGCCTGGATTTTGCGGTGCGCGGGGCCGATGGGGTTGGTGTCCGAGAAGGCGCAGTGGGTCGAGGCCACCCGCCCGTCCTGGATGCCGATGATCTGGCCCTCGCCGCGGATGCCGTTGTTGTAGACGGGGGTCAGGCCGTTGACGTTGGACTGGACGATCCAGCGGGTGTTGGTGTTGGAGCGGAACGAGATCTCGGGCATCGGCTCGATCCACTTGACGCCGGAGAGCCCGGCCAGGCCGGTCAGCGCGGCCTTGGTGCCCTGCACGGCGAGGACGAAGCGATCGTCCTCGAGCGTGGTGGACTGCACGGCGACGCCCGCGGCGGCGATCTCGCGGGCGGCGGCGACCGGATCGGCGCCGGGGAAGAGCATGACCACGGCGGGCAGCTGGCCCGCGCTCACCGCGTTCTGGATGCTGGGCGTGATGTAGGTGCGCTGGCCGAGTTCGGGATCGACCTTCCAGGCGGGATCGATGGCGACCACGGCGGTGACGAACGGCAGCGCGGCCAGCGCGCCGGGCCGGACGCGGCGCGTGTCGAGCATGAACGCGTTGTCGGGGATGTAGTCGAGGATGCGGGCGCCGGAGGCCTCGATGGCGGCGCGGCGGTCGGCGTCCATCGGCGCATCGAGCTGGACGATCACGCGCTCGGGCAGGCGCTGGGCCTGCGCGGCCTGCACGCGCAGGTCGGGCAGCGCGGTGGCCTCGACCGTGCCGGCCTTGAAGTGAAGCGGGGCGGCCGCGGCGGCGCCGGCGAAGAGCGCGAGCAGGACGGCGGAGGCGTTGCGGTGCATATTCAGATTCCTCAAGACCTGGGGGCTCGTCCTGGAATGAAGAGTCGGCCCGGCCGAATCCGGGGCGTCAGACATACCGTTCAGAGTCCGAACCATCACACACGCCCGAGCGGGCGTCCCGGAAGATACGACCGGGCATGCTCGCAGGTTCCGGGGGGTCGTGCAAGGGGGGCGTTCGGCTCATGCGGCCTGGCGGCCGGATTTCTTGACGCCGGCAAGGCGGCGGGCGTGTTCGGGAGAGCGGGCGGGACGCAGCGCCCGGGCCAGCCCGGTGCGCTTGAGCACGCGGGCGATATCCGGGGGCACCTCGCACAGCACGAGGCAGCCGCCGAGGCGGCTGAGTGAATGGGCCACGTCCGTGAGGATGCACAGGCACGGCGACGACAGGACAGTCAGGCCCTGCAGCGAGAGGATGATGCGGGCCGGGGCGTCTGCGCGGTGGTGGGCGACGAGCTCGGCCCGCAGTCGGGGCGCATCGGGATCGCGGAGGGTGGTCTGGCGCAGGGACAGCTCGACCACGCCCGGGGCCTGATCGTTGGGGGCCGCGACCCGCGTCAGACGGTCCGAGCGACGGCGGGCGGACCGGGGCGGCGGGGGCGACGGATCGCCCTGAGCGGGGTCGCGGAGTTCGAACCGCGGTGGTCTCTGGGGTGAGGCGGCTGGCACGGGTGCGTTTCCCTGGCGGCCCAGGAACCGGGCGGCGGGGAAAGGTGGCGCACGAAGGGGCCGGGTGCGAGGCGCGCGGGGACGCGGACCGCGGGCCGGGCCAGGGCCGGCGCGGGTGATGCGGGCGAGGGGGGTTGGGTGGCGGGCCCGCGGCGGGTTATGGGCGGGCCGGCCGCCCCGGCGAGGCGGGCAGAGCCTGGCCGGGCGCGAGGCGCTCGGTCAGACGGGCGAAGGCTTTGAGCGTGGCGGCGGAGACATGGTGCTCGATGCCCTCGGCGTCGATCTCGGCCTGCTTCGGGCTGACACCGGCGGCGATGAGGAAGTCGAGCACCGTCTGATGCCGCTTCTCGGACGCGGCGGCCATGCGCCGGCCCTTGGGGGTCAGTTCGATGGGCTGGTAGGGCTCGGTGGTGACGAGGCCGTCACGCTGGAGGCGGGTCACGATGCGGGTGACGGTGACAT
>CAYNRF010000125.1:0-9525 GCA_964399525.1 uncultured Phycisphaeraceae bacterium | reverse complement strand
CGGGGGCGGTCGGCGGCCTGTGGGGCACGAGCGGCATAAGCAGACCGCCAAAGTGTTCGATCCGCTTTACCGAACTCAGGTCACCCCCGCCCAGACGGGCCGCACCGCCGATCGCCGGCAGCACCGGGCCCGGACGTCGTACCTCGCGCGGGTTGGCCGCGGCTCGCCACGCGCTTCAGAGGCACACAACGTCCATCGGCTCATCCGCACGGTTGCGACGTCGCGTCCGGGGATCGCGGCCATCCACCGGGCGTTGGGCGCGGGATAAACTTCCCCGATGCCAGCTCCTTCAGACACCGCGCCGAAGCATCCTTTGTGGGATCAGGTTCTGTTCGTGATCGAGCGGATCCGGCCGGCGGTGCAGGCCGACGGCGGGGACATTGAGCTGGTTGAAATTACCCAAGCCAATGCCGTTCGGATCCGCATGCACGGAGCCTGCGTGGGGTGTCCGTCCGCGTCGATGACACTGCGGATGGGGATTGAGCGGAATCTGCAGGACCGGGTGCCGGGCATCACGGCGGTCGAAGCGGTCGACTGACCCGGGGCGGGTCGATGGGCGGCTCGGGGGCGGGGTTGGGGCAGGACAGGGGCCTGATCGGGAACCGATGGCGTCAAGGTCCGGGGACGAGTAATCGGACCTTCGGCGCAATTCCTGCCCCGACACCGGCTTGCGCGAAAAGACTGCTTGGTTCCCGGAGGCCTGCACCGTATACTCGGTCGAGCGGCTGAGGATCGGCCCCCCATTGACGATCGCGGCGGCAGGGAGCAAGCGATGCTGGTGATCACGCGGAGAGAAGGCGAAGAAGTCGTCATCGGAGACCCCCGCAATCCCATCGGGATTGTTCGGATCGCTTCGGTCAAGGGCGAACGGGTCCGCGTGGCCTTCGATTTCCCGCGGGACGTGGAGATCCACCGGCGCGAGATCGCCGACCAGATCGTGTCGGAGCCCAGCGCGGATGCCGCGCCGGCCGTGATCGGCTCCATCAAGCCGGCCGCCTCGGTCTGACCGGCCTGGGGTCGGTGATCGGGCCGACCCCCGCCGGACCGTCGTCAGCGAGCACGTCCCGCGCGGCAGCGAAAGTTTCTTTTCCCTGCAACTCCCGCCCGAGTTTTCTGTATACTGTCCCGACCCAAAGAGAAAACGCCAGCCAAGAGGGAAGGCTGGCGTTCTTTCTTTTGGTCCGCTGCTCGAACGCGGTGGCCGGATGGGCCGCGGGTCGACCGGACGCGTGCCGTCGCCAGCCGGTGCCTTCCGGTGGCGAGGGGACTCCGCCGGAGAGGTCGGTCACTCGGGCTTGCCGCCGGACATGTCGTAGACCCAGGCGTTCACGGCCCGGTTGTAGTCCACGATCTCGCCCTGGGCGAAGAACAGGCCCAGCTCCCGCTCGGCGGCTTCCGGGCTGTCGGACCCGTGGATCAGGTTGAAGGAGTTGGACACGCCGAAATCACCGCGGATCGTCCCGGGCTCGGCCTTGGAGCCGAACGTGGCCCCCATCATCTTGCGGGCCACGGTGATGGCTCCCACGCCGCGGACGGCCAGCACCACCACCGGGCTGGAGGTCATGAAGCCGACCAGCCCCTTGTAGAACGGCCGCTCCTTGTGGGCCTCGTAGTGCTTGGCGGCCAGCTCCGGCGAGATCTTCATGAGCTTCATGCCGACAATCTGGAGACCTTTGTCCTCGAAACGGGAGAGGATCTTTCCGGTCAGGCCCCGCTGGACGGCGTCGGGCTTGAAGATGATCAGCGTGGTTTCCATCGGGAGTTTCCTCGTTCTGGGGTGCGGCGAAGGGCCGCAAGCGTAGGCGCCGGAGGCCGGATCGTCAGCCCCCGGGCGGGCGCAGGCGGACACCGTCCCGGACCCGATCGCCGGGGTAGAGCACCACCCGATCGCCCGGGGCCAGTCCGGAGACCACCCGGGTCCGCTCGGCGTTCTGGTGACCGATCTCCACGGCCACGGTCCGTGCCCGACCGCCCGCGACGCGGTACACGGCCCAGCCCGGCCCCGACCGGAACAGCGCGCTCGTGGGCACCGAGACCACGTCCTCCTCGGCCCAGAGCACGATGCCCACCTCGACGCGGTATCCGTCCCCCAGCGAGGCTCGGCGTTCGGGCGGCGTGACGAAGTCCGCGACGACGTGGACCCGCTGCTCCTCGATGCCAAGGGCGGACACCTTGGTGAAGGCCGCGGGCTCGACCACCCGCACGACCCCCTCCAGCGGGGTGTCGCCACCCCAGTGCTCGATGACGACCCGGTCCCCCGGCGAGACCCGGACCGCCTGGGAGGAGAGCAGATCCACCACGATCTCCAGGTCCGTCGGATCCCCGATCTCCAGCAGGGGGTCGCCCGGCGACACCACGCCGTCCGAACGCCGTCCGACGCGGAGCACGCGGCCCGTGACCGGGGCTCGGATCTGGAGCGTCTCGGGCGGTTCGCCGGCCGCGGCGGCGTCCGGACGCGCGACGGAAATCTCCAGGGCGGACCGGGCCAGCTGCAGTTCGAACCGGGCCATCTCCTCGGCGAAGCGGGCCGCCCGCCACGACGCGGCGGACGACCGCACCTCGGATTCGGCCTCGTCGACCTCGTGGGGGGATGAAGCGCCGCCCTGCGCCGCGGCGCGGATGCGGGCCAGCTCGTTCTCGGCGAACTCGTACCGCGCCAGCGCCGTCTCCGCGTAGGCGCCCGCCTGCAGGGACGCCGCCTCAGCCGCCTGAACCCGAGCCCGCGCTTCGGCTCGGGCGCGTGCATCGAGCAGGGCGGGGTCAAGCGGCTCGATCACGGCCAGGACGGTGACTCCGGCCTCGACGGCGTCGCCCGGGTCGAGCGTGATCCGGCGCAGACGCCCGACCAGGGGACTGGAGACCAGGTAGGACTCGGCCACCCGCGTGACGCCCTCCTCCCGCACGAGCACGGACATCGGCCCCCGTGTGACTTCTCCCAGGTCTGTGATGACCGCCCGAGGCCACAGCGCAGCGCCGACCACCGCTGCGGCGGCGAGCACGCCCAGCGTGAGGAGCACCCATCCTGTCCCTGGTCTGCCCATCCGCTACTCCCGCGCCTTCAACGCCGACAGATCATCCAGCCTTCGGACCCTCCGGACCACCACGAGCGAGCAGATCCCGGCGGAAAACATGATGACCAGCGCCGCGGCGGCGTAGGTCGAGCGTTCGACGACGAACGGAAGGCGGATCAGATCGGACCCGCCCGTCCGGGCGACGGCCCAGGCCATCGTGCGGCCGAGCAGCAGACCCGCCGGGATGGCCGCCGCCACCAGCAGCCACAGCTCGCCCAGCTGAACGCGGGCCACCTCGGCGCGGCTGAAGCCGATCACCCGCATCGTCGCGAGGTCGCGCACACGCTCCGACATGGACACCTGGACGCTGTTGTACACCAGCCCGAACGCGATGACCACCGCGAACGCGAGCAGGAAGCTGCGGACAATCCGCAGGTTGCGGTCGACCGTCGCCTCGAAGCCTTCCATCGCGGCCGATTTGAGCTGCACGCCGGCGACGCCGGGGGCCTCCCGCAGCACCGACAGCACGGCGTCCTGCTCGCCGCCGCGGACCGACAGCCACAGCCCCGACACCGCGCTGCCCTCGCCGAGCATCGGCTCCATCGCCCCGAGGTGCACGTACACGGTCGCCCCCGTGAAATCCTCGATCGTCCCGCCGACCGGCAGCGTGAGCGTCCTGCGACGTCCTTCCAACACCCGCAGGCTCACCCGATCACCCACCCGCACGCCCAGGCGTTCGGCGAGGGTGGCGCTGACCAGAAGACCCTGGTGGGGCAGCGTCACCCGGTGGCCGTGCATATCCAGCAACTGAAAAAGACCGTCGGTTCCCTCCAGGCCGATGAGCGCGACCCGCTCGGACTCGACGGGGCCCGCCAGCTCCGCCGCCACCGCGCGATACCCTTCGGCCCGCTGGACTCCGGGGATCGACGCGGCGTCCAGCACCACGCGCGCGTCCGTTACGTCCCGCAACGCCACGCCGACGTCGTACCGCTGGATCCTCCCGAACTGCATGTCCACGAGGCCCAGCACGGCATCCGCGGTCGAACCGCCCAGCACCACGATGCCCGTGGCCATCGACAGACCCAGACAGGACAGCAGGGTGCGCCCCGGCCGACGTTCGAGATGACGCAGCACCGCCCGTCCCGGGGGCCGCACCCAGCGCGCCAGCCCGAGCCGCTCGACGAGGCTGACTCGGTATCGACCCGGCGCGGGCGGACGCATCGCCTCGGCCGGCGGCAGACGGACGGCGGAAACCACGGCCCCCGCCACGCCGGCGACCGCCGCCGCCACCCCCACCCCGACCGCGAGCAGGACGATCCACGCCCGCACCCGGTGCTCGTACCTGGGGAAGGCGTAATAGTCGGCGTACAGCGCCGTCATCCCGCGTCCCATCCACACACCCAGGGCCACCCCGAGCACCGCGGCGATCAGCCCGATCCACACGGCGTACGCCGCGTAGTGGCGGCCGACCGCGGCGCGGCCCAGGCCGAGCGCCCGCAGCGTCGCGATCTGCTCACGCTGCGAACCGACCATCCGGGCGAGGACGATGTTGACCAGAAACGCGGAGACGGTCAGGAAGATCGCGGGCGCCACCACCGCCATGCCGCGCAGCTCCCGCAGCTCGTTGGCCACGAACTCGTGCGACGCCTGGTCCTCCCGGGTGAAGGCGCCGCGCCCGCCGTACCGGCCGGCCAGCTCGTCGAGCCGGCCGATCACGGCCCGCCTGTCCGTCGCGTCGGTCCGCACCAGCAGATCGTTGAACGCCCCCTCCATGTCGAACGCCGCGGCGAGCTCGTCACGCCCCATCCAGAGAACGCCGAATCGGAGGTTGTCGGGCAGCAGGCTGCCGGGGCTGATCGTGTAGATGAACTCCGGGGAGAGCGCCACCCCCACCACGCGCAGGGTCTCCCGCCGCCCGTTGAGCACCGCCGAGAGCGGATCCCCGGGCCGCAGACCGTGGGCCGCCGCGAAGGCCTCGGACACCAGCACCTCCCGGCCCTCGCGCCCCTCGGGCAGCCGCCCCGCGCGCAGGTGCACCCGGTTCAGTTCGGTCTGGCCCGGACGCGGCAGCGAGACGATCGCGGCCGACGCCGGCTCGGGGATCAGGGGCATGTCGAGCAACACTCCCTCGACCACACGCGGCTGGACCGCCGTCACGCCGGGGATCTCCGCCGCCCGATCGGCGATTTCCAGCGGCGCTCGCCTCAGCGTGACGAACACGTCGGCGAACCGCGCCGCCGCGTAGTAGTCCGCCAGCGTGCTGCGGAGCGAATCCAGGGTGCTCACGGCCATGACGAACGTGGCGATGCCGCAGGCCATCACCGCCGACACCGCCAGCACCTGCCCCCAGCGGGCGCCCAGATCGCGCCGCAGCTTGCGTCGCAGCATGGACCCGCGCGCGTTCACCATGACAGCTCCGACGCGGGGCGACGCCGATCGTTGGCCCGGATGCGTGCGATGCGGCCGCCGGAAAGCTCCACCACCCGGTCGGCCATCTCCGCGATCACCGCGTTGTGGGTGATGACCGCGGTGGTCGTGCCGAGCTCGCGGTTGGCCCGCTCGAGCGCGCCGAGGACGACCACGCCGGTCCGTGCGTCGAGGGCCCCCGTCGGCTCGTCGCACAGCAGCACGTCGGGCCGCTTGGCGATGGCCCGGGCGATCGCCACCCGCTGCTGCTCGCCCCCGGACATCTGCGAGGGGAAGTGATCCATCCGGTCGGCCAGGCCGACCAGCCGCAGGGCCTCCTCGGGCGTCATCGGATCGCGGGCGATCTCCGTGACCAGCGCGACGTTCTCGCGCGCCGTCAGGCTCGGAATGAGGTTGTAGAACTGGAAGACGAAGCCCACATGATCGCGCCTGAAACGCGTCAGCGCGGCCTCGTCCGAGCCGGAAAGGTCATGGTCGAGGTAGCGGACCGTCCCGTCGGACGGGGTGTCCAGGCCTCCCAGGATGTTCAGCAGCGTGCTCTTGCCGGATCCGGAAGGCCCGAGCAGCACCACGAACTCTCCGCGATACAGGTCCAGATCGACACCGCGGAGGGCCCAGATGTCCGCCTCACCGACGCGGTACCGCCGGGAGAGCCCGCGGGCCGAGAAGACCGCCTCCATCCCATCGCCGGGAGATGCTGCGCCGACCCCTTCCGGCCCCGTGACCATGCAGGAAGCCTAGCGGCCGCGGCACGCAGACGGGCGGGCAGTCCCCCTCCCCCCCTCCCCCCTCGCGACCCCCGCGGCGATCACTCGCCGGGGTTGAGAGGCCGGACCGCCCGCCCGCGCTGCCTGACATTCCGATCCGCTCAGCCGCGGCGACGCCGGGCGCCGACGAGACCGCCCATCGCCACCAGCGCCACCGCTCCGGGAGCAGGCACGATGCCCGCGGACGAGATGTCCAGGGCCGTGGCGTTGGCGATGTCGGGGTTGAGGATCAGGGCCTCGCGTCCGCCGTTCACGCCGACGGCGGTGATCGACCAGCTGGCGCCGAGATCATTCAGCGACGCGTCGAGCGCGCCCGGGAGCAGCGAGATGCTCGCCCCGTTGGCCGCGCCCGGCCAGCCGTTCTCGTTCGCCGCGAAGTTCACCTCGTCGACGAGGTTGCCCTGGCCGTCGAACAGCGCCACCGTCTCGTTGGTGGAGGTCGGCGAGTTGGCCAGCGACACGGCGGTGTCGATCTGGATCACGCGGATGTCCTGGCCCCAGATGGACCGGAAGGTATCGGCGTTCTGGAAGGTGAGGATGGCCACCTCGCCCGCGCCGAGCAGCGTGCCGTCGGCGAAGGCGCCGGCGAAGAGGCCGTCCTGGGAGTCGCCGTAGACCCAGCCGCTCAGGTCGACGGCCGTCTGACCGCTGTTGTAGATCTCCACCCACTCGGTGGCTCCGCTCTCGCTGCCGCTGAGGTTGTAGAAGATCTCGGTGAAGATCACGCCGCCGTGGGCGCCGGCGCTGATCATGCCCAGCCCGGCCAGGGTCGCAAGGGTCCGCTTCATGTCTCTGCTCCTGTTCTGCCGCGCGGGCGATCCTGTGACACACGCGGATCGACCGGCGGGATTCCGAGCAAAGGTTTGCCACCCCCCCGAATCGGCGGATCAAAGCGGCGTGAAGATTGGGTGCGGATTCGGTCAAGACACCGGGCCGGCCGCTCTGACCCCGCATCGCCCGCGGAGCCGCAAACCGCCCCTTGAACGGGCCTTTTCCCCAGACCCTCGCCGGCCGCGCTTCTCCATCCCACGCCGCCCGGACTCCCGCTATCCTCTCCCCTCAACCAGCCAAGGAGGGCATGGATGGCCAAGAAAGCCGCTTCCAAACCGCGCGCCACCGCCGAAACGATGGCGGCCAAGCAACGCGAGATCTCCGTCTCCGAGTTCTTCGCCAAGAACCGCCACCTCCTCGGCTTCGACAACCCCCGCAAGGCCCTCCTGACCACCGTCAAGGAGGCCGTCGACAACTCCCTCGACGCCTGCGAGGAGGCCGGCATCCTCCCCGACATCACCGTCGTCATCGAGGACCTCCAGCCCGACCGCCCCGCCTCCGCCAAGTCCTCCAAGTACCGCGTCACCATCGCCGACAACGGCCCCGGCATCGTCCGCAAGCAGGTCGAGCACATCTTCGGCCGCCTCCTCTACGGCTCCAAGTTCCACCGCCTGAAGATGTCCCGCGGCCAGCAGGGCATCGGCATCTCCGCCGCCGGCATGTACGGCCTGCTGACCACCGGCAAGCCCATGGTCATCCACACCCGCACCTCCCCCAAGGCCAAGGCTCACCACATCGAGCTGGCCATGAACACCAAGACCAACCGCGCCGAGGTCACCGCCGACAACGAGACCGAAGACTTCCCCCCCGCCCGCTTCCGCGACCTCACCCCCGGCACCCGCGAGCTCGCCCTCGGCGGCGAGTTCCTGCCCCCCTCCATCTACGCCACCGGCACCAGCGTCACCGTCGAGCTCGAAGGCCAGTACCGCCGCGGCCGCGGCTCCGTCGACGAGTTCCTCGAACTGACCGCCATCGCCAACCCCCACGCCCGCATCGTCTTCGTCCCCCCCACCAAAGCCGCCGGCACGGACGACGACGACGCCCCCACCCTCGCCCCGGGCGCGTCGGGCGCCGGCGCCGCCAAGCCCGATTCGGCCGTCGCGCCCTCCCACCTCGAAGCCCTCGCCGCCGTCAACACCACCGAGCACAAGGGCGTCATCATCTATCCCCGCGGCACCGACGAGATGCCCCCCGAAACCCAGGAGATCATGCCCCACCCCAAGGGCATCGAGCTGGGCATGCTCCTCCAGATGCTCAAGGACGCCGAGCACGAGCAGAAGAACCCCACCGTCGTGTCCTTCCTGGCCGACCGCTTCTCCAAGGTGTCGCCCTCCACCGCGTCGTCCCTGTGCGCCACCGCCAAGGTCCCGGTCCGCACCCGCGTGGGCGACATCGACCACGCCCAGGCCGAGGCCCTCTTCAAGGCCATGCAGGACGCCAAGCTCCCCAACCCCCCCACCAACTGCCTGGCCCCCAGCGGCGTCAAACAGATGCTCGCCGGCATGGTCAAGGGCGTCCAGGCCGAGGTCTACACCGCCTCCACCCGCACCGCCACCGTCTACCGCGGCCGCCCCTTCCTCATCGAGGCCGCCATCGCCTTCGGCGGCAACCTCCCCGGTGACGACTCCGCCCGCGTCATCCGCTTCGCCAACCGCGTCCCCCTCCTCTACCAGCAGTCCGCCTGCTCGGCCTTCAAGGCCGTCACCGAGACCGCCTGGAAGAACTACGGCCTGGCCCAGCCCCGCGGCTCCGCCCCCGTCGGCCCCCTCGTCGTCATGATCCACATGGCCTCGGTCTGGGTCCCCTTCACCAGCGAGTCCAAGGAGGCCATCGCCGACTACGACGAGATCCGCAAGGAGATGAAGCTCGCCCTGCAGGAGTGCGGCCGCAAGCTCGGCCAGTATGTCCGCCGCCGCCAGCGCATGAAGCGCGAGGGCGAGAAGCGCGACGTGTTCGAGCGCTACATCGGCGAGATCGCCAAGGCCTGCCACGCCATCACCGGCTCGGAGATCGAACAGGTCTACAACGCCCTGCTCGAACAGGCCCGCGCCCGTACCGAGATCGCCGACGCCCAGCTCGACGAGGAAGGCCGCTTCATCAAGGACGAGCACGGCCGCCTGGCCAAGGACGACGACGTCGTCATCATCGGCGAGAACGGCAAGCCCGTCATCGCCCCGTCATCGGAAGCGGAAGCCAAGCCCGCTCCCAACAAGCCGCGCCCGCAAGGAAGCGGCCGGGCCACGCCCAAAGCACCACAACCCAAACCCGACCCCGCCCAACCCACCAAAAAGAAGGTCGTCAAAAAGATCGCCAAGAAACGCCCCGCCAAGGCCGCCACCGCCGCCCTCTTCGAAGACGAGTAACAGACAAGCCGCGCCCGCAAGGAAGCGGCCGGGCAGCACCCCCCACGACCAACCCCAAGGCCCACCTGCCCCCAAGAAGCCCACCCATGGCCAAAAAGACCACTTCAACCAAATCCCCCTCCGGCA
>CAYNRF010000124.1:5375-9526 GCA_964399525.1 uncultured Phycisphaeraceae bacterium | reverse complement strand
CGGAGAGACCATCGCCACCCGGCCGGGCGCGCCACGCGGGTCCGGCCCGGCGGTGGTGTGGGAATCCATGGCCGCGAACCCGTGCCCGAATCAGACCGGCCCCGGTCTGATCGTGGCGGATGATCCGGACGACATCGACGGCTTCGGCCTGATCCACATGGACTGGGGCGACATCGCGCCGGACACGACCGTGTCCATGGTCCGGTTCGGCATTGCCACCGAGTACCCGGACGTGGACGCCGACGGCGACGGCTTCGCCGACGGTGTGCCCGGTCTGGGCCTGCGCCTGGCGTTCTTCTCCGGCGAGAACGGGGCGGGCGGAGGTGGTGGGGGGGGTGGGGGGTCGGTCGAAGTCGGATCGGTGACCGTGATGGATCTGCCCGGGCGGCTCAGTCCCTCCGGCATCGAGGCGTACCAGCTCACGGTGGATCTGGCGGGGATCGGATCGCCCGGCGGCGTGCCGCTCGGATCGACCGATGTCGACGGCGACGGTCTGGCGGACTTCGGCTACGCCTTCGAGTATCTCCACCCGCCCACGGACGATCAGGAGCCGCAAAGAACATACCTGGTCCTGGGCGCGCCCGAAGGACAGGCGGTCCCCGACGGGCAGGGCGGCTGGACCATCATCCCCGACCCGGCGCCCAACGCGCAGGGAACCACCGACGCCATCGACGTGTACCGGCGCGACGTCTTCGGCGAGCCCGAGTATGTCGAGACCATCGGCGGCCGGTTCTCCTGCGATCAGAGCGGGGGCTTCTACGCGCAGATCGGGCTGGCGCTGTTCGCGCCCGAAGAGAACGGTTGCGCCGCCGACCTGTTCCCGCCCGGTGCGCCGGACGGCCAGCTCAACTTCTTCGACGTGTCGGCCTACCTCGGACTGTTCATCGCGCAGGATCCGGCGGCGGATTTCTTCCCGGAGGGTGGCGACGGCCAGCTCAACTTCTTCGATGTGTCGGCCTACCTCGCCGCGTACAGCGCGGGCTGCCCGTAGCCGGTCGGATCGCGACCTCGTCGAAGCCCCTCCGGGCCGCCGCCCACTGTGGGGGGCGTGACACAGAGCCCGTCGAAACCCGGGCGCACACCCTTGCGTCGTGATCGGGCGGGCTGTAATCTGAGGAAAAGGCCGCAACACGCCGGACCCGTGCCGCGTACCGGTCAGATCACGGGCGATCACCGCTCCCGTTCTCCCGCAACAGGACACCCAGAATGAACCCCAACGCCATGATCGTCGCCCTGCTGTCCGCCTGCGGAACCGCCGTGGCCGATCGCACGCCCCAGGGTCTCGGCCCGGAGCACGTGGCCCAGGGCCGGGAGGCCGGGCACATCTACGTGAATCTCGCCACCGGCGAGCGCCTCCTGACGCGCGACGCCCCGACGCCCCGGCCCCGCGGGCTGGGCGGGCCGGAGCCCGTGTGGATGGCGGACAACGACATCCCGTGCGCGGCGTTCGGGCTGAATCATCGGCTGGTGGCCGCCCTCGAGCGTCCGGACCTGGACCCGTCCGACCCGTCGTACGACATCAGAACCGATATCTGGGTCGGCGACTGGGGGGACATCGCATCCGACACCGTCGTGGATGCGGTGCGTCTGAGCTACGCCACGCAGCACCCGGACACCGATGCCGACGGCGACGGGTTCGCCGACGGCGTGGAAGGCTTCGGCGCGTCCTGGCTGTGGCTGGATGTCGACAACGGCTGGAACTTCTGCGGCTCGTACCGATTCCCCGTCGTGGGCATCACCCTGTCCGATCTTCCGGGGGACCTCGAACCGTCGGACGGGCAGTACGCGGTGTATCTGCTGACGATCGACATGAAGGGGGGCTTTGGAGAGGACAACTCGTTCGAACTGGGCGATACCGATCTCGACCCGCAGACCGCCGCCCACTTCAACGAGGGTGGGTACGAGGACTTTGACGGCGACGGTCTGCACGACTTCTCGCTCAACTTCCGCTATCACCAGCCCGGCACGATGGACTTTGATGGCGACGGCGTGCCGGACGGGGACCCGAGCAACCGGGCCCGCGCGGGGGCGGTGTTGGTGGCGCCGTCCGGACCGATCGTGCCGCGTCCCAACTACGACGGTGTGTCCACGGTCGATCCGGTCGATCCGCCGCCGGCCGCCCAGGGGCTGGAAGACGCGTTCGACATCTGGACCGCGGATTTCCTGTACCAGGGCGCATTCTGGTTTCGCGGCTTCTCCTGCGACCGCGACGGCAGCGGCGTGCCCGGCGACCAGCCGGACGACTACCGCCCGTTCGCCTCGTTCTACCAGCAGTTGTACTCGCCCGGCGCCGGCGCGCCATGCCCGGCGGATCTCTATCCCCCGCCCGCGGGCGACGGCCAGCTGAACTTTTTCGACCTGTCGTATTACATCGCCCGCTTCGGCGACGACGATCCGATCGCCGACGTGTTCCCGCCCGGCGGCGACGGTGTGTTCAACTTCTTCGATGTCGTCGCGTACATCAACGCGTTCAACGCCGGCTGCCCCTGACCGCCACTTTCACGGCTCATTCCCGTCGCACTGGAGCACCGCATGACACGCATCACAATCGCCGGGCTGGCCCTCGCCTGCGGCTCGGCGGCGCGGGCTGATGCCACCCCCGCCCTGTCGCCCAAGGAGCTGCGCTCGGGGGCACGGGTGGTGGGGCACTTCTATGTCAACATGGCGACCGGCGAGGTGATCGGCAGCACCGAGCCCGTGGCGCGGCCGCGCGGGGAACTGGGCGAGTTGGTGTGGATCGCGGACAACGACATCCCCTGCGCCGATGTGAACGGGACGGGGGCCTACACCAGATCGTTCGTTGGGATCCACGACGATCCGGCCGATGTTGGAGATCCGGACTGGGGCGATACGGCGTACTTCGCCTATTTCAAGAACTCTGGCGATGTACCGTCGGACACGGTGATCAACATCCTTCAGGTGAGCACCTACGCGGACCATCCCGATGTGGATGCGAACGATGATGGCATGGGCGACGGTGTGGAAGGATTGGCCGCGGAGTGGGTTTTTCTGGAAGGCGATAACGGCTACAACGATTGCCGAACCATTTTTGGGGTCATGGCGTTTCGCCTTGAGAACATCCCCGGGAACGTGACCACCGGCATAATCGAGGGATACGTCTACACCATCGACCTCGCGGGGGACTTTGCAACGGACCTCTCTTTCGAGATCGGTGATACCGACGGCAACTCTCAGGGTGCGGCGATTCATAACCCCTGGCTCAACTCGAACGGGTCTCTCGACAGGGACGGCGACGGGCTGGTGGATGTCAGTTACGCGATTCGGTACCTCCAGCCGGGAACGATTGTCGGGCTCGATGGGGAGCCCATCGGGGATCCGACCAACCGTGCGCGGACTTATTCAGCACTTTCCGCGCCCCGCATGGATCTGTTTCCAGACCCGCCAACCACCCATTCGGTCCTTTCCATATCAGCCGGTAGCGAAGACCGGTTCGATCTCATTGCGGACCCGAACGGTGACGGTCATGTCGTATTTTTCGCAACCCTGTGGTACGGCGGCTTCTCCTGCGACCGCGACGGTGACGGGGTGTTCGAGGGCGATCTGAACGGCTCGGACGACAACAACGACGGGGTCGAGGACAACGACTACCGGCCGTACTCCTCTTTCTTTATGGCCATGTACGGCCCAGGCGACACGCCCCTGTGCCCGGCCGACCTGTTCCCCGCGCCGGGCGGCGACGGCCAGCTCAACTTCTTCGACATTTCGTCCTACCTCGACCGTTTCGCCCAGGCGGACCCGGTGGCGGACTTCTTCCCGCCGGGCGGCGACGGGGTGTTCAACTTCTTCGACGTCTCGGCGTTCATGGCGGCGTTCAACGCAGGCTGCCCCTGACCGACTCGTTGGCTACAACGTGCGATCGCGCAGGAGAACCGCATGGCACGCATCACACTCGCCGCGCTCGCCCTCGCCTGTGGCAGCGCCGCCGCGGCGGATCGCACGCCGCCGAGTTCATCGGGTCCCGGGTGATCGGGCACATCGATGTCAACGCCGTGACGGGCAAGAAGATCAGCTCCGTGGCGCCGGGCCGGCGGCGTTCAACGCGGGCAGCCCGCGCGCGGATGACTTCCCGCGGGCGGCCGGTGACGGCGTGCTGAACTTCTTCGACATTTCCGCATACATGGCCGAGTTCA
>CAYNRF010000124.1:0-5275 GCA_964399525.1 uncultured Phycisphaeraceae bacterium | reverse complement strand
TCCGCACGATCGACCCTTGAGTTGGAAAAGGGCGTCGGACCCATGGTCCGACGCCCTTTGCATGCTGCACGGTCCGTCGTCGCGATCAGCGGCGGCGGCGGGCGCCCATCAGGCCGCCCAGACCCAGCACGGCCAGCGCGCCGGGGGTGGGGATGGTCACGAAGCTGAAGTACTGGCCGGAACCGGCGAGCACCAGCTCGGTGCCGGCCCAGAAGCCGGCGCCGTTGGACCACATGATCTCGCCGTTGCCCAGCTCGATCACGCCGCGGATGCCCTGGTCAACGCCGGCCACGATGCCCAGGCTGTTGCCGAACTGGTCGTACTCATACACGCCCGCGGGGGGCGAGAAGCCGCCGGCCAGCACGTTGCCGTTGGCCCGGGCGAAGAGCTGCTGGGGGAAGTCGATGCCGCTGACGCCGTCGGAGGTGACGAAGTCGCTGACGTAGTTGCCGTTGAGGTCGTAGAACTCCAGGGCCTCGCGGGTGATGTTGCTGCCCAGCAGCTGGCCCTGGTAGTGGATCAGGTCGAACAGGCTGCCGTTGGTGGAGACCGAGCCGGCGATGGACTGGCTGGCGATGTCGATGAAGACGATCGAGTCGCCGGGGGCGCCGTTGTTGGTGCCGGCGTTGGTCACCCAGACCTGGTTGCCGACGACTTCCATGCCCTTGATGTTGTCCAGCCCGGCGGTGCCGATCTGGCCGACGAAGCTGCCGGTCAGGTCGAACTGGTAGATGGTGTCGCGGAGCTGGTCCGACACCCAGATCTGGTTGCCGACCTGCAGGGCGTGCTTGGGCGTGCCCGCGCCGACGGCCACCAGGTCGATGAAGTTCTGCTGCACGAGCGCGCCGGTCTGGGCGTCGAACAGGCTGACCCCGTCGTTGAGCGAATCGACGCCCATGATGTACAGCTGGGCCTGGGAAGCGGACACCGCCGCGCCCAGAGCGAGGGCAAGAACCACGGTCTTCATTTGTCTCTCCTTCTCATGATCGCAAAACACAGGCGCCCGGCCAGCGGCCGGTCCCGATCCATACGCTATCCGATCCGGGGCGTTGTGCCAAGGGTGTTCTAGAACTTCCTTCCGCAACGGCGGCCCTCCCGTCCGGCCGACCTACCATCCCGGCCCCCCCTCCCCCCATCACCCACCGCTCCGCCCGGGCCGCCCCGGAGCAAGCCGGTGGCCTGCAGGAGCCTTCGGATGAAAGCCGGAATCGTCGGGCTGCCGAATGTCGGCAAGTCCACCCTCTTCAACGCTCTGACCAACGCCGGCGCGCTGGCCGCGAACTACCCGTTTGCCACCATTGACCCCAACATCGGGGTGGTTCCCATCCCAGATCCTCGGCTTCAGACCATCGAGTCGTTCATCAAGACCCAGAAGGTCATCCCGGCCATGCTGCACCTGGTGGACATCGCCGGTCTGGTCCGCGGCGCGTCGAAGGGTGAGGGTAAGGGCAACGCCTTCCTGGGGCACATCCGGGATGTGGACGCCATCATCCAGGTGGTCCGCTGCTTCGAGAAGGCCCCCGGCGGTGAGGAGATCACCCATGTCGAGGGCTCGGTCGACCCGATCCGCGACATCCAGACCATCGAGCAGGAGCTGATCCTTTCCGATCTGCAGACCTGCGAGAGCGCCAAGGCCAAAGCCGAGCGGGCCGCCCGCGGCCCCGACCGCGACGCCAAGGCCCGCCTGGCGGTGCTCGAGAAGATCATCCCCGTGCTCGAGGACGGCAAGCCCGCCCGCACGCTGGAACTGACCGACCCCGACCAGATCAAGGCCCTCCGCGGCCTGAGCCTCATCACGGTCAAGCCGATGCTCTACCTGGCCAACGTGGACGAGACCGACGTCAACGGCCAGGGCCCGCTGGCGCAGAAGGTCCGGGCCTACGCCGAGTCCGTCGGCTCCGAGATGGTCCCTGTCTGCGCCCGGATCGAGAGCGAGCTGAGCGAGCTGGACGAGGCGGACAAGGCCGAGATGCTCAAGGACATGGGCATGGACGAGCCCGCGCTCAACAAGCTGGCCCACGCCGCCTACCGCCTGCTCGGCTACCAGTCCTACTTCACCGCGGGCGAGAAGGAGATCCGCGCCTGGACCATCCCGCAGGGCTGCAAGGCCCCGCAGGCGGCCGGCGTGATCCACTCGGACTTCGAGCGCGGCTTCATCCGCGTGGAGGTCTACTCGGTGGACGATCTCCGCCAGTACAAGAGCGAGAAGGCGATCAAGGAGGCGGGCAAGATGCGCATCGAGGGCAAGGAGTACGTGATGCGCGATTCGGACGTGTGCCACTTCCTGTTCAACGTGTAAGCCTCAGCGCCGACGTCCCTCCTTGCCCCCCGCCCCGACGGTGCCCAGGTCGTACAGCACGGCCAGCGCCGTGCCCACCATCCACCAGAACGAGAAATCGCCCCCGCCGTACACGTGGCACAGCCCGAACACCAGCGTCGTCGCGGGCAGGAAGATGAATCCCAGCAGCGGCCACCACCAGGTCTCCCACGCGTCGGCCTTGCGGAAGGCGCCGGTGATCCAGTACGCGAACAGCAGCACGCGGGGCATGATCATCGCGCCGAGCACGAGCAGGCATCCGAGCATGGGTGATCCTCCGCCAAGTCTTTGGGCAGTCTAACCCGACCGGATCCCAAGGAGCATGAAAAAAGCCCGGGGATTCAACCCCGGGCCGTGATCGGTACGCTGTGTCGGAGGCGGGCTCAGTCGCTGGACCGGAGCTTGGCCAGCAGGCGGAGGACCTCGATGTACACCCACACCAGGGTGACCATCAGGCCCCACGCGCCGACCCATTCCATGTGCTTGGGCGCGCCATTCTTGACGCCCTCCTCGATGAACTTGAAGTCCAGCAGCAGGTAGAGCGACGCGAGCCCCAGGCACAGCACGGTGAACCCGATGCCGATCGGGCCGGTGTCGGCAAAGCCGTTCCAGATGCGGATGCCCAGGAACTGCAGGATGAACAGGGCGAAGACGTAGAACAGCAGGCCCGCGCCCATGGTGATGATCACCTTCTGGAAGAACGGACCGACCCGCAGGATGCCGGTGGCGTAGCCCACCAGCATGCCGGCGCAGATGCCCATGGTGGCCAGCACCGCCTGCATGATCAGCGTCGTGGCGCCGCCGGAGAATACCTCCATTCCGTTGAGGAACTGCGCCGGGATGATCGCGCTGAGGGCGCCGGCCCACACGCCCTGCACGCCCGCGTGCAGCGGGGCGACGAAGGGGGCGGTCTTCGGCTTGCGGTAGATGACAAAGCCCACCACGAGCGTGGCGATGAACGAGCCGATCATCGCCGGCCACGCCCAGCCGGGCAGCGTCAGCGTGTTGCCGGCCGCGACCGAGGCGTTCATGATCGACTGGAATGTCAGAGCGCCCGCGCCCGCCACGATCGCCAGCAGGATGCCGGTCGCCTGGACCGTCCCGCCGATGGTCATGGTCTTGGGCCGGGTGGCCGCGTCCGTGAAGTTCTCGTCCCAGCGCTCGAGGGCGCCCATCGCGGGATTGCCGCTCTGGAGTTGGAATGCCATGATTGATCTCCTTGGTCGTGGTGGGTTGGTCCGTGGTGGTCTGGTCCGTGGCGGGAAGGGCGGTGGACCCGTTCCGTCACAGCCGGCTGTGTCCCAGGCTTTGTCACAGTATGTTCGGCCGCCGTCCCCGGTTCGGGTGAGGATTTTGCCCTCGGTTTGATTCTCGCAGGCCGGCGGGCCGGTTCAATCATCACGGACGGATTTCGTGCGTGTAGTTCGGCGATTCCTTGGTAATCCGGATGTCGTGGGGATGGTTTTCAACAACCGTTGCCCCCGACACGCGGACGAACCTTGCGTGTTCGTGCAGGTCGGCGATGGTCGGGCAGCCGCAGTAGCCCATGGCCGAGCGCAGACCGCCGACCAGCTGGTAGACGAACTCGTTCAGGCGCCCGCGGTAGGGCACCAGACCCTCGACGCCCTCGGGCACGAACTTCTGCTGCGGCTTGCCGCGGGCATCGAGCTTGTCCGCCTGGCGGTAGCGGTCGGCCGAGCCGGCGCCCATCGCGCCCTCGGAGCCCATGCCGCGGTAGCTCTTGAAACGCCGGCCCCCGGAGATGACCAGCTCGCCAGGCGACTCGTCGAGCCCGGCGAACAGCGAGCCCATCATCACGCAGTCCGCGCCCGCGGCCAGGGCCTTGGCGATGTCGCCCGAGAGGCGGATGCCGCCGTCGGCGATCACCGGGACTTTCTTGCCGGTGGACCGCACCCCGGCCACGGCGTTCATGATGGCCGTGACCTGCGGCATGCCCACGCCGGTGACGACGCGGGTGGTGCAGATCGAGCCGGGCCCGATGCCCACCTTGATCGCGTCGGCCCCGGCGAGCACCAGGTCCCGGGCGGCCTCGGCGGTGGCGATGTTGCCCGCCACGACTTCGATGTTGTACCGGCTCTTGATCTCGCGGACGGAGTTGAGGACGTTTTCGGAGTGGCCGTGGGCGGTGTCGACCACGATCACGTCCACCTCGGCGGCGATCAGCGCCTCGACTCGGTCGAACTGGCCGGGCCCGACGGCGGCCCCGCAGCGCAGGCGTCCGCGCGCGTCCACGCAGGCGTTGGGGAAGCGGCTGAGCCGCTCGATGTCCCGCATGGTGATCAGGCCCGACAGGTTGCCCGCCTTGTCGACCAGCAGCAGCTTCTCGACCTTGTGGCGGTTGAGGATGCCCTCGGCCTCGGGCAGCAGCGTGCCCGCAGGCGCGGTGATCAGGCCGGCGCTGGTCATGATCTCGCGGATCTTGGTCGTGTCGTGCTCGGCGAACTTCAGGTCGCGTCGGGTCAGGATGCCCAGCAGCCGTCCCTTGCTGCGCAGCTCCAGCCCGCCGTCCTCGGTGATGGGGAAGCCCGACACCGAGTGGGTGTACATCAGTTCCTTGGCGTGCCCGACGGTGTCGTCGGGCCCGAGCGTGATCGGGTCGGTGATCACGCCGTTGGCCGAGCGTTTGACCTGGGCGACCTCGCGGGCCTGGGCCTCGACGGAGAGGTTCTTGTGGATGAAGCCCAGCCCGCCCTCCTGGGCCAGCGCGATGGCCAGGGCCGACTCGGTCACCGTGTCCATCGGGGCCGACAGCAGCGGGATGTTCAGGCGGATGCCGGGGGTGAGCCGGGTGGCTGGGTCGGCGGTGGCGGGCATGACGGACGAACGCCGGGGGATCAGCAGCACGTCGTCGAAGGTGATGCCCTCGCTGACGATCTTCTCCCGCATGACATCGGCGAAGGCCCCGGAGGCATCGGGTGCGGCGGGGGGCGGGGGGAG
>CAYNRF010000123.1:0-9533 GCA_964399525.1 uncultured Phycisphaeraceae bacterium | reverse complement strand
CCTCTCCCGCCCCGTGCAGCCGACCGGCGATCAGCACGCCCTCGGCTTTCCGCGCGGCCGCGAGCAGCGCGTCCGAGTACGCCGCCGTCGCCAGCACATACCGCCGGCCCTGCCACTCGTCCGGCACGGCCGGATCCGCGAGCCGCCGGGCCTCGTCCTCCTTCTCCAGCCGCGGCAGGTCGGTCAGCGGGCGATCGGTCGTGAAGCGGTGGGCCGACATCACGAACACGCCCATGACGGCCGCCGGGTCGGTGTTGGCCAGTTCCAAGCCCTTCGCGACTTCCGTCTCGTCCATCACGAAGATCCCCCGATGGTCCGGGGTCGGCCGCGGGTCCGCGTACGGCCCGGCGATCAGCAGTTTTCCTTCGTCGGCCAGGCGTCCCATGTTGGCGAAGTGGCCCTGCATGGCCTCCTGCGACTGCTCGGGCGTGGGCGTCCGCAGCGGCCCGGTCCGGATGAACACGAACACATAGTCGCGCACCGCTCGGCCCTCCCAGGCACGATCCGCCTCGCCGCGATCGGCGGCCGTGCCGCAGGCGGGAAGCAGGGCAAGCAGCACGACGAACAGCACGGTCAGCAGGCGGGCAGTCATGCCGACAGCATACCGCGCCGGGCCGGCAACGGGGGCGGGGCATAGCCTCCTGACATGACCGACACCGCGACTTCCCCCGGTCCTATTTCCAGCCGCGCCGACCGCCTCCGCCGCGGCGAGGACCCCCAGCTCATCGCCCGCATGCCCTCCGGCTGGGCCATCCTGGCCAACCAGCAGCCCGGCCCCATCACCGGCTGCTGCATGCTGATCCCGGACCCGGTGGTCGCCCATGTGAACGACCTGAACCAGTCCGCTCGGGCCGCGTTCATGACCGATCTGGTCACGCTGGGCGACGCCGTGCTGGCCGCCACCGGCGCCGAGCGGATCAACTACCTGATCCTGTGCAACCAGGTCCCCGAACTCCACGGCCACGTCGTCCCCCGCTTCACGACCGAGGACCCCGCCAAGCGCCGCCTCGGCCCGTTCGAGGCCTACGACTTCCCCAACGCCCGCAAGGCCGACGCCAGCGGCGAGGACGCGGCCTTGCTGGCCAGACTCCGCACCGCCCTGAAGGACGCGATGCGTCTCCAATGAGCCGCGCCCGAAGGAAGCGGGCTCTTTCTTCACGATGCGCTTGTCCAACGGAGTGCCCGCTTCCGTCGGGCGCGGCTGGTTGAGCACAAGGCAAACGACAAGGCCCGCTCCTCCTCCGGAACGGGCCTTGCCTTGAGGGGTCCGCCAGAATCCAGCGAGATCAGACAGATCAGCGACGCCGACGGGCCATCAGCCCGCCGAGTCCCAGCAGGGCGAGCGAGCCCGGCGCGGGCACGGCGTTGATGGTCAGGTTGTCGATGATCGCGCGGGGGCCGGAAAACTCATTGCCGAAGGTGGCGTAGAGGCGGAGCGAATCGAACTGAGCGCCGCCGACGGACAGGGTGTTGAACGCGACATTGTCACGCCCGCCCAGGTCCGAGATGGAGAAGGAATCATGGGCTACGGACTGGCCGCCCATAAACGCCTCGAGATGGTACACGATGCCGCCCCAGGGTCCGTTCTCGTAGTAGCCGATCTCCAGCGAGGCGAAGTCCGACACGCTGTCCAGGTCCATGGTCACGGTCGACAGCGCGCCCAGCGACAGGTTGTCGCCGACAACATACGACGCGCCGAAGGTCAGCACGTTGTTGGGGCTGCCGAAGGTCGGGAAGTCGTTGAACAGCAGCGTGGCGTTCTCGACCATGATCTGGGTGCCGAGGCCCTCGACGCCCGCGCCCGCTTCGAAGGTCGAGCCGTCGGGGAAGACGCCGTTGACGTTGTTGACGCTGTGGTAGGTCACGCCGTTGTAGGAGAAGGACTCGCCGTAGAAGTTCTCGGCCAGATCGTCGAAGGTGCTCACGGTGGTCTGGGCGAAGGCGGGGGCCGCGAGCGCGACGGTCAGCAGGGCGATGGACTTGGTGTTCATCTCGGATCTCCTCGTGTCTGGTCGCGTCGGCACACACACCGGCGCGTGGGTCAGTCCTGAAAGTGCGTCGGGTCGAGCAGCGGGTGACGCAGCATGACGGTGGTGGGCAGCGGCGGGTACTCCAGCCGCACGCGGAACAGCTCGTAGTCGTCGGGTTCAATGCCGATCAGATCGCACACCGAACCGGTCAGATCGGCGTAGCCCGGGATGTCCGCGGTGTGCGACAGCCCCAGCCCGCGCCCGAGTTTCACGACCTTCGCCGAGGTCTCCAGCGCGTCTTGGTCCTCGAAACTGATCTGGGACGCCAGATCGCTGAAGACCCGCAGATCCCGCTCGACGCGTCCGAACAGCCCGGCCCGGACGAACAGGTCGAAGTGCAGACTTTCAGCCGGCGTGCGGACGGCGGTGCCGAAGTGGGCCACGCGGTCCTGCTCGGTGGCGTGGACCGGGCCGATGTTGCGGATGATCTCGCCGGTGACCAGCGTCCGCTCGCCCGACTGGCCGACCGGCCCTGCGGAAAACTCGTCGTGGACCATGCCATCGGGCGTGCGCCGGCGCTCGAGCGCCGGCATCGGATCGGAGCAGAACGCCGGCAGCACAGGAACTCCAGCGTGGGCTGCGGCCGCGCCCGGGTCCAGCGGGCGCCGGTCCAGCCCGGGCGTCGCGCGCGCCTGGTCGTCGGCCACCACGGACTGGTTCACGATCCAGCGCACGCCGGGGCGGGTCTGTCGGAAGCCGATCAGCCCGCGCACCTGCACGGCGTGGAAGTGGCGGGGGGTGTCCTCCGACGGCATCAGCACGCAGAACGCCATCAGCGTGCGGCAGTGGGCGCCCCAGGTGTACGAGTTGCCCAGGAACGCCTGCTGACGCCACTTCGCGTCCGACGCCTCGTCCGCGCCGGGGCCGCAGGATTCGAGCAGCATCTCGAACTCGGCCCGATTGGCCGCGTGGGTCTCGGCCAGCGACTCGAACCGCACCCCGGCCTCCCGCGCGGCGTCGACGAGGGCGTCCGGCACCCCGGCCTTGCGGGCGGCCTTGAGCCAGAGGTCCAGGCTCTTGGCCGGCGGCATGTGCCGGGCGGCCGCGAACGGGTCGTCGGCGTAGGCCACCTTGGCGACCTGCCACGCCAGTTTGCGGTGAATCCCGAAGGCCTCCGCGACCGCCGTGACCGCCTTCGAGCCCGGGCACTTCAGCTCGATGATGCGGCTGAACGAATCCCGGACCCGGGAGACGGCTTCCACGGTGTCCTGCTGGAAGCCGGTCGGGCGGTCGTGCTGAGCAGCAAACGGCGTCACGTTGGTAGGATACCGCGGATCGGCTTATTCCCAATATTGTTTCTGAAACAAGAAATGAAATTCTTCAGTTTGGGGATTTGCCCGATTCGACCCTGCCGGGCGGCTCAGAATCCCGCCAGCAGATCGTCGATCTCGGGCGACCACCGTCGCGCCCGGGCGGCATCGAACTTGGCCGGAAGCTCGGGCACCCGGGCCGCGAGGAGGACGAGCAGGCGCTCGGCCAGGCGAGAGGGTGGCACGGCGCCGCCGGTCCAGTGGTCGTGGTCGACCCAGGACAGGGTCATCTCGTGTTCGGTGGTGGGGCCGTTCGGGCCGCGGTCGAGGGCGAGGCGGAAGGACCAGCCGTGGGAGGTTTCATGTTCCTCAAGGACCCGGGCGGTGGGGGTCACGGGGCGGGATCCACGGGCGGTGCCGATGCGGAGGGCGTGGGTGCTTCCTGCGGGGCTGGCTGGGCGGGGGCGGGTTGGGTGGCCAGGCTCTTGCGGTACTGGATCCAGCCGAGGAAGGCGAGGCCGATGGCGACGCCGAACAGATACACCCCCAGCTTCTGAGCGAAGCGATTGCCGTGGGGCGGGGCGCCGTCGGGTCTCCAGTTGGGGTCGGGCATGCGGAATCGTAGCGGGCGGGGGCGTCGCGGCGTTCGTTCAGCGGCCCTTGCGGGCGCCGGGCTTGCCGCGTTTCTTCTTGGTCGGCTTGTTGCGACCCACGCCCAGGGCCTCCTCGATCTCGGAGCGGCGGACGAAGACCTCCTCACCCGGATCGTGGGCTTCGAGCATCGAGCGGACGTGCTGCAACTGGTCGCGGAGCTGGGCGGCTTTCTCGAAGGCCATCTCCTGGGCGGCGTCGAGCATCTCCTCCTCGAGGGCGAGGACCAGTTGGCGGGCGTCGATGAGCGGCTCGGCCTCGGCGGTGGCCTCGCGGGCCTTGCGACGGGCCTTGAGTTCGGACTCGATCCCGCGGCGTATGGATTTGCGGATGGTCTGGGGGATGATGCCGTGTTCTTCGTTGTAGGCGAGCTGCCTGGTGCGCCGGCGTTCGGTCTCGTCGATGGCCTGGCGCATCGACCCGGTCATCTGGTCGGCGTAGAGCACCACCTTGGCGTCCACGTTGCGGGCGGCCCGGCCCATCAACTGGATCAGCGAGGTCGCGCTGCGGAGGTAGCCCTCCTTGTCCGCGTCCAGGATGCACACCAGCGAGACCTCGGGCAGGTCCAGGCCCTCGCGGAGCAGGTTGACGCCCACCAGGATGTCGAACTCGCCGGCCCGCAGGGCGGTCAGGATCTCGATGCGGTCGAGGGTTTCGATGTCCGAGTGCAGATAGCGGACGCGGAAGCCGTTGTTGGCCAGGTAGTTGGTCAGGTCCTCGCACAGACGCTTGGTCAGGGCGGTGATCAGCACGCGATCGCCGTGGTCGACGCGTTCGCGGCACCGCTCCATCAGGTCGGGCACCTGACCGGTCGCGGGGCGGATCTCGATCTCCGGGTCGACCAGCCCTGTGGGGCGGATGATCAGCTCGACGATCTCACCGCCGGTTTTTTCCAGCTCGTACGCGGCGGGGGTGGCGCTGACATAGAGCACCTGCGGCGTCATCGCCTCGAACTCCTCGAAGCGGATGGGGCGGTTGTCGAGGGCGCTGGGCAGGCGGAAGCCGTGCTCGACGAGCACGTCCTTGCGGGCCTTGTCGCCGGCGAACATGGCCCGGATCTGCGGGATGGTCACGTGCGACTCGTCGATGATCAGGACCCAGTCGCCGGCATTCTGCCGGGTGATGCCGAAGCGTCGGGCGTCCTCCTCGGCGTCACGCCCGATGATCGAGCCGTCAGGGCTCACGGCCAGTCGCGGATCCCGGACGCGGGCGGCCGGATCGGGGCTGGGGGGCGCGTAGTCGAAATAGTCCAGCAGGGTGAACGGTCGCTCACCGGGGGCCCGGCCGTCCATGTAGCGTGAATAGTTCTCGATGCCGTTGCAGAAGCCGACTTCCTCGATCATCTCGAGGTCGTGCTTGGTGCGGGCGAGCAGGCGCTGGGCTTCGAGCAGCTTGCCCTGGCTGCGGAACTCGGCGACGCGTGCCTCGAGCTCGGCGCGGATACCGTCGATGGCCGACTGGAGCTTGTCCTCGGGCATCACGTAGTGCACGGCCGGGAACAGGAAGACCTGGCTCTCCTCGGCGAGCACCTCGCCCGAGGTGGGGTTGATCAGACTGATGGAGTCGATCTCATCGCCGAACAGTTCGATGCGGACGGCAAACTTCTCGTAGGCCGGCCAGACTTCGATCGCGTCACCCCGGGCGCGGTAGGCGCCGCGCTTGAAGTCGATGTCCATCCGCTGGTACTGCATCGCGTTGAGGGCGAGGAAGAAGTCCCGCCGCCCGATGCGTGCGCCCCGGGTGATCGTGAACACCTTTTCGGAGTACGCGCTGGGCGAGCCGAGGCCGAAGATGCACGAGACCGACGCGACCACCACGGTGTCGCGACGCTGGAGCAGATTGCTCGTCGCGGCCAGGCGGAGCTGGTCGAGGTCGTCGTTGCGGCAGGCGTCCTTCTCGATGTAGATGTCCCGCCCGGGGATGTACGCCTCGGGCTGGTAGTAGTCGTAGTACGACACGAAGTAGTTGACGCTGTTGCCCGGGAAAAACTCCCGGAGCTCCTCGTAGAGCTGAGCGGCCAGCGTCTTGTTGTGGCTGAGGATAAGCGCGGGCTTCTGGAGCCGGGCGATCACGTTGGCCATGGTGTAGGTCTTGCCCGTGCCGGTCGCGCCGAGAAGGCAGACGTGCTTCTCGCCGGCGCGGAGTTTCTGCACGATCGACTCGATGGCCGCGGGCTGATCGCCGGCAGGGGCGAACGGGCTGATGACTTCAAACCGGCTTGGGGGCTTCACGACGGATCGTACGCCCCCCGCCCCGGGTGGGACCGGCACGCCAGGGAGGTGGACGATGGCATGTTCGCCCGCCCTGAGCGTCAAAGGGGCGGCGTCATGCGTCACACGGCCGCCAACCCCGCCGGACTGGCCGGGGGTCTCCTACCGGCCCGGCCACACGACCGAGATGAGACGGCGCACGCCGCTGCCACATCCGATCGTCAGGGCTGGACCATCTCAAGGACGGGCGGCCGATCGCGTTGATTGATGAGCTTGTTGCGCTCGGCTTCGATCTCAAGATACCGCTCGTGACCGAGCTTGGGTGGGATGAGCAGGTGCTGGGCCCCGGTTTTCTCTGCCCGCGCATTCACCGTCGCCAGATCCTTCAGGCTCGCGAGCATGGCGTTGCATGCCTGGACGGTCGCATCGGTGCGTGCACGCCACTCACGGAGAGAACCCGACTCCATCGAGAGCATTCCGGTGGCCGATCGTTCGATGAGATACTGCACCTTGGACGGATGGTTCTGTTCGAACAGATCGGCCGCTCGCTGAAAGGCTTCGATCGCGGCATCGAACCGGCGCTTCAGATCGGCCCGCTCGCGCGCGGCGGTCAACATGGCACGCTGCCCGAGGCCCCGGAGTTCGGTCCAGCCGTCAACTCCGGTCAGGCTTCCCATGCCGTCGATCGGAGTCTCCACCATCCGCGCCATCCCGCCACGGATCATCTGGGCGGCGCTCATGGTCAGGACGGTCGTGGGCCCGTCGATCTGGGTATCGTGCCCGTCGCGTGCCCGGGCGGAAAGCGAGCCGTCGGCATCGCTCTGCCAGAGCTCGCTCGCCACCACAATCATGGCGCGGAAAGCGTCGCCGTTGTGACCCTTGGACTCGGCCCGGGAGGCGACCTCGGCCGACCAGATGGAGTTGAACTTGGCGTCCACCTCCGTCGCGCCGGTCGAGTTGTTCGAGGTGTAGGCCACGGCGCCCCCCAGCCGGGACCCGGGGCGGACGTAGATCATGTCCGCTCCTGCGGCGAACACCGAGGCCGCCGAGATGGCGCCCTCCTCGATGACGCAGTGGAACGTGAGCTCCGCATCAAACTCCTTGAGAGTTTCCAGGATCTGCACGGCCTCGAAGACGTACCCGCCGGGTGAGTTGACGGTAAAGACAACGTGGCGCACACCACGGCCACGGGTCTGGAGCAGGGCGGTACGCAGGCCGTGGGCGGTGACCTGCTCACCGATGGTGCCCTCGACGGGAATGACGACGTACTGCGAAGCAGGATCGATCCGTCGGCCGCGACGCGACGGTGGTTCCGTTTCGCTGCTCTCGGAAAGTGCGTCCGAATCCGGTTCGGGAGATTCCGAGTTCTCGCTGTCCTGGACTGTCGGAGCATCATCGGCTCGGCCCGAATCCCAGAAGTCGGCGGGGAGCGCCCGGTACTCGATGTCGACCACGAGCGCACGCCGATAGACGACCGTCGTTCTGATATTATGGACCTTGGTCTCAATGCGGACTTCACTCCGGGTGACATCGAGCACCTTGCCCTCCACCCGCTCGCCGGAGCGCAGCGTGATGATATCGGCGCGCGCGAAACTAACGGAAATCAACAGATACATCGTACAGAAACCGAGCAAGATGCGGTTGTTCATGATCCGGATCGTACTGATCACGGTGAGATCGAACAAGGTGTCTGTACCGGGCGTCTGCTTTTTTTGATGTGCGAGCGACACAACAGTTGTTGGAAGTTGTGCGAGTAAAATTGATCGCCCAAAGCAGCTTCGGTTTCCGATCTCGATCAAGGCCAGGCAGCGGCGTGCGCACGGATGTCATCGCACCTGCCGATGACAACCGAGGTCGGGCGCTTATTCCGGTCATTCGTACCGGACGCCGTGATGTTCGATCCAGCCGCCCTCGCGCCATTGCCTCGGGTCGTGATGGGTCCAGTGCATGGTCCCGCCCCGATCCGACCACTCGTACTCGCCGCGGACCGTGACCGTATCGCCGATCTCCAGCGGCACGCGACGCGCCAGGTCGATGTTGTGGGCGATCAGCACCGTGCGTCCGGACGGGGTCCGGATGATGAACCGCTGGTGTCGCGACCCCTCGTGATCGTCCGGAAGGATCCTGTCCACGGGGCCGGTCAGCGTCACCATGACGTCCGAGATGCGGTCGCGGAAAAGTTGGTCCACGTGGTTCTCCGTCTGCCGGACATCGGGCGGGGTCGCGGGTGTGGTCCGTCGGTCGGGTGGCGCCCCGTCCGTGCGGGTCAGGAAGATGAGCCACAACAGCAGAAGGCCCGCCAGACCGCCGATGGCACCGACCGCGTCGCGCGTGGTCATCGCCGGCCTCCTCCGCGAGCAAACAGACGTCCCGGCCCGGGGCAGTCTACGCGATCAGCCGCGCGACGCGAGCAGTACTCTGGGGCTGGCCCGGCCGATCCGCCAGGCGGTGGGCGCAGCGGCCAGCAGCGCCATGAAGATCGCCACAAGCCACCCGAACGCGATGGGCCCGATCGGAGGGCGCATGGCCAGCTCGATCCCGATCAGCTTGCGGTTGGCGGTCTGCCCGCCCCAGGCGGCCTGCAGACCCAGCATGGTGCCCAGAATGCTGGCGGCCAGCCCGATCAGGATGGCCTGGCCGCACACGAGCATGATGATCTGGCGGCGCGACCCGCCCACGGCCCGGATCACGCCGAGTTCGTAGCGACGGGACTCGACCTCGGCGATGATGAGGTTGGCCACGCCGAAGCAGGCGACGAGCATCGCCCCGATCGCGACCGTGCTGAACACCGCCAGCGTGCTCCGGAAGACCGCCTCGAGCTGCTCGCGGATCTCGCGCCCGGACCCGACGTTGAGCACGCCCATGCCGACGGTGGCGTCGCGGATCTGCCCGACCGCGACCGTGTCGTCCACCGCGGGGTCCAGTTCGATGCCGATGATGTACGGGCGCGTGACCCCGAAGCGATCGGCGACGTCCTTGCGGGAACCGACCACGGAGTGGATGGTCTGCTGGACGAAACTGCCGCCGAAGTCGAAGTACTGGCTGATGAACTCCAGACCCGCCGACGTGACCACGCCGGCGATCTCGAAGCGGTGCTCCACCCCGTCCTTGGAGCAGACGAACTCGTCGCCGACGCCCAGGCCGCGGGCGGTGGTGAACTCCCGCGCGACGAGCACCGCTCCGCCCTCGTCCATGCGTCGGGTGGCGGTGACGGGGTCACCCTCGACGAACTCGACCTGGAACATGTCGGAGATGGTCGCGTAATCGAGCCCGAAGAAGTTGGTCTTGTACTGCTGGAGCCCCTCGACGCCGAAGCCGTCGATGTCAACCTGGGCGATGGTGATGGCGGTGGTGCGCTTCACGACGGGCAGGGCGTCGATCGCTGGCAGGGC
>CAYNRF010000122.1:0-9548 GCA_964399525.1 uncultured Phycisphaeraceae bacterium | reverse complement strand
GATGCCGCAGCAGGTGGAAGGCCGCCGAAAGCCCGGCGACGCCGGCGCCGATGACGATGGCGGTCATTCCGCCGCCTCCCGCGCGCACCGCAGCAGTGCGGCGGCCAGCTGCGTGCGCCCTTCGCGCGGCACGGCCAGCCAGGTGATCGTGGTCGCCTCGGCGCAGTCCAGCGCGCGCGCTACCACGCCGCCGACACGGATCTGCGACAGCGAATGCGGCAGGACGGCCAGGCCGAGCCCGGCCGCCACCAGGCCCATCAAGGTGGAATTCTCGCGCGCCTCCTGCACGATGCGCGGCGCGAAGCCGGCACGGCGGCACAGCGACGCGAGCTGGTCGTGCAGCGTGGTGCCGACGGACCGCGCAAAGAAGATCATCGGCTCCTCCGCCAGGGCGGTAAGCGGCAGCGGCGCTCCGCGACGCGCCAGGCGATGGTCCCGCCGCATCACCACGACCAGAGGCTCGCGCGCCAGCTCCACCGTGTCGAGGCCCGGCGGCAGGTGGTCCGCGGAGGGGCAGCGCAGGAAGCCCGCATCCAGCGCGCGCCGCTGCAGGGCATCGAGCTGTGCCAGCGTCGGCGCTTCCTGCAGGGTCAGCCGCGCATCCGGCAGCGAGCGGCGGAAGGCGATGACCGTGCGCGCGAAGGCCGGCAGCAGCGGCGCGGAGGCGAACAGGCCCACGCGCAGCTCGCCGATCTCGCCACGCCCGGCGCGGCGCGCCACCAGCTCCGCCCGTTCCGCCTGGGCGAGCGTCGCGCGGGCCTCGCCCAGCAGCATCCGCCCGGCCTCGGTCAGCGCCACGCGCTTGCGGCTGCGGTCGAACAGCGGCGTGGCGAGCTCCTCCTCCATCTGCCGGATCTGCTGGCTGAGCGGCGGCTGCGACAGCCCGAGCCGGCGGGCGGCGCGGGTGAAGTGCAGTTCCTCGGCCACGGCGACGAAGTAGCGCAGCTGCCTCAGCTCCATCGGATCATTCGCAATCGCTATAGGATGAGACGGATTCGATATTGGACGCATGTGGCAGCCCCTGCCTAGCATCCGCGACCAGATTGACCAAAGCCGGGAGGCCCATCGCTTTGGACGAATTCGACCCGATCACCCTCGAGGTCTATTGGAGCCGCATGATCTCGATCGCCGACGAGGCGGCGGCGGGCCTTCTGCGCACGGCCTTCTCCACCATCGTGCGCGAGTCGAACGACTACGCGACGGTCCTGATGGACCGGAACGGCGACAGCGTGGCCGAGAACACCGGCGGCATCGCCAGCTTCTCCTGCATCCTGCCGCAGACGACGAAAACCTTCCTGAAGCGCTTCCCGGCCGAGACCTGGCAGCCGGGCGACTGCGTGATCACCAACGACCCCTGGCTCGCCACCGGCCACCTGCCGGACTTCACCGCCGTCTCGCCGATCTTCCACCGCGGCAAGCTGGTGGGCTTCGCCGGCTCCATCGCGCATTCGCCCGATGTCGGCGGCGCGCTGTGGTCGGCCGATTGCCGCGAACTGTTCGAGGAAGGCATCCGCATCCTGCCCGCCCGCCTGTTCCGCGGCGGCGTGCGCAACGAGGAACTGGTGGAGATCATCACCGCCAACGTCCGCGTGCCGGGCCCCGTGATGGGCGACCTGCAGGCGCAGTTCGTGGCCAACGAGGTCGCAGTCCGCCGCCTGCAGGAATTCCTGGACGATACGGGGTTGGAGGACCTGCAGGCGCTGTCCGCCGCATTGCAGGACCGCGCCGACCGTGCGCTGCGGCGTGCGATCGCGGAAGTGCCGGACGGCAGCTATTCCGCCACGATCGAGGCCGACGGCTTCGACGACCAGGTCACGCGCATCGCCTGCCGCGTGGATGTGCGCGGCGACACGATGCATATCGACTTCGCCGGCACCTCGCCGCAGGTGGATCGCGGCATCAACTGTGTCCTGAACTACACCCATGCCTACGCGGTCTACCCGGTGAAATGCGCGCTGGACCCCTTCACGCCGCGCAACGAGGGATCCTATCGCGCGATCACCGTGGCGGCGCCGGACGGCTGCATCCTGAACCCGCGCTTCCCGGCGCCCTGCAGCGCGCGCCAGCTCACCGGGCACCTGCTCGCCGGCGTCATCTACAAGGCGCTGGCGGATGTTCTGCCGGACAAGGTGATTGCCGAATGCGGCGGTGCGCCGACGATGCGGGCGCTGTTCAGCGGGCTGGACCGCAACGGCGACCGCTTCTCCCAGGTGCTTTTCGCCTCGGGCGGCATGGGCGCCTCGCCGCACCGCGACGGGCTGCCCACCACGGCCTTCCCCACCAATGTCGGCGCCGGCTCCATCGAGGCCTATGAAAGTGTCGCGCCGCTGCTGGTCTGGCGGAAGCAGCTGCGGCCGGATTCCGGTGGCGCCGGCCGGTTCCGCGGCGGCCTCGGGCAGGAGGTGGAGATCGAGGTGCGCACCGATGCACCGGTGCGCCTCTCCCTGCTGTCCGACCGCCGCGACCATCCGGCCGAGGGGCTGCTGGGCGGCAAGCATGGCGGCGCCGCGGTGATCGCCATCGATGACGGCACCCGCCCGCACCCGAAGTCGCGCACCACCGTTGCGGCCGGTCGGAAGGTGACGCTGCTCTATGCGGGCGGCGGCGGCTTCGGCGATCCCCGGCAGCGCGACCCGGCGGCGCTGGAGGCCGACCTCCGCGACGGCTACGTCACGCCGGAAGGCGCGGCGCGCGACTACGGGAGGGGCTGAGCCATGGCGACCTCCCGCACGGCCCGTATCGGGGTGGATGTCGGCGGTACCTTCACCGATTTCGTGCTGCACGATCCCTCGCGCGACCTGGTCGCGACGGGCAAACGCCTGACCACGCCCGACGATCCCAGCCGCGCCATCGTGGAGGGCGTGGAGCGGCTGCTGCAGGAGACCGGCCTTGCCCCCGGCGAGCTTCACAGCATCGTCCACGGCACGACGCTGGTCACCAACACGATCATCGAGCGCACCGGCGCGCGCGTCGGCCTGCTGACGACCGCCGGCTTCCGCGACGTGATCGAGATCGGGCGCGAGACGCGCTACGACCTCTACGACCTGTTCATCGAGGCCCCGCCCACGCTGGTGCCCCGCCACCGCCGCATCGAGGTGCCGGAGCGGCTGGACGTGGACGGCGCCGTGCTGCTGCCGCTCGATGAGGACGCGGTGCGTGCCGCAGCGAAGCAGCTGGTCGAGCAGGAGGGCGTGGAGGCGATCGCCATCGCCTTCCTGCACGCCTATCGCGACGACCGGCATGAGCGCCGCGCCGCGGATATAGTGCGTGGGGCCTACCCCGACCTGCCGCTCTCGCTCTCCTCCCGCGTTGCGCCGGAGATAAGGGAGTTCGAGCGCACCAGCACCGCCTGCGCCAACGCCTATGTGCAGCCGCTGATGCGGCGCTACCTCGACAAGCTGGAAGACTCGCTCGCCGCGCTCGGCTTCGCGGGGCAGCTGCATGTGATGCTCTCGGGTGGCGGCATCGCGGCGGTGGCGGAGGCGAAGGAATTCCCCATCCGCCTGATCGAGTCCGGCCCCGCCGCGGGCGCGATGGCGGCCAGTTTCCTCGCGCGCCTTGCCGGCCTCGACCGCGTCGTCTCCTTCGACATGGGCGGCACCACCGCGAAGATGTGCCTGGTGGAGAATGCCGCACCTGACCGCAAGTTCGACTTCGAGGCCGGCCGCGTGCGGCGATTCCAGAAGGGCTCCGGCCTGCCCCTGAAGGTTTCCGTCGTCGACATGATCGAGATCGGCGCAGGCGGCGGCTCCATCGCGCGGGTGGATGCCGGCTCCGGCCTGATGAAGGTCGGGCCGCGCAGCGCCGGCGCGAAGCCCGGCCCGATCTGCTACGGCCGCGGCGGCACGGAACCGACGGTGACGGATTCCGACCTGGTGCTCGGCCGGCTCGATCCTGGCTACTTTCTCGGCGGCGAGATGGCGCTCGATCCCGGCGCGGTGCAGCGCGCGATCGAGACCGGCATCGCGAAAGGCCTAGGCATCGCGCATGACGACGCCGCGCTCGGGATCAGGCGCATCGTGGACGAGACGATGGCGGGTGCGACCCGCATGCACCTGGCCGAGAAGGGGCGCGATCCGCGACGCTACACGCTGGTGGCCTTCGGTGGTGCGGGGCCGGTGCATGCCTATGATCTCGCACGGCTGCTCAAGATGAAGCGCATGCTGGTGCCGCTCGGCGCCGGCGTGGCCTCGGCGCTCGGCTTCCTCGTCGCGCCGCCCGCCACCGACCTGGTGCGCAGCCATGTCGCGCGGCTCGAACGCCTGGACTGGGCGCATGTGAACCGCCTGCTGTCGGAGATGGCGGAGGAAGGCCGTGCGCTGCTGCTGCAGGCCGGCGCGGCACCGGAGGAGATCAGCACGCGGCCGGCCGCCGACATGCGCCATGTCGGCCAGGGCTTCGAGATCCCGGTGCCGTTGCCGGCCATGAGCCTGGGCGAGGCCGACCTGCCGGCGATCCGCGAGGCGTTCTTCGCCGCCTATCGCGAGCGCTTCGGCCGCGCGATGGAGGGCCTGCCGATCGAGGCATTGACCTGGCGCGTGGCCTGCATCGCGCCCGGGCGCGACATCAGCCTGGAAGGCGCTTCGGCCCGCGCCACGGAAAGCCACACCGACGCGGCCCGTGCGCAGCGCGGCACGCGCGAGGTGCTGTTCGAGGGCGCCGGCTGGCTCCCCTGCACCGTGTATGATCGCTACGCGCTGGCGCCCGGCGCAAGCTTCGCCGGCCCCGCGCTGGTGGAGGAGCGGGAATCGACCTGCGTCGTCGGCCCCGGTGCCACGGTGACGGTTGACAGCTTCAGGAACCTTGTCATCGAGCTTCCCTGAAGGCTCAATCGGGGGATACGCGGCGCCGGGAAGAAGCGCAGCCACGGCAATCGGTCCGTCAACCCGCCGCAGGATGCGGCCAAAGCGAGGTGCAGCATGACCATTGCGACGCGACGTTCCCTTCTCGGCGCCGGGCTTGTCCTGGCGGCCGCGCCACGCATCGCGGCGGCGCAGGAGACCTTTCCCTCACGCCCGGTGACGATGGTGGTTCCCTGGGCCGCCGGCGGCTCCACGGACGTGCTTGGCCGCATCCTGGCGCAAACCATGGGATCCGCGCTTGGCCAGCCCGTCGTGGTGGAGAACCGCAGCGGCGCCGCCGGCACGATCGGCCACGCCCATGTCGCGCGCAGCCGTCCGGACGGCTACACGATCCTGCTGGCGACCAACAGCACCTATGCCATGGCGCCGCACCTGATGGCGTCGCTGCCCTACGACAACCGCGCCGCCTTCATGGGGCTCAGCCTGGTGGCGCGCAGCGCGCAGTCGCTGTCGGTGCATCCCTCCGTGCCGGTGAGCACGGTGGCGGAGTTCATCGCCCATGTGCGCGCGCGGCCCGGCCAGCTGAGCTTCTCCTCGGCCGGCATGGGCGCAAGCAGCCATCTGGCGGCGGAGTTGCTGATGGCCAAGGCCGGCATCCGCATGGTGCATGTGCCCTATCGCGGCGGGGGACCTTCGGCGCAGGGGCTGCTGGCGGGCGAGGTGCAGATGTCCTTCGTGGACCTGGTCACCGCGCTGCCGCACCGGCAGTCCGGCGGGCTCAAGGTGCTCGGCGTCGGCACGGCGTCGCGCTCGCAATTCGCCCCGGATCTGCCGACGCTGGCGGAAGCCGGCGTGCCGGGCTTCGACAGCTCCACCGACGTAGGTCTGCTGGTGCCCGCCGGCACGCCGGCGCCAGTGGCCGCTCGCATCTCCGATGCGCTGCTCAAGGCGCTGAACGACGCCGACACGCGACGCCGCATCAACTCGGCCGGTATCGAGGTGATCGGCAGCAGCCCTGCCGAGTTCGACGCCTACTGGACGCGGGAGCTCGCCAAGTGGGGCGAGATCATCCGCAGCCAGAACATCACCACGGGCTGACTTCGCCCGCCTCGGAGAGGACGACGCCGATGCCGACCCGCCGCCTTGCGCTCGCCGCGCTGGCCACGCTGCCGTTAAGCCGTGCGCTGGCGCAGGGCGGCTGGCCGAGCCGGCCCATCGTCTTCACCGTGCCCTTCCCGGCCGGCGGCTCCGCCGACCTCCTCGCGCGGTTGCTTGCCGAGCGCATGCCGGCGCAGCTTGGCGCCGGCGCACGCATGGTCGTGGAGAACCGCGCGGGCGCCGGCGGCGCGATCGGCAGCGAACATGTCCGGCGGCAGCCGCCGGATGGCTACGCGCTGCTGCTCGGCACGCCATCCACGCATGGCACCCTGCCGGCGCTGCAGCCGGACACCACGCCCTATGACGCGATCGCCGACTTCACGCCGATCGCCATCCTGGGCCGCGCGCCCATCGCGCTCGCGGTGCCCAACAACTCGCCCTATCGCGACCTGCCATCGCTGATCGCCGGCATCCGCGCGGCGCCGGGCAGGGCGAGCTGGGGCAGTTCGGGCTCGGGCAGCGTCGGGCATCTGGCGGGCGAGATGATGAACCTGGCCGCGGGCGGGGTGCAGGCGGAGCACGTGCCCTATCGCGGCGGCGCACCGCTGGCGGAGGCGCTGACCAAGGCCGAGATCCAGTATGCGTGGGAGCCGCTGGGCTCCTTTGCCTCGGGCATTCGCGATGGGCTCTTCCGCGGCATCGCGGTGGGCACGCCGACGCGACATCCGCTGTTCCCGAACATCCCCACCGCAGCGGAATCCGGGCTGCCCGGTTTCACCGCGACCACCTGGAACGTGATGCTGGGACCGAAGGGCCTGCCGCAGCCGATCGTACAGCGGCTGAACGCCGCGGCGAATGCCGGCATGGGCGACGCCGCGATGCGCGACCGGCTTGCCGCGGCTGGAATCGACGCGGTGACGGACAGCACGCCGGCCTCGACGGCCGCCTTCATCGCCGCGGAGCTGCAGAAGTTCCGCGACGTGGTGGCGCGCGCGAAGCTGGCGCCGGCGCGCTGAGATGAACGCCACCATCGCCATCGCGCAGCGGCTGAACCGGATCCAGCCCTCGCAGACCACGGCGATGCGCCAGCGCGCGCAGGCGCTCAAGGCGGAGGGCAAGGACGTTCTCGCCATCTCCTCCGGCGAGCCGGACTTCGAGACGCCGCGCCACATCAAGGATGCCGCCATCGCCGCCATCGAGCGTGGCGAGACCCGCTACACGGACATCGCCGGCACGCTGGCGCTGCGCAAGGCGGTTGCCGCCAAGTTCAAGCGCGACAACGGCATCGACTACGCGCCGGACGAGATCCTGGTCGGGACCGGCGGCAAGCAGGTGATCTACGACGCGCTGGTCGCCACGCTCGATCCCGGCGACGAGGCGATCATCCCGACGCCGTGCTGGGTTTCCTACCCCGACATCGTCAGCCTGGCGGATGGCGTGCCGGTGCTGCTGCCCTGTGGGCCGAACCAGGCGTTCAAGCTGCGTCCCGAGCAGTTGGAAGCGGCGATCACGCCGAAGACCAAGTGGCTGATCGTGAACACGCCCTCGAACCCGACCGGCGCCACCTATGATGCGGCGGAGATCAAGGCGCTTGCGGAGGTTCTGCTGCGCCATCCGCAGGTCATGATTCTGACCGACGACATCTATGAGAAGCTGGTCTTCGACGGCCGGAGCTTCGTCACCTTCGCGCAGGTCGAGCCGCGCCTGAAGGACCGCACCGTCACGATGAACGGCTGTTCCAAGGCGTATGCGATGACCGGCTGGCGCATCGGCTTCGCCGGCGCGCCGCGTGCGCTGATCAAGGCCATGGACAAGCTGCAGGGGCAGAGCACGTCCAACACCTGCTCCATCGCGCAGGCTGCCGCGCTGGCCGCGCTCGAAGGTCCGCAAGACGCGACGGAGGAAATGCGCCAGGCCTATGAGCGGCGGCGCGACCTGGTCGTCGGGCTGCTGGATGCGACACCCGGCCTGCGCTGCCACAAGCCGGAAGGCGCGTTCTACGCCTTCCCCGACATGACCGCCTGCCTCGGCCTCACCACGCCGGCCGGCACGCGGATCGAGAGCGACTGGGACTTCGTCTTCGCGCTGCTGTCGGAAGTCGGCGTCGCCACGGTACACGGCAGCGCCTTCATGTTCCCAGGCCATTTCCGGGTGAGCTTCGCGGCATCGGATGTGCAACTCGCCGACGCCTGCACGCGCATCCGCCAGTTCTGCGAGCGCCTGACCTGATCATGCTGTGGCTTGCCCGCCGGCGCGGCGTGGCGGCATCATGCCGCCGCCTCGCGCTGCGGGCCAAGAAAGACTGAAACCGAGGAACACACGCCAGCAGCACGCCGTCCTGTCGCGCCATTCGAAAGGAACGAGCCCAATGACGCTGTTGTCCCGACGCACTGCCCTAGGCACAGGCCTCGCCCTGCTTGCCGCGCCGCGGATCGCGCGCGCGACCTGGCCGGAACGCCAGATCACGCTGATCGTGCCATTCGGCGCCGGCGCCGGCACCGACATGACGGGGCGCAACATCGCGCAGTATCTCACCAAGGATTTCGGGCAGCCGGTAGTCGTCCTCAACCGCCCCGGCGCGGGTGGCGCCATCGGCTACACCGCCATCGCGGAAGCCGCGCCGGACGGCTACACGATAGGCATCACGAACACGCCGGGCATCGTGATCATCCCGATCGAGCGCAGCGTCCGGTTCTCGGTGGACAGCTTCACGCCGCTGGCCGGCGTGATCGAGGACCCGGCGGTGGTGGCCGTGCACCCGGCCAGCGGCATCAACTCCGCCACCGAGCTCGTGGAACGCGCGAAGCGCGCGCCGGGCACGGTCACCGTCAGCATCCAGGGCGTCGGCGGCTCGGCCTGGGTGAGCATGAAGGTGCTGGAACAGGTGACCGGCGCGAAGTTCGAGCTGGTGAACTACAATTCCGGCCCGGCGGCGGTGCTCGCCATGGTGCAGCGCGACGTCGCGGTCGGCACGGCCAATCTTGGGGAAGGGCTGATGATGACCAGCGGCCAGCCGTGGAAGATGCTCGGCGTCATGGCCACGCAGCGCAACCCGATGGCCCCCGATGTGCCGACCTTCCGCGAACAGGGGATCGACGCCGTCTCCACCACAGTGCGCGGCCTCAGCGCGCCGCCGCACCTGCCGGCCGAGATCGTTGCGCGCTACAGCGCGGCGCTTGACCGCATGGCGGCCGATCCGGAGTTCCAGGCCATCTGCCGCCGCACCTTCCAGCCGCTGAACTACATGCCAGGCCCCCGCTTCGCCGAGCATATGCGCGCCGAAGACCGCCTGTTCCGTGACATGTGGCAGCGCCAGCCCTGGAGCCGATAAGCCCGTGCCGCCGATGCTCGAGCAGATGATCTTGCCGCCGCAGGCCTGGGCGGCGGCAGAACTCGGCGAGGCGGCGCGGCCCGTGCCGCTGCCCGGCGCCGCGCTGGACGAGTTGCGCGGCGCCGTCGCGACGCTGCGCGCGCATCCGCTGCCGACCATGCTGCTCGGCCGCGATGATTTCGACCTGCCGGCGTGCCGTGCCGTGATGCGAACGGCGCACGAGCGGCTGGAGGAGGGCGTCGGCTTCGTCATTCTCGATCGTCTCCCGCTCGACGAATGGGGCGTGGAGGAAGGGATCGCGGCCTACTGGCTGCTGA
>CAYNRF010000121.1:0-9595 GCA_964399525.1 uncultured Phycisphaeraceae bacterium | reverse complement strand
GACCACCATCACTGAGAGGTAGACATTGAGCGGGGTGATGACGTTCATGGGGCTGTCGCCGACCCGGTAGGCGGCGAGCACGAGATTCGGATCCCCGCCAAGCCGCATGAACAGCGGGATGAAGACAGGCGCCAGAATCGCCCATTTGGCGAGCGCGCCAGTTAGGATGATGTCGATCAGCGCCACCACGATGACGAACAGGATGATGTAGCCCGTAGTGCCAATCGGCGCGTACTGCAGCAAGTCAGCGAGGCTGACCGCCATTACGGTTGCGAGGTTCGTCCAGTTGAAGAAGGCTATGAAGTTCGCGATCACGAACAGGAGAAAGATCATGCCGGCGAGGTTGCTCCACGTCTTGGTGACCAGACCAATGGCTTCTGTGGCGCTCTTGATGGTGCCGGAACGCCGGGGAAACCTGTATGGGGGGGGGGCCTCGTTTCGCCCCCCCCCCCCCCCGGCCTCCGCCCTGCCCCGCCCTGCGCGGGGGCTCCCAGCGGTGCAGTCACGAACACGCCGCGACGGCCCGGACTTCGTCTGGGTGTTTCGCCGGCTTGCATCGTGCCTTGCTCGTTTTACACTGCACCCCTTGTTTGGGCGGCTTTGCCCTGCGTTCGAGTGGGCCGGCGGTGCCGGAGAGGGAGTGTGAGCCATGCGTGTGAGCGGTCTGCTGGGCGTCGCGCTGTCCGTGGGTCTGTCGGCGGGGCTCGCCCAAGGTGGCAGCGTCTACGCCGACAGCACCGGCGATCTGTTCAACAACGGATTCGGCCACCTGGACATCGTGAGCGTCGGGCTGTCGAATGACAGCACGTATCTGTACGTGGACATCCTGCTGGGCGGCGACCTCGACGCGACCGCCTGGGGCAAGTATGCGCTGGGCATCGACACCGGCAACGGGCCGAGTTCGAACAGCAACGGGTGGGGCCGGAACATCGACTGGGGGCGCGGCATCACCCACTGGGTGGCCACGTGGGCGGACGATGGGGGATCGGGCGTCAACGGGCAGGTGTGGTCTTACAACGGCGCGGCGTGGCAGAACGACGCGGGCGTTGTCGGGGACGATTCGCAGCACGCGGCGGGGCGTCAGCGCTTCGCGGTGGCCCTGGCCGACCTGGGGCTGTCGGTGGGCGACACGTTCTCGTTCGATGTGATCAGCACGGGCGGAACAACCAACGACCCCGGCGTGGACCATCTGAGCCGCTCGGGCCAGGCGACGCCGTTCTGGGACACCCGGTCGCTGTCCGGCGAGTTCCTGACGTACACGATCGTGCCGCTGCCTCCGGCGGCGTGGGGTGGGCTCGCGATGCTCGGGCTGGTCGCGGCGGCCCGCCGCCTGCGTGGCTGACATCGGCCGGACCGGGCCAGTCCGACTCAGGCCGACCCAGACCGACCCAGACCGGGTCGGCCTTCAGGACGCCATCGCGGGCCGGCGAAACGGAGAAAAGCGGGCGACGCGACTCGAACGCGCAACATTCAGCTTGGAAGGCTGACGCTCTACCATTGAGCTACGCCCGCACAGGTGGCCAAGTATACCGCTCAGGAGCCGCCGTGGCGGCGGACGGGGCGGGCTCAGCCGTGCTTGCGGGCCCGCAGGGCGAGGAACATCGGGATCTCGGCGCGGGCGATGTTCTCCGCTTCGGCACGTGGACCCGGCTCGCTCGAGCGCCCGGACACCCACTCTTCGATGGTGTCCACCGGCAGGCCGGCGGCGCCCAGGGCGGAGACGTAGGTTCCGATCGGTCGGTGGTGCGTGGTGGTCGTGACCGGGGCCTGCCCGGCCGCGGCTTTGCCCGGGTTCATCACGATGTCGCTGGCCCGCTCGGTCATGTATCGGTCGACGCGGCGGAACTGCACCGCGGCGCCGGTGCGGCCGTCGGTCGTCCAGCCCCAGGCCGTGGTCTGGGGGGCGCGGAACGCCGGGTGCAGGATCACGGCCACGAAGCGGCCGCCCGGGCGCAGGGCGGCGGCGATCCCGCGGCAGACACCGCCGAGGTCGTCGATGTTCATCAGGGCGAGCACGCAGGCGGCGGCGTCGAAGGGGGCGAGGCCGTGCCCGGCGAGGACCTCGGGCAGGCGTCGCGCGTCGCCGACGATCAGCCTCGCCTCGTCCCCCAGCACGCGGACGCCGGCTTCGATCAGCGCGGGCGAGGCGTCGACTCCCACGAGTTCCCCGTGGTCCGGCGAGCGGCTGAGCTGGTCCAGCAGCACGCCCTGCCCGCAGGCGATATCGAGCACGCGTTCGCGGGGCTGCAGATCCAGCAGGCGCTCGACGCCGGGGATCACGGTCCGTTCGTGGTGGTCGGACGAGCCGGAGGTGATCAGGTCGTCGTACCAGCCGGCGACCTGGTCCCAGCCGAGGTTGGACGGTTCCGGGACGTGGTCCTCGCGGGCGCCCGCGGGTGGCTCGGCGTTCACGGCCCGATGGAACGATGCCGGGGCGGGGCAGCGGTACCGCTCGGTCATGCCGGTGCCCGGATGGCGCAGTCGCAGCTCCTCGGCGTGCACGCCGACCCGGCGGACATCGTCGCGGCGCGAGCCGTGCTCGGTGTCGCCGACGACCGGGTGCCCGGCCGAGGCGAGGTGCGCGCGGATCTGTCCGGGTGCGTCGGGGCGGGCGCGAACCCGCAGGAGGGTCAGCCCGTTGCCGGCGGCGAGCCGGCGGACCGAGGTGACCGGGGACGAGGACTTGGTCTTCAGGCCGGGGACCGGGCCGGTGATGACGCGTTCCGGATCGGCACCGGTATCCAGATCGCCCTCGACGAGCACGAGATAGGTGGCCGAGGAGCGGATCTCCCGCAGGTCGTCGTCCTCGGTGACCGGGACGAGCGCCACGACGCCGGACCCGACCTCGTCGAGCTCGTGCACCGGGCGGTACCGCTCGGTGCGCGAGGCGAGATGCTCGTTGACAAGGGACACGAGGGAGACGCCCGGGCGACCCTTGGTCGGCTGGCCGGGGTTCTTGACCACCACCAGCAGGTCGCGGTCGCGATGGATGATCTCGGGCGGACGGCCGGACGGCTTGCGGGGCTGGCGGCGGTCATCGCGCGGGCCGGGGCCGCCCGGGCCGTGACGGCCGCCGCGGGGGGGGGCACCCGGCGTGCGTGGCCGGTCCCCGCCTCGGCCGGCGCCCTGGTTGCCCCGTCGAGCACCCCCGCCGCCCGACCCGTCGGGACGGGATGGGCCGGATCCGCGGTGCGAGTCCGAGGGGCCTTGGGAACGGGGTGAGCCGGTGGGGCCGGAGGAGCGGGGGGAGCGGGGGGGGCGGGGGCGGTCACGATCGGGCACGGGCATGCTCCGGGGCGGCCCGCTGCCGGGCCAGGGGTGTGAGACGGTCGAGCAGCCAGGCCGCGAACCGGTCCTTGGCGATGGGTTCCCCGGTGGAGACTTCCAGCGGGATCCCGCGGTCGGCGTTGCCGATCAGCCAGGCGTGGATCGTCGGGCTGTCCATGGTCTCCAGCGGGTTGGCGACGATCAGATCGATGGATTTGCGGGCGAGCTTGGCCCGCGCCGATTCCAGCAGGGCGGCCTGCGGCTCGAGCGCGAACCCGACGAGCAGCTGGTCCGGACGCGACTGGGCCGAACACCCGGCGAGCAGGTCGGGGGTGGCCTCCAGACGCAGGGTCATGCCTTCCTTGGTGCGGCGACGTTTGCCGAGGGGATCGACCTCGTCGGGTGCGGGGCGGTAGTCGGCGACGGCGGCGGCCATCACAAGGACGTTGCACGCTGGGAGGAACTCCCCGAGCCGGGCCTGGAGGTCGGCGGTGGACTGGAATCGGACGAGCCGCACCCGGCCGTCGGCGGGTGCGATGGCGTTGGGACCCAGCAGGAGGGTGACGGTCCAGCCGCGGCGGGCGGCTTCATCGGCCAGCGCCGAGCCGAGGCGTCCCGAAGACCGGTTGCCGATGAATCGCACGGCATCGATCGGCTCGTAGGTGGGGCCGGCGGTGACGAGCAGATGAAGATTCGGGTGATGCTGGGTCACGGGTGATCCTGGGCGGTCGTTCGACCGGGGCAGGCGGGCGCAAGTCGGGAACACGGGCCGGGCGGTGATCGTATGGGGGATGCGGGCGTCGTGCGTCCGCGGGCGCTTGTTCGCCGCGACCCGGACCCAACCCGACCCAGACCGAACCAGACCGAACCGGGGCGACCCGATCCTGCCCTACGATGTCGGCCCCGGACGGCTCTGGTGTCCGGCGGCGGGCTCTTTCCGGCAACAGGCGGATCGGGCCGGATGTTCCCTTCCCTTCTTGGAGGATCGCCCCGGATGGCGAGAACGCGGAAGAAGCTCGGGCAGATCCTTGTCAGCTCCGGCGTGATGAACGCCGAGCAGGCGGACCGTGCGCTCAAGCACGGCAAGCAGACGGGCAAGAGGATCGGCGAAGCGGCGATGGAGCTGGGGCTGGCCTCGGAGAAGCAGGTCGCCAAGGCGCTGGCCGAGCAGTACGGTCTGGAATACGTCGATCTCGACGCCCCGGGCGTGCGGGACCAGATCGACCGCAAGTCGCTGGACGAGGGGATCATCAAGAAGTTCCTGGTCCTGCCGCTGGGCAAGGCCGGGGGCAAGATGCGGCTGATCATCCACGATCCGATGGACCTGGAGCTGCTGGACAACCTTCGGTTCCGCCTGAACATGGACATCGAGCCGCGGATCGCGCCCAAGTCGCAGATCCGCTCGTTCATCGAGGGCCCCGGCACCGGCCCGGCCGGCGCGCCCAAGGAGTCGCTGGTCACCGACTCGATCGACCGGACGATCGACCGTTCGGTGGACCGCTCGATGGACAAGTCCATCGACGTCTCCAGCGAGGATTCGCCGATCGTCAAGCTGTGCAACCGCATCCTCGAGGAGGCGGTCGGCATGCGCGTCAGCGACATCCACATCGAGCCGATGGGCGACCGGGTGCGTCTGCGCTACCGCATCGACGGCGTCTGCGTCGAGCGCGACAGCCTGCCCAAGCGGATGCAGAACTCGATCCTGTCGCGCATCAAGCTGATGGCGGGCATGAACATCGCCGAGAAGCGCGTGCCGCAGGACGGCCGCATCAAGATCCCGGTGAACGGCACCCAGATCGACTACCGCGTGTCGGCGTGCCCGGCGTACCACGGCGAGTCGATCGTGCTGCGCATCCTGCGCCCGGACGCGGTCCGCATCGGCCTGGTCAACCTGGGGTTCGAGCAGGACAATCTCGACATCTTCAATCGGATCATCAAGCGGCCAAACGGGATCTTCCTGGTCACCGGCCCGACCGGCTCGGGCAAGACCACGACGCTCTACTCGGCGCTGGACGTGCTCAACCGGCCCGACCGCAAGATCATCACCGCCGAGGACCCGGTCGAATACAACTTCGACGGCATCAACCAGTGCCAGGTGCGCGAGGGCATCGGCCTGACCTTCCCGGCGATCCTGCGGTCGATGCTGCGGCAGGCGCCCAACATCATCCTGGTGGGCGAGATCCGCGACCGCGAGGTCGGCGAGATCGCCATCCAGGCCGCGCTGACCGGCCACCTGGTCTTCTCGACGCTGCACACCAACGACGCGCCCAGCGCCATCACCCGCCTGATCGACATGGGCATCAAGCCGTTCCTCGTGGCGTCGTCCATCCAGGCCGTCATGGCGCAGCGGCTGATCCGCGTCCTGTACGATCCGTCCAAGCGGTTGGCGACCGAGGACGAGCTGGACCCCAAGTACCTGGCCCTGATCAACCTCAAGGTCAAGGACGCGATCGGCAAGGTCTACAAGGCCGTGCCGTGCGACGCGGCTCCGGGCGGGTACAAGGGCCGCAAGGGCATCTTCGAGATGATGCTGATGAACGCCGAACTGCGCGAGCTGGCGTTCAAGCTCGCGCCGGCCTCCGAGCTGCGCAAGGCCGCGCTGAACTCGGGCATGCGTCCGCTCTACGAGGACGGGCGGCGCAAGGTGCTCAACGGCATGACCACCCCTGAAGAGATCGCCCGCGTCAGCCAGGCCGACTCCGGCGGGCACTGACCCCTCCGCCCTTTCCCCGGGAGAACCCGATGTCCACCGTCCAGATCGACCGACTGCTCGATACCGTGGTCAAGAACGGCGCGTCCGACCTGCACCTGACGGTCGGACGCCAGCCGACCATCCGCCTGCACGGCGGGCTGCGCAACCTGCAGACCAAGGTGCTCGACTCCGACGACATGGTCTCGCTGATGAAGGCCATCACGCCCGAGCGGAACCAGCAGGAACTCCAGGAAGAGGGAGGCACCGACTTCGGCTTCGCGTACGGGGCCGCGGCCCGGTTCCGCGTGTCGGTCTTCCGCCAGAAGGGCGACTTGGCGATCGTGCTGCGGCAGATCCCCAACCGGCTGCTGACCTTCGAGCAGATCGGCCTGCCCGAGATGTGCCGGGACCTGATCCGGCGTCCGCGCGGTCTGTTCCTGATCACCGGCCCGACCGGGTCGGGCAAGACGACCTCGCTGGCGACGATGATCGACTACGTCAACATGCACTTCGACCGGCACATCATCACGATGGAAGACCCCATCGAGTACTACCACGCCCACAAGAAATCGGTGGTCAACCAGCGTGAGGTCGGCAACGACGTGCCGAGCTTCGCCGAGGCGCTGCGGCGGGCGCTCCGCCAGGACCCGGACGTGATCCTGGTGGGCGAGATGCGCGACCTGGAGACCATCGAGGCCGCCGTGCGGGCGGCCGAGACGGGCCACCTGGTGTTCGGCACGCTGCACACCACCGGGGCCGCCAAGACCATCGACCGTCTGGTCGACGCCTTCCCGGTCAGCCAGCAGAACCAGATCCGGGTGCAGCTGTCGACCGCCCTGATTGCGGTGTTGTCCCAGGTGCTCCTGGGACGGATCGACACCAAGGGCATGGTGGCGGCGTACGAGTTCCTGGTCGTGACCCCGGCCATCGCGAACCTGATCCGCGACAACAAGTCGTTCCGCATCGATTCGGCCATCCAGACCGGGAAAAAGTACGGCATGCAGCTGCTCGACGACCACCTGTGGTCGCTCTACAGCCGCGGGATGATCTCGGCGGAAGAGATGATCGACAAGTGCAAGAACCCCGGGGATCTCCGCACCCGTGTGCACCAGGCGGGTGGCGTGATCGGTCGCCCGGAACTGGACGATCCGGACGCCGCGAAGGACATCAACTGACCGCGGCGTGCTGATCGGGCAGGGACACGTGTGGGTGCTGTGCCCATGAAATGATCAAATAACCAGGTGTCGCATCGTTTCTTTGCGTTTCTTCGGCCCTCGGGGCAGAACCGGTGGGGGAGAACCGCGGATATCTTGGAGTTCGGGTCCGGCCCGGACCGCGAGGAGCGCTGTTGATGGATGTCTCTGAACTCAAGGGCCGCAAGATCGGGCGGGTGCTGACCAAGCTCGGCGTGGTGACGCGCGAGCAGGTGCACGAAGCCCTGCAGGTCCAGAAGGGTCGGACCCAGAAGGTGCTCCTCGGCGCCCTCATGGTCGAGTTGGGTTTTTGCACCAAGCAGGATGTCGATCGGGCCCTGGCCGGACAGGCCGGGATGGAGTTCGTGGATCTGTCCAAGATGACGATCTCCGACGAGACGATCGCCGCCATCCCGTCGGAGAACGCCCGGGCGTACCAGGTGGTGCCCATCAAGTGGGACCCTGCCCGCAAGCACCTCCGCGTGGCCATCAAAGACCCCACCCGGTTCCAGGCGGTCGACGACCTGCGGCTGCTGCTGGGCGCCAAGGTGGACGCCGTGGTGGCGCCGTCCGAGGCCATCGACGCGCTGATCGCCAAGCACTACTCCAAAGAGGAGTCGATGGCCGACGTGGTCGGGGCGCTGGCGGGCAACGAGAAGCTCAAGAACCTCGGGGGCGCCAGCGACCAGTCCATCGATCTGGACGCGGTGCTGGAAGCGGCGGACGACAACCAGGTCATCCGCCTGCTCAACCTGGTCCTGCTGCAGGCCATCAAGGACCGCGCCTCGGACATCCACTTCGAGCCGTTCGAGAACGAGTTCAAGATGCGGTACCGCATCGACGGCGTGCTCTACGAGATGGTCCCCCCGCCCAAGCACCTCGGTCCGGCGATCACCAGCCGCGTCAAGGTCATGGCGAACCTGGACATCGCCGAGCGGCGTCTGCCGCAGGACGGCCGCATCGAGCTGACCGTCGGCGGCAACCCGGTGGATCTGCGCGTGGCCATTCTTCCGACCATCTACGGCGAGTCGTGCGTGATGCGCGTGCTCGACCGGGGCAACGTGGAGCTCTCGCTCGACCGGGTCGGCTTCCGGCCCGACGACCTCGAGAAGTTCCACGCCCTGATCGAGAAGCCCAACGGCATCGTGATCGTGACGGGGCCGACCGGCTCGGGCAAGACCACGACGCTCTACGCGGCGCTGGCCGAACTCAACCGTATCGAGACCAAGATCCTCACCGCCGAGGATCCGGTCGAGTACGACATCGACGGCCTGTGCCAGGTGCAGGTCAACCCCGACGCGGGGCTGACGTTCGCCAAGGCGCTGCGGTCCTTCCTGCGTCAGGACCCCGACGTGATCCTGGTCGGCGAGATCCGCGACCTCGAGACCGCCCAGATCGCCGTGCAGGCCTCGCTGACGGGCCACCTGGTGCTCTCGACGCTGCACACCAACGATGCGCCCAGCTCGATCATCCGCCTGGTCGACCTGGGGGTCGAGCCGTTCCTGCTGACCGCCACGCTCGAGGGCATCGTCGCCCAGCGTCTGGTCCGCACGCTCAACCAGCAGACCAAGGAAGCCTACCAGCCCAGCGAGCAGGAACTGATGGAACTGGACCTGACCCCGGCGGACACCAAGGGGCGGCAGTTCTACCGGCCCGGATCGTCCTCGGGCATCGGCGGCGGGTACAAGGGGCGGATGGCGCTGTTCGAGATCATGCGGACGGACGACGAACTGCGCGAGCTGATCATGAAGGAAGCCAGCACCGCCGTGCTCCGGGCCGCGGCCCGGCGCAAGGGCATGCGCAGCCTGCGCGAGTCCGGGCTGCTGGCGATCTACGAGGGCCTGACGACGATCGACGAGGTCGTTCGCGAGACGCTGGCGGAAGAGTGATCCGGAGTTGAACTGTTCGGCGACGCCCGGGCGACGCGCCGGGCCGCGAGGAGTGTGTGATGGCGACCTACTCATACCAGGCTCTCAACGCCTCGGGCAAGACCCAGAAGGGCACGATCGAGGCCGCCAGCAGCGAGGAAGCGCTGCAGCGGATCAAGGCCCAGGGCTACTTCCCCACCTCCGTCCAGCCGGTCAAGGAGAAGAAGTCCAAGACCAAGACCGGCGAGCAGGTCGGCGCCGGTGCGAAGAAGAAGAAGAAGGGCGGCGGCCTGAGCTTCGGGCGCGTCAAGCCCAAGCACCTGACGCTGTTCACGCGGCAGCTTTCCACGCTGCAGGACGCGGGCCTCCCGCTGCTGCGCTCGCTGCAGATCCTCGAGAGCCAGCAGAAGCCGGGCAAGATGAAGACCGTGCTCATGGGCGTTTCCGAGGAGGTCGAGGGCGGCAGCTCGCTCTCCGAATCCATGGGCAAGTACCCCAAGGCCTTCAACCACCTGTACGTCAAGATGGTCAACGCCGGCGAGATCGGCGGCGTGCTCGACGTCATCCTCCAGCGC
>CAYNRF010000120.1:2963-9664 GCA_964399525.1 uncultured Phycisphaeraceae bacterium | reverse complement strand
GGCGTCCTTGGGGCCGTCCGCGTGGCGAGCCGATACTCAGAGCATGTCGCACGATCCAGAAGGCCGGACCCACCCGCACGCCCACGGCGCCACGCCGCCGCCGGGCTCGAGAACCTGGGGCAAGCGGCCCCCGAAGGGCGACGAGAATCGCCTGCTCGAGGGCCCCCGGCTGCGGCGGGAGGAGCTCTTCCGCTCGGTGCGGATCTTCGCCGAGTTCATCCGCGGCTTCCGCCAGCTGCACTTCATCGGCCCCTGCGTGACCGTGTTCGGCTCGGCCCGGTTCGGGGAGGACCACCGGTACTACCAGCTGGCCCGGAACTTCGGCAACGCCCTGGCCGAGGCGGGGTACGCCACCATGACCGGCGGCGGGCCGGGCATCATGGAGGCCGCCAACCGCGGCGCCAAGGAGCGGGGGGGCCTGTCGATCGGCTGCAACATCCAGCTGCCCATGGAGCAGGAGCCCAACCCTTACCTGGACAAGTTCGTGGAGTTTCGCTACTTCTTCGTCCGCAAGGTGATGCTGGTCAAATACTCCGACGCGTTCGTGGCCATGCCCGGCGGCTTCGGCACGCTGGACGAGATCTTCGAGACGGCCGTGCTGATCCAGACCGAGAAGATCGAGCGATTCCCGATGATTCTCATGGGCTCGGACTTCTGGGAGCGTCCGATCAACTTCGTCCGCACGCGCATGGTCGAGGAGGGCGTGATCTCGCCCTCGGATCCGGACCTGCTGCGCATGACCGACGATGTGGACGAGGCGATCCGGTGGATCGAGGCGTCGGGCATCAAGGGCACGCCGATCAAGCCGGCCGCGGTGCTGGGCGAGAAGCGCGAGGGCCCCTCGGCGCGGCCAGCGACGCCGGCGTCCTGAACCCCGCTTTCACGCTTGACCCCCACCCCAACCCCCCCGGACGAGGAGGTCGGGACACCGAAGTTGTTCGGGTGAGACCCAATTCACCCGGTGTTCACCGACCGCCCAGTTCCGTTCCCCATCATGCTCTCCTCGCCCGGGGGTCCGGGCCATCGAGGAGACCAGAATGGAGAACGAACGGGTGGTGGTGCTCACGGGCGCGTCGAGCGCGCTCGGTCACGCACTGGCGCGTCGACTGGCGGAAGACGGTGCGTCGCTCGTGCTCGCCTCCCGGCGGGCTTCGCTGATCGATGATCTCGCCACCGAGTGCCGGCGCATGGGCGCCCGGGCGCTGAGCGTTCGCGCGGATGTCGGGATGGAAGACGACGTCCGCAACGTCGCCAGCCGGGCGGTGGACGCGCTGGGGCGCGTGGACGCCTGGATCAACGCGGCGGGGGCATCGGGCGCAGACGCGGTGCGGGCGGGGGTCGGGCTGTCGGACGAAGAGCGGGTCGTGCGGATCAACCTGCTCGGCACCATGTACGGCTCCCAGCAGGCGATGACCATCTTCCGGCGTCAGCGCCGCGGCGTGCTGATCAACATTGCATCGTCCCCGGCGCGGATCCCGGCACCGTACTTTGCCGCCTGCTCGGCGGCGCGGTTCGGCATCGTCGGGCTCGGCGCCGCCCTGCGCGAGGAGATCCGCGACACCGGGCTGTGGGATGTGCACGTGTGCACGGTGATTCCGGTCCCGTCCCCAACGCTGGAGGCGAGTCGGACCAGGAGCGATGGTCGGGCCGGCGAACAGGCAGTGGACAACCGACCCACGGTTGAGGCCATCGTCGGCCTGATCGACCACCCACGGCACGAGGTCATGGCCGGAAGACAGGCGGCGTACCCGCCGGCGGCGGGGTCAGACAAGCTGCCTGTCGATCTGCATGGCTGCCCGGGTCGCACGGCCCATGCGGACGACGCGGAGACAACCACAACGCTTGAGGATCTGCTGCCGGTCCCGACCCGCTCCGTCGCGGCGATGTGAACTGGATCACCGTGGCCGGGCGTCCGGCCACGCACCTCGCTCGGTCCGGGCCCGCGTGACACCGCAGGGCGCGGGCCAGGGAATCTCGTTTTTCTTGCGGAACGCGGGCGGGCTGATGGAGGATCGGCCCACCGCACCGCGCAACCAAGGAGTTTGACATGCCACGATATGATGATCGGTACGACGACCGGGATCAGCACCGCGGCTACGGCGGATACGACGGGCGTTCGCAGGGCGGCCGCCACTCATCCGAGATGCAGGGCCGCGACGAGCAGGGACGCTTCACCGGGTCCAGCGGCGGCGGCGGGTACTACGACGAAGATCGCGGTTCCGGCGGCTACGGCCGCGGGTACGACCAGCGCGGCGGCTCACGCGGCGGATACGAGTCCGCGGGCTCGCAGGGCCGTGATCAGTACGGCCGTTTTACGGGCTCTCAGGGAGGCGGAAGGTACGATGACGACGACCGCGGGTACGGCGGCGGCGGTCGGTACTCCGGCGGGTACGAGGGCCGCTCCCAGGGCGGCCGCCACTCGTCCGAGATGCAGGGCCGCGATGATCAGGGCCGCTTCACCGGGTCCGGCGGCGGTCGCTACGAGCAGGACGACCGCGGCTATGGTGGCGGTGGTGGGGGCTACGGCGGCGGAGGCGGCGAACCATTCGGCGGCGACGAGGGTCGGGCGCGGGGCGGACGCCACTCGCACTCCAACCAGTACACCGGCGGTGGTCAGTACTCCGGCGGCGGCTATGACGATGACCGCGGCGGCAACTACGGCCGCGGCGGCGGTCGGGGAGGCAACTATGGCGGCGGCCGCGGACGCGGTGACTACGACGATGATCGTGGATACATCACCGACTCCGCCGGGCGTCGCTACACCCGCGAGTCTTGGGAAGCCGCCCAGGAAGGCCGCTCCCGCGGCGGCCAGCACTCGCACGGCGGCGGCGGCCAGTACCAGGGCGGCCGCGGCGGCGGGTACTGATCCCCGCGTTCAGCCCGATTCTCTTCACGCCCGCGGTCCCGGGAGGGGCTGCGGGCTTTTCGTGGTAACCGATGGACTCCTTTGATTTCCGGGTGGGATCGGTCTGTCGCCAAAGACAAGCAAACCGCGAGGGGTATTGGGGGGGCTTTCAGATTCCTGTCGTTCGCAGACCGCGACGGGCGTGTGCGTCGCTCGGCCGTTCCCGTGCAGTCGCGGCTTGTCGGTCGTGCGCCCGAAACTCAAGCGCCAGCCGCATCAGTCCACGACAGGCACGCCCTCGCGTCGCGTCTTTTCGCGGAAAAGTTCCCGCAGCCGGCGTGTCACCGGGCCCATCGCCGGCGTGTCCGACTCCGTCCCGATCGTCCGTCCGTCCACCCGCCCGACCCAGGCGATCTCGCCCATGGTGCCGGTGGTGAAGCACTCGGCCGCGTTGTAGACGTGGGTCAGGCTGATGTCGCGCTCGATGCAGGGGATGGCGTGGACTTCGCACAGGTCCAGCACCGCCTGGCGGGTGATGCCCTCCGGGCAGGCCACGGTGCGGGGGGTCTGGACGACCATCTCGGGGCGTCCGGCGTGCGCGGGGTATTCGGAGACGATGAAGAGGTGCGTGGCGTTGGTCTCGGCCACGAAGCCGCGCTGGTCGAGCATCAGGGCGTCGTCCGCCCCGGCGACGTTGGCCTCGATCTTGGCCATGATCGATTGGATCAGGTTGTTGTGGTGGATGTTGGGGTCCATGCAGTCCGGCGGGAAGCGGCGGATGCTGCTGGTGATGAGCGTGACCCCGTGCCCGTCGCCATCGCCGTAGACCGGGGCCTTGTGCTCGGCCAGCACGATGAGTGTGGGGCCGGACTGGTTGAGGCGGGGGTCCATGCCGCTGGTGATCTTGACGCCGCGGGTGAGGGTCAGGCGGATGTGGACGCCGTCGCGCATGGTGTTGGCCGCGAGGGTTTTCTTGATCTCCGCGACGATCTCATCGCGGCTGGGGATCTGCGCGAACGCCAACGCCCGGGCCGAGCGCCGCAGCCGCTCGATGTGCTCATCGAGCGTGAAGATCTTCCCGTCGTAGAGACGCAGCCCCTCCCACACCGCGTCCCCGCCCTGCACGGCGGAGTCGAACGGGCTGACGCCGGCCTGGTCGCGGTGGATCAGACGGCCGTTGATGTTGACGAGCAGGTCGCGGTTCTTCTCGTTGAACTTCTGGAGCATGGATCTTCCTCTGGCGAGCCCGAAGCGTGAGCGCCGGGGTTTTCTACGAGCCCCGAGCGTCCGCGACGGGCTTCCTCGCGTCCGCCTCTCGCAAGACCGCATACAACGCGCTGCACTCGTCAAGCACCCCACGAAGCCGATCCGGGACCGATTCATCTTTGGGGCTGTACGCCCCGAACCCGGTCGTCTGATACACGCTGGCGTACCAGTGGGGGGCCCACACCCCGTCCTCGGGCCGCGGCCCGGGCTTCCACGCCAGCATGGCGGCGTCGAACCGCACACCCAGGCGATCGCACAACGCAGTAAGCGTGCCGCGAGGGTCGCGTAGGACGTCGGCAGAATCGATCACCGGCGGCGTGCGCCCGGTCGCCGCCCGGATCCGCTCGAACAGGGCCACCTGCTGCGGCAGGCCCAGATCCTCCGGCGTCGGGTTCGGGATGACCTTGATGAAACTGGTGATCATGGCCTCGGGCTGACGCACGAGGAAGCAGTTGGTCAGCCCCTCCACCCATCCCAGATCCATGTCGGGCGTCAGGTGGTGGGCCATGTGCTTCTGGTACCAGATCGGCCTGTCGCCCGGAACCGGCCCGGTCAGCGTGGTCGCGACCGTCCGCCAATCACAATCCATCGCCGCGATGACGGCGTCGGCCGCGGGGTGCTCGGCCCGGCGGTGGGGGGGCAGCCAGGACAGGTAGTGCCCGTACAGCGGCTCGTCGGACACGGCGCAGTCCGGGCGGGATCCCCACGACCGCATCATGGCGGTCGAGATGTTGCGGGGCCCGGACCACATGGCGATGCGGACAGGCGACGGATCGGTCGGGGGCGTCATGGACCGGAAGTGTAATCGACGCCCGAGTCCGCCGCCGGCTCGACGGCCATCAGGGCCCGCGCGATGCGGCCTGCCTGCCACGCGCTCGCCAGCGGCAGCAGGCCCGCCAGAAACGCCGCGACCCCCACGCCGAGCATCCAGCCGGGGACCTGGTCGCGGGGCACGTGCGTCAGGCAGTGCCACGCCGCCCACACCGTCATGGCCGAGCAGACCCACGCCGTGATGACGGCCCCCAGCCACGCACGCCGCGTCCACCGCCATCCGCCCGCAATCACGACCAGCGCCGCACAGAACCCGAGGCCGCCCGATCCGACGAGCACCGCCAGATAGATCTGCGCGTTCCAGCCGCGTTCGAGGAACGCGGGCACCCACGCCGCCGGCGGCAGATAGGCCTCCACCCGATCGCCCACGGGATAGGCGTCGACGACGGTCTGCGCGAAGGAGCGGTCCATCGGCCCGCCGACGGGGAAGACCCGGTAGGACGTCTCGGGCTTGCCGGCGCGTTCGTAGGTGAACTTGACCCAGGGGGTCCAGCGGTCCGGGCCGTGTCCCAGCCCGTTGGCCCGCCCCTGACGGTGCAGTTCCGACTCGACGATGACCGCCGGCACGCGCTCGGTCGCCCGGTTCGAGATCACCTGCCCGATCGCGTCTCTGGTTCCCATGACGAGGAAGAACAGGCAGGCCGCCGCGACCGGGGCGGCCATCACCAGCACCGCGGCGAACAGGCACCCGGCGCGGATCTCCGAGATGTCCTGCAGCCGCTTGCGGTCCATCGTGTGGATTCTTCGCAGGCGGGTGGCGTGGGTTGCACATGGGGGGCGGTGCGGACGGGAGCCGGGGGCGGGGCGGGGGATAGAGTCCCGCATGGCCCCAAACCTCCTTGCCGCTGCCGCCGCGCTCCTGACCATGCTCCAGCCCGCCCAACAGCCCGAGATCTCCGACCCGTTGCCGCCGCCCGCGGCCGAAGTCAGCGTGATCGACTACCGCATGGAGAAGGACGGCCGCACCTACGCCTGGTCGGTCATGATCCCCCCCGGTGCCACCGAGGGCGGGCCGGGACTGCTCTTCCTCCACGGCTACGGCGAGTGCGGCGACGACGGGAAGAAGAACCTGGCCGTGGGCCTGCCCCCGGCCGTCCGCAGGAACCCCGAGCGCTGGCCGATGGTCATCATCGTGCCGCAGAAGCCGGTGCACAACTCCGAGTGGGAGGACCACGAGGCGGCCGTGCTGGCGATCCTGGACCTGGCCGCGGAGAAGGGGCATTACGATCCCAAGCGCCTGGCCATCACCGGCCTGAGCCAGGGCGGCCACGGGACCATCTGGTTCGCGTCCAACCACCCGGACCGCTTCCGGGCCGCCGCCCCGGTCTGCGGCTACATCGACCGGCGCTTCGACGACAACAACGTGCGGATCGCCGGTCCGGGCGCGAGTTCGACCCAGCCCGGCGTCATTGCGGCGGCGGAGAAGCTGCGGACGATGCCGCTGTGGCTTTTGCACGGGGGCAAAGACGATGTGATCCCGGCGAGCGAGTCGCGGTCGCTGTTCCAAGCGCTCGGTGCGCCCGCCAAGGACGATCCGGGCGCGATGGTCTGCTACACCGAGTTCCCCGACGCCAAACACAACTCGTGGGACGCGGCCTACGCCGATCCCGAGTTGCCCGCGTGGCTCCTGCGTCACACCCGCTGATCGAAGTCTCCTCCCCCGCCCCCCCACCCCCGCGGGGGAGGTGGCACGGCGCAGCCGTGTCGAAGGGGGCCTCTTTGCAATCACCGATTGTTTTAGGCCCTCCCAAGGCCCCCT
>CAYNRF010000120.1:0-2953 GCA_964399525.1 uncultured Phycisphaeraceae bacterium | reverse complement strand
CGTTTCGTCATCCATCGACGCCAGCAGCGGCCGGTCGATGCCGCCGAACTGCGGGCGGATGCCCACCGTGCGGAAGATGATGGGCGTGATCTGCTTGATGGCCGGCTTGTGGACCCGGGCGAGCAGGATGATGGTGCCCAGACGCAGCACCGCGCTGACGATGAACAGCGTGTGATAGGCCTGCGTGTCCTGGCCCATCGCCTGGAAGATCAACGCCCCGCACGCGGCCCCGACCACGATCATGATGGCGTTGAGGCAGTTCTGCGTGGTCAGCACGCTGGTCCGCTCGTTGGCCGGGATCGTCTCGAGCAGCAGCAGCATGGTCGCCATCTCGTAGCAGGCCCACATCACGCCGGACAGCAGCTGCACCCAGATCAGGAACCACGGCGAGGGCGAGATCACCCAGATCGCGCTGAGCGGCAGGATCCCCAGCCCGCCGATCCACAGGAGGTTTCCCGCCCCGTACCGCTTGGCGTATCGCCCGATCAGCGGCATGGCCAGCACCCGCCCGATGTACGAGCAGCACAGCAGCATCGCGAACGTCGGATAGTCGAACTGAAGATCCTCAAGCATGTACGGCCCGAAGAACGGGCCGGACACCTGCACGCACACCTGAAGGGCCAGCATGTAGAGCAGCAGCCGCCCGCCCGACACGGCCTTGGGCCCGCGCAGGAAGGTGCGGAACGGCACCGTCCGCTGACCGGGCGGCATGGGCACCGGCTCGCTGATCCTGGTGTGGCACCAGGTTGAGCCCAGACGCGACAGACCGGCGATGATGAACAACGCCGCGTACACCCATGTGTACGAATCCCCGTGGCGTCCAAAGTGCAGGATGAGCCCGGCACCGACCAGGCTGACGAGCATCACGGCCTGGGCCGCCCGCGTCCGCGAGGCGAAGTACCTCGCCCGCACCTGGGTCGGCACCACCGTGCCGATCCAGGTGTTCCACGCCGGCGCGCTGCCCAGGTTGAACGCCCAGTAGAGCCCCACGCAGATGAACAGCAGCCACGCCGGCATCTGGCCCAGGAACGCCGCCACCGCCAGCGGGACGAAGCTGAGCGCCTGCAATCCGGCGGTCATCACCACCCACCGCTTGTGCGAGCCCAGCTTGCGCACCGCCCACGGGCTGGCCAGCTGGAGCAGCGCCCCCGCCAGCAGCGGGACGGAGCTGAGCAGCCCGGCCCGCAGTTCGCCCATGCCCACCGCCAGCGCGAACGCGACGAAGTACGCCTCGCCGCAGCCGACCATCACGGAAAAGAGCATGGCGTCGGTGGTGCTCAGGCGCAGGTCGCGGCGGACCGCCCCCTCCGACCGGACAGGCTTGGAGTTTTCCTTGGACACACGCGCTCCGTCAGAACTGCTCACCGTTCGATCGTTTCGGACAGCCAGGCGCTGATCAACGCCACCACACCAGGATCGATCGGCGCGATCCTTCCGTTCACGTCGGCCCCGAGGTTGTGGCCGCGTCCTGCGCGATACTCCACCCGCACGCCGTCCAGGCCGCGCTGCCGGGCAAAGCGTTCCAGCCACGGTGCGTGGACCGACATCGGGTCCAGCCCGCCGTAGACGGCCAGCAGCGGGATCCGGGTCGATTCGAGCACGTCCGTCGGCCATGGAACCCCGGGCCGCGCCTCGGCCCGGTCGGAGTCCGGCGGCGAGCCGTCCAGCCGTGCGCGGGCGGCCCGTTCCCAGTCTCTGGTGACGCCGTCACCGTCATAGTCGGGTGGTGCGACGCCCGGGAGGTCTTCCGCTCCCGCGACCGCGCGGATCAGGACGCTGGGGTTCTGCTCCGTCCGCGAGGTGTAGGCCCCGGCCAGGAACACCAGCGCCACAAATCCGTCGTCCACGATCGCGGCGGCCCGGGGCGCGCCGAGCGAATGGGCGACCGCGATCAGTCTGGTCCGCGCCTCGGGGGAACGGGCCCGGAACGCGTCCCGGGCGGCCCGGGCCAGCGCGACGCTCTCGTCGAACGGGATCGGCGTGCCCGCCCCCGAACCGCCTTCCCGGGCCATCGGATCATCCCGGTGCACCGCACTCCACCGCATCACCACGAAACCCGCGTCGACCAGGGCCCGACCGATCGTCTCGGCGTCGCGCGTGGCCTCGCCGGTGCTGGTGAGCACGACTGTCTTTCCGTCCTGCTCGATCGAACCGGGCACCGTCCAGTCCATGTCGGTCACCAGCCCGCCTCCGAGCATGAGCACCGCGTGGCCGTTGGCCGCGTCCGGCTGGGGCCGATCGATCCGCGCCGCGTACGCGCGGACACTCCCGTCCGCGAGCGTGCGCTCGAAAAAGAACCTCTCGGTTTCCGCTGCCGGAGCCGCGCAGGGCGTCAGCATCATCACGCAGGCCGCCGTCCGGAGCATCACGCGCCCGCACCCACCGGCGCGAACCGTTCCCGCGCCGTCACCTTGCCGCGCGTGCGGTACTCCTCCGCCGCCGCCGCCACGAACTCGTCCAGCGGCATCTGGCCCAGGTCCTTCTCCTCGCCGAACGCGCGGACCGAGACTGCCCGATTCTCCGCGTCCTTGGGCCCGACCACCAGCAGGTACGGGATCTTCATCTCCGAACCCGCCTTGATCTTGCCCTGCACGCGGCTGTCCGTCTCGTCCACGCTCGCCCGCAGACCGACGGCCGTGAGTTTGGCGGCCACCTCGCGGGCGTAGTCGTTGCTCTTCTCGCTGATGGGCAGCACGCGGATTTGCTCGGGGCTGAGCCACAGCGGGAAGGCCCCGGCGAAGTGCTCGATCAGCACGCCGCAGAAACGCTCCATCGATCCGAACGGCGCCCGGTGGATCATCACCGGCCGGTGCCGCTGGTTGTCCGGGCCGATGTAGCCCAGGTCGAAGCGCTGGGGCAGGTTGTAGTCCACCTGCACCGTGCCGAGCTGCCACTCACGCCCGATGACGTCCTTGACCACGAAGTCGATCTTGGGGCCATAGAACGCCGCCTC
>CAYNRF010000119.1:0-9676 GCA_964399525.1 uncultured Phycisphaeraceae bacterium | reverse complement strand
AGATGCCCTTCTCGGCGATGCCGCGGGCCAGGGTCACGAAGGCGTCGAGGTGGGCGAAGGCCGTGGCCGGAGCCGGGTCGGTCAGGTCGTCGGCGGGCACATAGATGGCCTGCACCGAGGTGATGGCGCCCTTGGCCGTCGAGGTGATCCGCTCCTGGAGCTCACCCATCTCGGTGGAGAGGGTGGGCTGGTAACCCACGGCGGAGGGCATGCGGCCCAGCAGCGCGGACACTTCCGAACCCGCCTGGGTGAAGCGGAAGATGTTGTCCACGAACATCATGGTTTCCTTGCCCGACGCGTCGCGGAACTCCTCGGCCATGGTCAGGCCGGAGAGGGCCACACGCATGCGGGCGCCCGGAGGCTCGTTCATCTGGCCGAACACCATGGCGACCTTGTCGAGCACGTGGGCGGTGTTGCCCTCGGCGTCGGTGTACTCGGCCTCGGCCATTTCGCGCCACAGGTCGTTGCCCTCGCGGGTGCGCTCGCCCACGCCGCAGAACACGGAGTAGCCGCCGAACTCGCGGGCCACGCGGGCGATCATCTCCTGGATGATGACGGTCTTGCCGACGCCGGCGCCGCCGAACAGGCCGATCTTGCCGCCGCGGACGAACGGGCACAGCATGTCGATGACCTTGATGCCCGTCGCGAGGATCTCGGTCTTGGGGTTGAGCTCGCTGAACTCCGGGGGCTCGCGGTGGATCGGGCGACGGGGGGCATCGGTGACCGGGGGTTTGTTGTCGATCGGGTCGCCCAGCAGGTTGAACACCCGGCCGAGCACCTTCTCGCCGACGGGGACCGACACCGGACCGCCCTGGTCCACCGCGACCATGCCGCGGGTCATGCCGTCGGTCGAGCCGAGCGCCACCGCGCGGACCTGCCCGCCGCCGAGGTGCTGCTGCACCTCGCCGACCAGCTTCTTGGCCCGCCCGTCCTGGGTCCACTCGATCACGATCGCGTTGTAGATGTCGGGCAGCTGGCCCTCCGGAAACTTCGCGTCGAAGGTCGATCCGATGACCTGAGAGACTGTGCCCTTGGTGCCTTGCGCCATGTCAGCGATACCTCTTGTACGGGGGTCGGAAGCGGCCCGAAAGCCTGCCGGGCAGGCGGGCTGAGAGGATATGCCTGCCCCGCGGGGATCGCCACCCGGCCGGGCGGGCCGCGGCCGCCCCGGCACGTCGATCGCGGGTCCGCCGCCCTGTCCCCGACGCCGCCCTCTCCATCCGGGGGGGGGGCACGATCCGCCACGGCCCGCAGCATGGTCCCATCACCGCCCGGTCTTTTCGGATCTTTTGGTCGTTTTCTCCTCCCAGCCCCAAGGGAGTAAACACCCCCCCTCAACCGGCCGACATGGAAGGGCGCCCCTTTCCGGAGTCCCCGTCATGATGCGTCTGACCCAGTGGAAGTCCTGGCCCATGCCCGTCAAGCTCGTGGTGTTCGGGATGTCGATCAGCCTGACGGCGATCGCCACGCTGACGGGGCTGCAGCAATGGAGCACCCGCAAGGCGGCGGTCGACGGCGCCACCTACGCCCTGGCGGCCGTGTCCCGCGAGCGGGCCGATCGGGTGGCCGAGCTGTTCGCTCAGATGCAGGGGCAGGTCGTCGCGTTCGCCGCGGACCGGGCAACGGCCGAGGCGGCCTCGGGCTTCACCAAGGCGTTCGCCGAACTCCCCGCCCAGACCGAGACCGCCGGACTGGCGGCCAAGGTCCAGCCGGTCATGTCGGCGTACTTCGCCGGCGAGTTCGGCCGCCGGCTCCGCGACGCGGGGCAGCCGGACCGGGGCGGCACGGTCTATCTGGCCGGGTCCGAAGCCGGACGCATCGCCCAGTACATGTACATCGGGGCGAACCCGGAACCGGTCGGCGGCAAGGACGCCTACCTGCGCTCGCCCGTCGAGTGCGACTACAACACGCTGCACGACTCCTTCCACCGCACGGCCAAGGAGATCCGCGTGATGACGGGCGCGTACGACATCTTCCTGATCAGCAACGAGGGCGATGTCGTCTACAGCGTCTACAAGGAAACCGACTTCGGAACCAACCTGATCAACGGCCCTTACTCCACGTCCGGGCTGGCCGAGGCCTTCCGCAAGGCGCGCGGCATGGACCGCGGCGACGTGCACACCACCGACTACGCCGACTACGAACCCTCGTACGGCGCACCGGCCATCTTCATCGCCACGCCGGTGTTCGAGGGGAGCACCCGCGTCGGGGTCGCCTGCTTCCAGTTCCCCGCGCCCAAGATCAACGACTACATGGACGGACCGGTCGGCGAGACCGGCAACATCCACCTGATCGGCTCGGACGCCAAGCTGCGTTCGTCGCTGCCGGACCGGACCGAGGACCGCGTGGGGACGACCCAGCTCACCTCGGCCGCCGCCACGGCCGCCGCCGACCGGCGGGAGGGCAGCCTGATCGCTCCGGACGAGCACGGTGATCTGACCCTGTCCTGCTTCGCCCCGGTGAACATCGACGGGCTGGAATGGAGCGTGCTCGCCGAGATGCGGATGGACGAGGTGCTGGCCCCCTCCCGCGCCATGCTGACCAGCGCGCTGCTGCAGGCGGCCGTGCTCGTGCTGCTGGCCGCCGCGGCCTCCTTCTGGTTCGCCCGCAAGCTCTCCCGGCCGATCATCGGGATAGCGGCCCGGATCCGGCAGGCGGAGGCGGCGAACGACCTGACGATGCGCCTGCGCGAGCGCGACGGCGACGAACTCTCCCTCCTCGGAGGCGCGTTCAACGCGCTGATGAGCCGCTTCATGGATGTCGTCATCGACGTGAACAAGGCGGCCACCGAGGTGGCCGGCGCGGCCACGCAGATCGCCGCCAGCGCCGAGCAGATGGCCGCGGGGCTGTCCAGCCAGGAGTCCCAGACCAACGAGGTCTCAGCGGCCGTCGAGCAGATGTCCTGCTCCGTCACGGGCGTGGCCGAAAAATCAACGGCCGCCGCCAACGCCGCCGATACCGCCGGCGCCGACGCCACCCAGGGCGGCTCGGTGGTCCGCGAGACCATCACCGAGATCCGGGCGATCGCCGCCCAGGTCAACCTTTCCGCCGACGCGGTCAAGTCGCTGGGCGCCAAGTCCGAGCAGATCGGGCAGATCATCGCGGTGATCGACGAGATCGCCGACCAGACCAACCTGCTGGCGCTCAACGCCGCCATCGAGGCGGCCCGCGCGGGCGAGCACGGCCGCGGTTTCGCGGTGGTCGCCGACGAGGTCCGCAAGCTCGCCGAACGCACGCAGCAGGCGACCGAGCAGGTCGCCCAGTCGATCCGCGAGATCCAGGTGGAGACGCGCGGGGCGGTCGAGCGGATCGAAGAAGGCACGCGCCGGGTCGAGGTCGGCGTGCAGAAAGCGACCCTGGCGGGCGACTCGCTCGACCGGATCCTCGACGGTTCCAGCACGCTCAAGTCGATGGTGGACGACATCGCCAGGGCGGTCGACGAGCAGCGCCTGGGCACCGAGCAGATCTCCCGCGCCACCGTCCAGATCGCGGCGGTGACACGCGAGTCGGCGTCGGCGGCGTCCGAGTCGGCCTCGGCGGCCACGCACCTTTCCAACCAGTCCGAGCAGTTGCTCGAGATGACCAAGCGGTTCAAGATCATCCCGGATCATCCGTCGCGGGTCTTCGACGCCCACGCGGAAACGTGGATCGAGGAAGATGCCTGAACCATGCCACCGCTTCGCCCGACCGCCGGGGCGGCACGCGTTGAGTCCCGGGAGGACGCCATGCGGCGTGTGCGATCGTCGCGGATTCAGACCGGCCTTCTGGGTACAGACACAACGGTTGTGACAACGACGAGCTTCGCACCACGAAACACGGCGGCGCGGCACAGGCGTAGACTCTCCGAGGCGGTCCGAGGGGCACAGGAAGCGGAGGGCACGCGGCGATGAAAGTCACGTCTGCACCCGGCCTGCGCGTGGGCATGGTGTTCCTGACCGATCCGACCAACCCCGGCGCGCTCTCCGGCATGCCGTACCGGATGGCCGAGGCGCTGCGAGCGCAGGGTGTCGAGATCGTGCCGCTCTGCGTGGCGGATCCTCGCGCGATGTCGCCGGGCCTGCCGGCCCGGCTCGGCCGAAGAATCCGCGGCGAGATGGCCGGCCTGTGCCCGGCCGGCTGGCAACGCACGCTGGACGATCTCTGCCCCGAGCGCACGCGACGCCGGGTGCTCGCGCGCGGGCAACGGGCATCGTCCCGCCTGCAGGAGCTGGTCGCGGACCAGCGGCTCGATCTGCTCTTCGGGGTCTGCATCTCGACCGCGCTGTACGGCCTGCGGACCGATCTGCCGGTCGTGTACTTCTCCGACGCGACCAGCCGGATCATCAACGAGACCTACCCGCGGGCGCTCGCACGCGGACGCGCAAGGAAATCGGCGCTGCTCGAGATGGAACGGCTCTCGCTGGCCGGCGTCACGCGGGCGGCCTTCGCGTCGCCGGCCACGCTGCGGTCGGCGCTGGACGATCTGCACGTGCCCCCGGATCGCGCCAGCGTGATCCCCATGGGGGCGCACGTCACGCCGGCGGATCCGGGCTCGGTGCGTGCGCCCGCCGACCCGCCGTCGGCCCGGGCCTGCCGGCTGCTGGTCGTCGCGGCCGATCCGGTGCGGAAACGGGTGGACCTGGCGGTCCGCGCGACGCAGACGCTGCGCGCCCGCGGGATCGGAGCCACGCTGTCGGTGGTCGGACCGGGCACGCGTCTGTCGCGTCGCGCCGGGTGTGTCGAGTCGGTCGGCCCCCTGCGTCTGAACGACCCCGCCGACGCGCAGCGACACCGTGAGCTGCTCCGCGCCTGCCACATCCAGCTGCTGCCCTCGACCGGCGAGGCCTTCGGCATCGCCCCGGCGGAATCCGCCCACTTCGCGCGTCCTTCGATCGTGACGGACGCGGGCGGTCTGCCGTTCGTCGTGGCCCACGACCGCACCGGCGTCGTTCTGCCGGTGGCGGCGGACCATCGGGCCTGGGCGGACGCGATCGGCGGGCTCGTCCGCGATCCCGAGCGGTACCGCCGATACTCGGCGGCGGCGCTCGTCCGGGCCCGGGAGGAACTGAACTGGTCGGCGTGGGCCGCCCGCGTCGTGGCTCTGATGCACGAAGCGACCGGCCGGCACGCCGCGGGCTGTGGGCCGGTCGCGATGGCGGGCTGAGCGGGTCAGCGCTTCCAGCCGGTGGCGATGGCCGCGACGAGCCAGGCGCCGCACTGGGTCAACGCGATGGTCGATCCCGGCGGCCAGTCCAGACGCACGCTCAGCCAGATGCCCGCGCCCACGGTCGCCAGCGCGATCACGGTGCTGAGGACGAACGCGGCGACGAGCGACCTGGTCAGCCGCAGCGCTGTCGCGCCGGGCAGCACGAGCGCCGCGGTGGCGAGCACCACGCCCGCGACCTGCACCGCGAGCACGACGGTGGCGGCCAGCAGCACCAGGACGATGATGCCGGTGCGGGACGCGCTGACGCCCGCGGGCTCGCAGGCGGGCTCGTCGAACGACCAGAGCAGGACGGACCGACGGAACCAGAACAGGGCGACGGCGATGATCGAGGTGGCGGCCAGGGTGGTCCACGCGGCCGCCGGGGAGATGGCGAGCAGCTCGCCGAAGAGGACCCCCTCGATGGAGGGCAGGGGGCCTTCGTTCGCGGCCAGGGCGCGCTCGGCCGCCACGCGGTAGAGCACAAAGCCCAGGGCCATGCTCGCCGTCATGACGATGCCGATGGCCGCGTCCGTGCGACGCTGAACGCGCTGGGCAAGGTGCGAGACGAGCAGGCCCGCACCGATGGAGAACAGGGCCACCGTGGCCGTCCGCAGCAGCGGATCGGCGCCGGAGAAGGAGTTGAATCCCAGCAGCGCCGCCAGACCCACGCCGCCGAAGGCCGCGTGCGAGACCCCCTGCCCGACGAACGCGAGGCGTTTGAGCACCACGATCACGGAGATGAGCCCGCCGAGCAGGGCCACGAGGAGGGCCACGGCGATCCCCGGACCGAAGAGATGGAGGTCGGACAGGCTCATGGCGCCTCGCGGGAGACCGGGGGAGGGGTGTCGGACTCGGACGGCGCGGTCTCGTGGTGGTGCGCGGGGTCCCGGCAGTCGTGCGCCGTGTGCGCATCGACGTGGACCTGGCCGAAGACCGCCTCCACGTCGTGGGCGAAGACCTCCGCGAGGATGGAGGGCGTCAGGCCCGACGGCGCGTCGTGGAAGTGCAGGCCCCGGTGCAGGCAGGCGACCCGGTCGGACCCGGCGGCGATGGCGCGCAGATCGTGCGAGACCGTGACGATGGTGATGCCCAGTTCGGCGTGCAGGGTCGCGATCAGATCGGCAAACCGCTGCTGGCCGGCCGCGTCGACCCCCACCGTCGGCTCGTCGAGCACGAGCAGGCGGGGGCGCGGCGCGATGGCCCGGGCGATCATCGCCCGCTGCAGCTGGCCGCCGGAGAGCGCCCCCACCGGCCGGTCGGCCAGCGCCGTCATCCCCACCAGGGCGAGCGCACGGTCGGCGGCGGCTTCGGCGGCCCGGTCGCGGAGCACCAGCGGGCTGGTCCGCGCGGCGAGCGGCATCGCGACGGCCTGGCGAACCGAGACGGGCCAGTCGGTCTCCGCCCCGATGCGCTGAGGAAGGTACCCCACCAGCGCGCGGCGCCGGGCTTCCGCGGGATCCAACCCCAGGACCCGCACCGTGCCCCGGTCCGGCTCGAGCAGGCCGAGGATGAGTCTGACGAGCGTCGATTTGCCGCCCCCGTTGGGGCCGAGAATGCCCAGGCGGGATCCGGACGCGACCGCGAGCGTGATGTCGGTCAGGGCCTGCACGCGGTCGTCCCGCAGACCCCGGGCGGGGTACGAGAACGAAACTCCGCGGATGTCGATGGCCGGGTCGGGGCGGGGCGTCGCCGGATGGGCGGGCATGTCGTTCATCCGCCCTGTTCGTCGGCGTTCTGCGCCCCGCCGCTGGCGTCCGGCGGCTCGGCGGACAGCCCGGCCACCAGCGCGTCGAGGTTCTCACGCATGGTGCCGACCCAATCGGCGGACCCCTCGGGGTTGAGGGTGTGGATCTCCAGCCCGAGCTGGGCGGCGATCCGGCGGGGCAGGCCGTCGGGGTACTGCGGCTCGATGAAGATCGCCCCGACGCGGTGCGCGACCGCCGCATCCAGCACCCGGCTGAGATCGCCCGGGGTCGGTTCGACCACGGCGACCGGGCGGACGACCTGGGCGACGACCAGCCCGTAGCGGTCGGCGATCCGCTGGAAAGCGTTGTGGTGGGTGATGATGGCGCGCCCGGAGAACGGCGCGAGCCGCGCGGCGTATTCGTCACGCACGGAGGCGACCTGCTCGCGGACCAGCGCGGCCCGGCGGTCGGCATCGTCCGCGGCCACATCCCGGCAGCGCAGCGCCTCGGGGAGCAGATCGATCATGCCGAGCATCAGCTCAGGATCCAGCCACAGGTGGGGGTCGACGGCGTGCACGCACGACCCGTCGTGCTCGTGGTGAGCGTGATCGTGGCCGGCGTGGTCCCCCGCGTCGATGCCCAGCGCCGACGCCAGATCGAACACCCGCTCGGGCGGCGTCTGTCGATCGATGGCCCGGGCGATGCCCGGGTCGAGCATCGGGCCGATGGTGACGACCATCGCGGCCGACGCCAGATCCCGCGCGTTGCTCGGCGACAGCTGGTACCCGTGCGGCGAAGCGCCGACGGGCACGATGGCCCGAACCTCGACGCCTTCACCGACCAGCGGCTGGATCAGCGAGATCAGCGGGGCGACCTCCACGAGCACCAGCGGCTCGGGCGGCAGCACCGGGCGCGACGGCGCGGGGTCCGACGGGCGGCAGGCGGGAAGGACCGCGAACACCAAGGCCGTCAGGATGGGGAGGGCGCGGATCATCCTGAGATTCTATTCGCAATAAGCCCCGAAGCCAAGCCGTTTGTTCCCGCTGGCCTCGGAGGTGGTCGGCTTTCCGCGCGACGGGAACGGGCATAGAGTTGCAACCTGCCGGGGCGGTAGCTCAGTTGGTAGAGCGCATCGTTCGCAATGATGAGGCCGGGAGTTCGAATCTCCTCCGCTCCACTCGGTCAGCGCCCCGGAAATCCATCCGGGGTGCTGGTGTTTTTGGGACCGACTGGTCCGAAGACCTCAGAAATCCCGGTCGCACATCAGGCCAGTCGCTCAGCGGCCTGATTGAGCAGGTGCTCGGCGATCTGCTCTGGGTTATAGCCCGCAGGCAGAAGAATACAGGGCTTCTCGGCCTGGCGGGCATAGGCCCGGGCTTCCTCGGCGTGCAGGTGGCCGGTCAGCTTGATGAGCACGATGACCGCCCTGGTGTCCGGGCGGGCGATGGGGGCCTGCATGGGTGCGCCGCTGCCGTGTTCGGGCAGGCTGATCCATTCGACATCCCGCAGGGCGAAAGCGTCGCTGATGCGGGCGATGGCGTCCGGACGGGGCTCGCCGCCGATCAGGACGAGGTTGCCCCCCCGCAACAGCTCACGGGCTTCCAGAACGCGTTCGCTCCATGAGCGCGGGGCCGATGCCGGCTTGGTCTCCACGACCCGCCCGCGGTCGGGCGCCGTGGCTCGAGCGATCGAGATGGTGGCCTCGGAAGGCGGGACGCCGGGCGGGAAGAGCTCGGGGCGGATCACGGCGGACAGAGCCAGCAGACGCGCATCGCTCGACCGAGCGCACCGCGCCAGCAGCTCTTCGCAGCAGGCGTTGATGGTCCGGGCGTGGTGCTCGTTGGTGGGATCCGATTCGAGCTGACGGGCGTGGTACCGGAGCTTGTTGCTCAGCTCATCGACCCGGCGTGCGTCGCGCCGGCGGGACTCGAGCAGGGCCGAGAGCGTCCGCGCTTCGGCGGTCAGCTCAGCGGCCCGTGCGGGGTCGGCCGGATCGTCCAGGCTCATGTGCCGTTCGACGTAGATCGAGCGCCGCCATGCTTCGGTGCGCAGCCAGAGGTGGGTCTCGTCCTGATCCCGATCGGCCTGAACGAGCCAGGTGCGTTGCAGCGCGACGCGCAGGGCCGACGACGCCTCGGCGAGCAGGTGCATCGCGTCGGAGAGCGTGCTCTCGTCGTTGAGCCACTCGTCGGACATCACACGGGCACAGGCCTCGGCCGCTTCCGCCAGCGCGTCGTAGCACGCCGCGATCTGACGGAGGGTTTCGTCGTCGGGCTGGGTCCGCTCGCGGAAGAAGGCCCAGAGGAAGCAGTCTTTCAGTTCGTTCTGGGCCCGATCGATCATGCCGCGCATCGACTCGAGAATCGGACGCTCGAGGTCGGGTTGGCCCTCGGCCGCGCGCCGATCGATGAAGAGCAGGCAGGAGGCCGACTTGAGGCGCGACCGGCGGACGACCATGGACAGATCGATCTCGCGCTGCTCGGCGTCGGGCTCCGGCGTGGCGTGGGAAGAGGCGTGCGCGGCCTCGGCGGCCCGCAGATCCGCCTCGGTCCCGCGCACCTCGACCGGGATGGTCACATCGCCGATGCGCAGCGGGACGGCACGACGCACGTCCTCGGCCTGCCTGTCCTGCTCCGCGCCGCGGTTGCCGCTGCCGGGCGCGGGCTGGGCGGACGCGGCCACCGACCTGTCGGCATCCGGCGGGGTTGCGTCGCCGAGGCGGGCGGCCTCGTCCAGCACGGAGCGGGCCAGTTCGATCAGCAAAGACGCCTTGGCCGGCGAACGGGACATCTGTTCGCGCAGGAAG
>CAYNRF010000118.1:0-9865 GCA_964399525.1 uncultured Phycisphaeraceae bacterium | reverse complement strand
AGATGAAGCGACGAAGCGACGAAGCGACGAAGCGACGAAGCGACGGAGCGACGGAGGGGCGGAGGGGCGGAGGGGCGGAGGGGCGGAGGGGCGGAGACTTTAGTTGGGGGCGATGGTTTGCTCGATGACCTGCGCGAAGCGGTCGGCGGAGCCGGGGGCGAAGTTGAAGAACAGGGACGGCTCGATCAGTTCGAGTTCGGAGAGCAGGATCTCGCCCTGGTCGCCCTTGATCAGATCGACGCGGGCGTAGGTCGTGGGCAGGGGGCAGGCGTCCAGCACGGCCATGGCGAAGCGGCGTTCGGGCTCGGTGATTTCGGGGTGGGGTTGGATCGACTCATCCTGGCCGGCGAAGCGGGGGCGTTTTTCGATGGCGTGGGAGATCTGTCCGGCCATGCAGATGATGGACACCTCGCCGCCGCGTTCGACGCTGGGCATGTAGCGCTGGATCATGGTGTCCTCGCGGGCGGCGGAGCGGTCGAGGAAGGCCTGCGCTTCGGCGGTCTGGACGGGCAGTTCGAAGACGCGGGTTTCGCGGGAGCCGCCGGACACGGCGGGCTTGATGACGATCCTGGTCCAGCGCTTCTTCTCGCAGAGGTTCGCGAGGTCGGTGGTCGAGGCGTGGTCGGCCCAGGCGGTGGGCACGATGGGGATGCGCCGGGATTCGAGTTCGCACAGGTATTTCTTGTGCAGGTTCCAGCGGACCGTGGGCAGCGGGTTGAGCAGGCGGGTGCGCGCGGCGGCTGACTCGAGCCAGGCCTTGAAGGCGGACAGGCGCCAGTGGTAGTTCCAGGTGGCGCGGAGGACGCAGGCGTCGTAGGCGGCGGGGTCGTGGGCGGGGTCGTCCCAGTGGATCGACTGGGCGTGGTGGCCGCGGGCGCGGAGGGCGGCCAGCAGCGGGGCCTCGTCCTCGTCGTACTCGATGTCGGGCAGTTCCAGGCAGGAGACCAGGGCGATGTTCATGCGGCCATCTTTGGCGTGGCGGAGGGCGGCGACGGATCGCGGACCGTGGCGCCCAGGGCCATCGCGCCGGCGATGAGGACGAGGTTCTTGACGATGTACTGGCCTTCGAGGGTCAGGGCGAAGACGGAGCCGTCGAAGCAGCGGTCGGGGACCATCACCAGCGGCAGGAATGTGCCGGGGATCTGGAGGGCGAGCAGGGCGATGCCGAGGCGGGTCAGCCAGGCGCGCCCGCCGAGAAGCCGGACCGGGTCGAGCAGGCAGAGGCCGATGGCGATCTCCCACCAGCCCAGCAGGGGGACGAACCAGGCGGGGTTGAACGCCCAGTCGGTGGTGCGGGCGACGAGGTCGGTGGCCGGGCTGAGCTGGGCGACCTTGAGGGCGCCGAACCAGACGAAGACGATGGCCAGACCGATGCGGAGCATGGGCACGGCGAAGGCGGCCAGGCGGGCGGCGATGGCGCGGTCGAGCCGGTCGATGCTTGTCTCGAGGCTGCGGCGGGTCATGGCACTCAAAGGATTGGCGCGGCGGGGATGGGGGGCGGGGGTGTTCATGGCGGTGTCCGATTCGGCCGGAATGATTCCAGTATCACAGTATTTATTCCGGTTTGACGGAAATCAAGTCGGCGGAGATTTCCGATGCTGGGCGGGAGGGGGGTGGCACGGGGGCGGTTTGCACGCTATCATTTTCAGGATTCTTTGAAAGTACGGCCCCTGGGAGCCCGCCATGGCCACGATCTATCAGCCGCTGCCCGAGTTCGCCCATCTGGACGCCCGTGACCCGGGGTTGCTGGCGGCGGTGTCGCGTGGGGAGGCGCGGCTGACGCCCGAGCAGGGTCTCGCGCTACTGACCGGCGCGCCGCTGCACGAGCTGGGGCGGTACGCGGACGCGCGCTGCCGGGGGATCCACGGCGACACCTACCGCACCTACGTGATCGACCGGAACATCAACTACACGAACATCTGCACGGCCAAGTGCATCTTCTGCGCGTTCAAGCGGACGGCGAAGGACCACGACGCGTACACGCTCGAGCACGAGCAGCTGTACGAGAAGATCGCGGAACTGAGCGCGATCGGCGGGACGCAGATCCTGATGCAGGGGGGCATGAACCCGGACCTGCCGCTGGACTGGTATCTGACGCTGCTGGCGGGGATCAAGGAGCGGTTCCCGCACATCCATGTGCACGCGTTCAGCCCGCCGGAGATGATCGAGTTCGTGAACTTCTTTGCGCCGCCGGGGAAGGATCTGATCGAGCAGACGCGGTGGGTGCTGGCGCGGCTGAAGGACGCGGGCATGGACTCGCTGCCGGGCGGCGGGGGCGAGATCTTCGCGCCGGCGGTGCGGACCAAGATCGGGCTGGGCAAGTGCACGGCCGAGGCGTGGCTGCAGACGATGTACGCGGCGCACTCGCTGGGCATGTACACCAGCGCGACGATGATGTTCGGGCACATCGAGGGGCACGCCGATCGGATCCACCACATGCGGATGATCCGGCACTGGCAGGACAAGGCCATCCGCGATTTCGGCACCGGCGAGGTTCCGGCCGATGTGGCGGGCGATCCGAGCGTGAAGAAGCAGACGACGGGCGGGCATTACACGGCCTTCATTTCGTGGCCCTTCCAGCCGGACAACACGGCGCTGGGTCGCCTGCGTGAGTGGCCGGCCGAAGGCGATGTCGAGGCCCACGGGCCGGCGTTTCCCGGTGACGTGGTCGCAAAGCTGGACGGCTCGGGCACCAAGGACCTGCACCCGGAGTTCGGGCGGCGGCTGCGGTACGCGGGGGCGACGGAGTATCTGCGGACGCAGGCGACCAGCCGGTTGTTCATGGACAACATCTATTCGATCGGTTCGAGCTGGGTGACGATGGGGCCGCACGTGGGGCAGGTGGGGCTGTACTACGGCGCGAACGACATGGGCAGTGTGATGATGGAGGAGAATGTCGTCTCCTCCGCGGGCACGACCTACTGCCTGGACGAGGCGGTGCTGTGCCGCCTGATCCGCGACGCGGGTTTCGTGCCCGCGCAGCGGAACAACGTGTACGACATTCTGACGGTGCACGACGGGGCGGAGGCGCCGGATCGGCGGGTGAAGGACTGGTCGGAGCACCGTGCTCAGCGGCTGCATGCGGAGAAGGCGCCGCCGGTGGCGCAGGTGACGGTCGGGGGCGTGACGAGGAAGTAGGGCGTCGGCGATCGGCGAACGGTTGTCGTCCGGTGCTCGCGGCCGCTCCTTTGCAGTCGCGGCTTGTCATGGTGCATCATGGGGCCGCGCCGGCACGGGCCATGAGTCGGGCGGCGGGTGCCGGGCGGACGGATCGTGGCGTTTCGGCAGGGGACTTCGGCCGATCGAGCGTGGCCTGCGGGGGCATCGCGGTGGCGCGGCGGAGGGCTTCGATCTCGGCGATGAGGCAGAGGGAGTCTTCCAGGGTCATCGAAGGGTCGCCGGCGATGTCGGCGAGGGGGTTGGGGTTGGGGGCAGGAAGAGGAGGCTCGGGCTGTGCCCGAGAGGCCGACTGCAAGTCGGCCCCACGAGGGGGAGAGGCCGACTGGAAGTCGGCCCCATGGGAAGTCGGCACGGAGTGCCGATCTGTCTTGAGCAGGGCCGTGCAGGCCCGGCGGGCGGACTCGGTCTGGGACGGGGTTGTAGTGGGTTGGTTGGCGATGCGTGCGAGGGTGTGCAGGGCCCGCGCGTGCATCAGGGGGGTGAGCAGTTCGGTGCGTTCCTGGTCGGCGTCGCGGAGGGCCTCGGCGGCTACGCGGAAGGACTGGGATTGCACGGCATCGCGGTAGGCCTGCGGGTCGAGGGTGTGCCGCTGCATGACTTCGACGGAGGTCAGGGCCGGGTCGAGCAGGTCGCGGAGGAGGTCCGGGGACGGCGGGAGCCGATCTGTTTGGGTTTTGGTTGCCATGCCTTCAAGGTAGAGGGCGGGGAAGGGGTGTGCAAGGGGGAAGTTTGGATGACCGCGAAACGGCGCACAAAGGCGGTCATTGGCGGTCGCTCACGCAAGAGAAGTGGTGCTTTACCAGATAGACAGGAATCCTGCGATTTCATCGCAGGCGTCACGGCACCTCTCAACGCAACAGGCGGGGACATCGGGTCCCCGCCTGCGCGGATTCTGCACTGGATTCGGGCGGATGGGTCAGGCGCGGCGGCGGCGGGCCGCGAAGGCGAGGCCGGCGCCGGCCATGGCGAGCACACCCGGGGTGGGGAGGATCTGGCCGCGGACTTCGCCGCCGGGGAAGGCGGTGGTGTGGAAGTTGAGATAGAGGTTGCCGGCGAAGAGGGCGTCGACGTTGTCCTGGCTCAGGCCCGACCACACCGCAGACCCGTCGAGGGCCCATGATCCGTCGGGGTTGGCGAAGCCGAAGACAACCGGGCCGTTGGAGCCGGCGGGGGCGTTGTGGATGTGGGCGCCGGGCGACGCGGGGGTGCCGATCAGGTTGTCGGTGATCACCCACGAGAACGAGAACGTGTTGGCCACGTCGTCGTACACGCCGGCCATGAAGCCGATCGCGGGCGAGTTGTTGGCGGGCACCTCGTTCAGGCCGCTCAGGTTGGCGAAGAACACGAACTCCGCGGCCGAAGCGGCCGGCGCGATCGCGAGCGCCGCCGCGACCGCGGCGGTGCAGGTCATATTTCTCATCAGAAACTCCTCTCCGGTTTGGTGAAACAACTCCGAAAGACACGGGGTCCTTCGGGGGTGAATTGCCGTCGGATTCCAGAATATCTCGGATGAGGACAGATGCCCGTGAAAAGTTCTTCAAGCTGCCATCGCGGGCCGTCTTCAAGCCGCCACGGCCGAATCGGGGGGTCGGAGGGCTGGGTCGGCTGGGCGGGGCGGAGGCGAGGGGCGAGGGGCGGGGGGCGGGGGGGGTCAGGCTCGGGCGGCGAGTTTCCACTGCTGGAGCTGGCCGTTGTGGTAGTACTCGTGCGAGGCCATGAGATAGATCATGGCGTCCGCGATGGTGGGGAAGAAGGCGCGGTAGTCGGGGATGGGCAACTCGGAGTGGATGTGGGCGTCGGAGGCGTCGCGGAGGGCCTGGGCGGCGACGTCGTGGCGCTCGGCGAGGGCGGCGAGGAGTTCGTCCTTGCCCGGATACGCGCCCGGCGTGCCGACGGGCTGCGAGCCGGGGGCGAACAGGGGCATCCAGTCGTTGAGGCGTCCTTTGGCGGCGCCGAGGTCGGCGGCGAAATCGCTGCCGATGGCGAGGTGGCCGACGAGCCACGCGGGGCTCTTGCCGTTGACGACGCGATGAAAATCGGACGCCGGGATGTCCTCGCAGAGCGTGCGGGTTTCGGCGAGCGAGGCGGCGTAGAGGCGGAGGATGTTTTCACGCATGACGGGGTCCTGGGGTGTGTGGGTCGGTTGTGGGAGATCCGCTCGATCGCACGGAGTATTTCATGAATGCGCACGGGCCGGGGCCGGTGGCACCAAAGGAAGCTCGAAGAGACACGGCTCGGCGAGCCGTGCCACAGGGATCAGTCGTTCTTGAGTTCGTTGTAGACGGCGGAGATGGCGCGGGGGCGGATCTGTTCGAAGCCGAGGCCTTCCATGAAGGGCCAGGTTTTCTGGACGGCTTCGTCGTGGGGGACGCCGGCATCAACTTCCTTCTGGACGGCTTCAACCAGGCGGCTGAGGTAGTCGCGCTGGTCGTCGATGAGGGAGGCGTCGCCCTTGCCGCGCTGGCCGTGGCCGGGGATGACCTTGGTGTCGGCGTTGCACATCCGGCGGAGGTCTGCGAGGACGGCGATCCAGCCTTTGGCGGTGACGCCCGCGGTGGGGTCGAAGAAGGGGTGCAGGCCGGCGAAGACGAGGTCGCCGGTGTGCAGGACGTTGGCGTCCGGGAGGTAGATCACAGTGTCGTTGTCGGTGTGGGCGTTGCGGCCGAAGTGCTTGAGCTGCGCGGTGCGGGCGCCGAAGGTCAGCTCCATCTCGTCGCCGGTCATCAGCAGGGTGGGGCCCCAGTCGGTCTCGTCCGTGTGGCGGAGGTCGTCGGCGAGCTGGCCGGCCTCGTTGAGGACGGTCTCCTGGGTGGGGCGGCGGAGGCCGCCGACGGCGCGGGGGCCGCCGGCGGTCTGCTGGATGAACTGCTCGCGGTTGGCGAGGATGCGGGGTTCGGCATTGGGATGGGCGACGACCTCGACGCCGGCGGCCGTGAAGGCGATGTTGCCGCCGGTGTGGTCGCCGTGGTGATGGGTGTTGACGGCGTAGCGGACCTTGCCGCCGATCGACTCGGCCTCACGCAGCAGCGCCCTTCCGAGGTAGGGGAACTTGGTGTCGACGAGCAGGGACTCGCCCTTGCCCACCGCCAGCAGGCAGTTGCCGCCGGTCTCCGGGTCGATGAGGGACCAGACGCCTTGGCCCAGATCGGCCCAGGGGAAGAAACGCTGGGGGCCGGACGGGGGAGCGGCGGGGTCGGCGGGCTGGAGGTTCGCCCCACGCCGGGCGAGGGCGGCCAGGGCGGGGGAGGCGAAGGTCATGCCGGCGGCCAGGCCGAGGCCGGTGGCCAGTGCGTCGCGACGGGTCATCATGGCGGTGTCCTCCTGAGGGCTGTCGGGATAGCATACGGCCCGGATTTTCCGGCCAGAACCCCCCAGTGGAGTTCTTTCCTTCCCGTTGTTCCCGTGCCCGGTGCGAGCGGTTGCCATGCGAGCCAACGATCTGAAACCGGGGGTGGCGCTGGACCTGAACGGGAAGCTCTACGTGGTCATGAAGACGGACCATGTCAAGCCCGGGAAGGGGCCGGCGTACATCCAGGCGAAGATGCGGGCGGTGGACGGCTCGGGGACGACGGAAAAGCGGTTCAGCGGTTCGGACCCGGTGGACGCGACGATCCTGGACAAGCGGGACCTGGAGTTCCTGTATCCGGACGGGTCCGGGGGCGGGACCTTCATGGACACCGAGTCGTTCGACCAGACGGACCTGTCGGCCGGGGTGCTGGGCGATGCGCTGATGTACCTGGCGCCCAACTCGGCGTGCACGGTGCTGTTCCACAACGACGCGCCGCTGCTGGTCGAGCTGCCGGCGGCGGTGGAGGTGACGGTGGCGGACACGACGCCGGGCGTCAAGGGGACGGCGGCGACGAACCAGCTGAAGGACGCGGTGTGCGACACGGGCCTCAAGACGCGGGTGCCGGCGTTCATCGTGACGGGCGAGCGGATCAAGGTGTCGACGGAGGACGGGTCGTACATCTCCCGCGTGTGAGCTGACTCTGGCGACCCGGCGCGTCCGGGCGGAACTTCAAGACCGAACCCTGAGAACGAGCGAGAGCATCCGATGAAAGCAGGCGACCTGAGGCCCGGCAACGCGATCCGCATGGACGGCAAGGTGTTCGTGGTCCACTCGGTGGAGCACCGCACGCCGGGCAACCTGCGGGCGTTCGTGCAGATCAAGATCAAGGACATCATCGCCGGGAACCTGCTCGAGCGGCGGATGAACCCGGCCGAGGACGTGGAGGCGGTGGCGCTGGACCGGCGGACGATGGAGTACCTGTACTCGGACTCCGACGGGGCGACGTTCATGGACACCGAGGACTACGACCAGGTGATCCTCTCGAAGGAGGTCCTCGGCGGCGCGCTGCTGTACCTGGCGCCCAACTCGAGCACCACGGTGCTGATGCTCGAGGGCAACCCCGTGCTGGTGGAGCTGCCGCCCGCGGTCGAGGTCACCATCGCGGACACGGCGCCGGGGATCAAGGGGGCCACGGCCACGAACCAGCTCAAGGACGCGGTGTGCGACACCGGCCTGAAGACGCGGGTGCCGCCGTTCATCTCCATCGGCGAGCGCGTGAAGGTGTCGACGGCCGACGGGTCGTACATCTCGCGGGTGTGACCGGCGGCGGGAGGGGCCCCGGGCCTGAAGATCCTTTCACCCGGCCCGGCAGGCCGGGTTTTTCATGCGCCTACCGGGGAGGCCGTGGCCCCGGGGAGGCGGTGCGGGGACCGCGCCGGTAGGATGGTGGGTGCGCAGACTGCTGATCATCCTGGGAATCCTGTTCGTGCTGCTGATCATCGCGGGCGGGGCGATCACGGCGCTGGTCCTGCTCAGCCCCGGCAAGGTGCGGCAGGTGGTCGGCGGCGAGACCCGCCTGCTCGATTACCTCGGGGCGCAGGTCGTGGGGATCGCCAACGCGCAGCTGGTGCCGGAGCTGTCGTTCCAGACGATCCGGTACGACCCGCCGTACACGCTGTCGCTCGGGGGCGTGCGGCTGACGGCGCCGGACGGGACGCGCGTGCTCGAGCTGGGACGGATGGACGTGACGCTGGCGGAAACGCCGCGGATGGGACAGCCGATCAGGATCGCCAGCCTGCGGTTGGGCAACGGGGCGATCAACCTGATCAACGACCCGGCGGCGAACGGGGGTGAAGGCGGGCTGCGGGGCCTGAGCCCGCTGGTCGAGCCGCGGCCGGAGCGTGAGAAGACCGCGGCGGAGCAGCCGGAGTTCAGCCTCAGCAACGTGCTGGTGCTCCACAAGATCGTGATCGAGGGGATCGATCTGGTCTACGACGCGGGGGACGGGTCGGCGCCCATGCGGCTGGACGCCTTGGCGGCGGACCTGGACATCGTGCCGGTGTCGGACACGGGGTTGGAAGGGACGGGGTGGTATGAGTTGAAGCTGGCGTCGGGGCGCAGGCCGGGGCTGGAGCTGGATCTGGACGGGCGGATCAACATCGAGTCGTTCGAGCTGGCGCTCAATCGGGTGACGGCGGACGTGGAGCTGAACGACCAGACGACCACGACGCTGCCGCCGCAGCTGTCGACGCTGGTGAACACGCACCAGCTGCGTGGCGCGCTGCGCGCCGTGGTGACCGGGCGGGTGCCGCTGCTGGACGCGGGGGCGGCGGAACTGGACATGCAGGCGGGGCTGACGAACGGACGCGGGGTGTTCGGGGAGTACCAGATCCCGCTGGACTCGGTGGAGCTGAAGGCGGGCATGGCGTCGCGCATCCTGGACCTGCGGTCGCTGGGGGTGCAGGCGCTGGGCGGCACGATGACCGCGGACGGGCGGATCAACCTGGACGGGGACGCGCGGGTGTCGTGGACGCTGCAGGGGATGGACCTGCGGTCGCTGCTCGCGGCGGGAGCGCCGGCGGGGCAGCCGCCGAAGCTGGCGGGCACCGTGACCTCGACGGGCAGCGTGCGGGCGCCGATGGCGGGCCCGATGGCGGGGCTGTCCGGGGCGGGGCAGATCGATGTGCGCGACGGGCGGCTGGTCAATGTGCCGGTGCTGTCCGACCTGGTCAAGGTGATGGAGGTCACCGGTCTGATGGGCAACACGCTGCGGGACTCGTTCTCCAGCCCGTTCACCATCACACCGACCGGGGTGCGGCTGGAGAACTTTGACTTCCGCACGCCGGCGGTGGCGGCCCGGGGGACCGGGACCATCGGGTTCGACGGGACGCTGGACATGTCGGTCAACGGCGGGCCGCTGGAGTCGATCCAGAACCGGCTGGGTCCGATCGGCGGGATCCTCGGGAAGATCACGGACCAGTTCGTGACGTACCGCGTGCGGGGGACGACGGCCGAGCCCAAGGTGAGCGTGCAGCCGCTGGGGATCGGCGGGTGAGCGCGGCGACGGTCATCGTGCTGATGGGGCTGCGCGGGAGCGGCAAGTCGACGCTGGGGCGGGCGCTGGCGGAGCGGCTGGGACGGGGGTTCGTGGATCTGGACGATCGCACGGCGGCGGCGCTGGGGTGCGGGGCGCCCGGCGAGGCGCTGCGCACGCACGGCGAGCCGGCGTTCCGCGCGGCGGAGGCCGCGGCGCTGCGCGGGGCGCTCGACGAGGCGGGCATCGTGCTGGCGCTGGGCGGGGGGACCCCCACCGCTCCCGGCGCGGCGGATTTGCTGCGCGAGCGCAGCGCGGACGGGCGGGCGGCGGTGCTGTATCTGCGGGCGTCGGCGGTGACA
>CAYNRF010000117.1:0-9886 GCA_964399525.1 uncultured Phycisphaeraceae bacterium | reverse complement strand
CATGGGGCCCATCGCCGACCTGCTCAACGACCAGATCCTGCACGGGCGGGCGCACTTCGGTGTGGCCACGGAGTCGGCCGAGGTGGTCGAAGCCCAGTGGCGGGCCCAGGGGGAGCGGTACCCGTGGATCGTGGCGGAGGACGCGGGGGGGGGCGGCCGCTTCCTGGGCTTTGCGCGGGGGCACCCGTGGAAGGTGCGTGAGGCGTACGACTGGACGGTGGAGGCGGGGATCTACATCGAGCCGCACGCGCGGGGGACGGGCGTGGGCAAGGTGCTTTACCGGCGGCTGTTCGACACCCTGCGGGATCAGGGCTTCGTGATCGTGCTGGCCGGGGTGACGGTGCCCAACCCGGCCTCCGAGCGGCTGCACGAGGCCTTCGGCATGACCATCGCGGGCGAGATCGCCCCGGCGGGGTACAAGCTCGGGCGGTGGATGGCGGTGCGGTACTACCAGTTGATGCTGCGGGAGTTGGGGGAGGACGGGGACCCGGGGGCGTTGAAGCGGGTATCAGAAGTCTGGACATCGTGACGCCCGCGACGAAGTCGCGGGATTCCTGACTCCGGGGGCGGGGTGTGGGGGGCGGGGGGTGGAAGAATCCCGCGATTGCATCGCGGGCGTCACGGGTACCATCCCCCGATGAGCAGCCGTCGTCCGACCATCGCGATCTCCATGGGCGACCCCGGGGGCATCGGCCCCGAGGTGCTGGTCCGTGCGCTGACCGACCGGGCGGTGCGGGCCTCGGCCCGGTACGCCATCCACGGCTCGTCGGCGGCCATGCACCGGGCGGCCGAGGCCACCCGCACCGAACCCTTCTGGTGGCGGGTCGACGCCCGCTCCACCCTGGGCGACACGGCCGGGGCCCACGACGTGGTGCTGTTCGATTCCGACCCCGAACTGGTCGAGCAGCAGATCGAGCCGCTGTTCGAGAACCGCCCGACCAAGCTCGGCGGCTCGCTGAGTTTCCGCTGGGTCGAGGCGGCCATCGCCGACGCCCAACGTCCGCCCGCCGACCCGCGCCACGCCGACGCGGTGGTCACCGGGCCGATCAGCAAGGAGGCCTGGTCGCTGGCGGGCAAGGGGCGTTGGCCCGGGCACACCGAGCTGTTCGCCGACCGGTTCAAGAGCAAGCGCTTCGCGATGATGTTCGTGGGCAGCCGCCTGCGGGTGGTGCTGGCCACGGTGCACGTGCCGCTGATGGAGGTGCGGGGGGCGCTGACGATCGGGGCGGTGCACACGGCCATCGACCTGGGCAACGACGCGTGCAAGCGGCTGGGCTTCAAGCGTCCCCGCATCGGCGTGGCCGGCCTGAACCCCCACGCGGGCGAGCAGGGGCTGCTGGGCGACGAGGAGCAGCGGATCATCACGCCGGCGATCGAGCTGGCCGTGCGCCAGGGCATGGACGTCAGCGGGCCGTTCCCCGGCGACACGATCTTCAACACGGCGCTGCAGGGCCGCTTCGATCTGGTGGTGGCGATGTACCACGACCAGGGGCTGATCCCGGTGAAACTGCTCGAGCGCGACCTGGCCGTGAACACGACGCTGGGCCTGCCGGTGGTCCGCACCAGCCCCGACCACGGCACAGCCTACGACATCGCGGGGACGGGCAAGGCCGACCCGGGCTCGATGACCAGCGCGATCCGGCTGGCGGCGAAGCTGGCGGTGCCGGTGGGGGAGAGCGCGGGGGTCTGACCGGGTTCGTGCATTTGCTGCGGCATCCGACCTAGACATCCGGCCTAGACTGGGCCACGCCGCCGGACCCGCGGCCGCACGGCAGAGCCCCATGTCAGAGCACGACCCCACCATCCCGCCCGAACGGCCGGGAGACGCCGCTGTGCCGACGCCTCCGGCGGTGGCGGTGCCGTTGGATCTGGACCACGAGAAGCCGCTGAAGGAGCTGTTCAAGATCGCCGCGCCGTCGGTGGCGACCATGTCCAGCTACACGGCCATGCAGTTCGTCGACAAGATGATGGTGGCGCGGATCGGGCCCGAGCCGGACTACGTGGCCGCCCAGAGCAACGCGGGCATCCTGTGCTGGACGCTGATGACCTTCTGCGTGGGCGTGACCGGCGTGGTCAGCTCGTTCGTCTCGCAGAACCTGGGGGCCGGACGGGCGGACCGCGGCTCGGCCTATGCCTGGGCGGGCATGTACATCGGGATGGTCTACTGGGCGATGGTGCTGGTGCCGGCGGTGCTGCTGGTCCCGCAGCTGTACGGAGCGATCCATGCGTCCACGCCCCGGCTGGTCGAGCTGGAGGTGGCCTACGCCCAGGTGGTGATCGGCGGCGGCGTGTTCACGCTGATGGCCAAGGCCCTGCACAACTACTTCTTCGGCCTGCACCGGCCCGGGGTGGTCATGGTGGCGGTGGTGGGGGCCAACGCCATGAACATCTTCGCGAGCATGGTGATGGTGTTCGGCGCGGGCGGCTTCCCGCTGGGCGCTGCGCCGGCGGGCTGGGCGTGGGCCTGGCCGCTCTTCGAGGCCGTCGCGGCGGCGGCGGCCTGGGTCGCGGGGATGCTGGGCGTCGAGCCGATGGGCATCGCCGGCGCGGCCTGGGGCACCGTGCTGGCCAACTGCATCGAGTTCTCCATCCCGCTGCTGGTGTTCCTCGGCCCGAAGATGGCCCGCAAGTACGCGACGCGACGGGCGTGGAAGCCCGCGGCGGTCTATTTCAAGGACCTGTTCCGCGTGGGCTGGCCCGCCGGGCTGATGTTCATCAACGAGCTGATCTGCTGGTCCATGCTGATGATCTGGCTGATCCCGATGGGCGGCAAGGCCCGGGCCGCGGCCCAGGGGCTCAGTCCGGAGGCGGTCAACGAGGCCGGGGTCATCGCCAACATGACCGGCTGGCTGGCCCTGCAGTGGATGCACCTGGCCTTCATGCCCACGGTGGGGGTTTCGATCGCGACGCAGGCCATGGTGGGCAAGGCCATCGGCGCGGGCCGGACGGACATCGCGGCCAGACGGACCTGGCTGTGCGTCAAGGTGGCGGTCGGCTACATGGGGCTGTGCGCGCTGATCTTCGTGGTGTTCCGCGAGCCGCTGATCGCGCTGTTCATCAACGCCGAGACGCCGGCTGAGACCCGGGCCGAGCTGCTGCGACTGGGCGGGTGGATGCTGATCGGGGCGGCGGTGTTCCAGGTGTTCGACGCCCTGGCCATCATCACCTCGGCCGCCCTGCGCGGGGCGGGGGACACGGTCTGGCCCGGCGTGGTGACGGTGATCCTCAGCTGGACGCTGATCGTGGGCGTCGGCCTGGCGTTGATCCGGATCTTCCCCGAATGGGGGGCGATCGGCCCGTGGGTGGGGGCGTCGCTGTACATCTCGGTGTTGGGGCTGGTGCTGGTGGCCCGGTTCGTGGGGGGCAAGTGGAAGACGCTGTCGCTGGTCCGCAAGGACCCGGCGCACGATCCGCCGCCCGTGCCGGAGGCCGAGGCGCTGTCCAACCCGGGCCCGGGGCCGGACCCGACCAGCGGGCTGGCGTAAGCCTTTGTCCGGCAAGCGTCTGGGTGCCTGCGGACGACTTTCGGGCGGGGAACGCCTATCCTTCCATTCGCCCCGGCCCTGCCGGACCGGGGCACTGACCGGGAGACATGCATGAGCGACGCGATGGACATGGTGATCGGGGCGTCGGGGGTCAAGGCCGACGCGAAGGCCGCGAAGGACGCCGTGGCCGAGGCCGAGCGGGCGGGGCAGGAGGGCGACCGCACGGGCCAGGTGGCGGCGCTGCGCCGGGCCGTCACGGCCAGCCCGAACGACCCGAACGTCCTCTTCAAGCTGGCCTATCACCTCGACCTGTCGGGCGAGGAAGACGAGGCGATTGCGCTCTACGAGCGCGTGTGCGACTTCGTGCCCCCGCCGGTCAACGCGCTGCTCAACCTCGCGGTGCTGCTCGAGGACCGCGGCGAGTACGCCAAGGCCGAGCGCTGCCTGCGTCAGATCCTGGACACCAACCCCAACCACGCCCGCGCCCGCCTGTTCATGAAGGACGTGCAGGCCTCCCGCTCGATGGTCATCGAGGAGGAGAACGAGCGTGACGTGATGAAGCGCAAGGCGCTGCTCGACACGCCGGTGACCGACTTCGAGCTGTCCGTCCGGGCCCGCACCTGCCTCAAGAAGATGAACATCCGCACCCTCGGCGATCTGATCCGGATCAACGAGGCCGAGCTGATGAGCTACAAGAACTTCGGCGAGTCCTCGCTGGAGGAGATCAAGCGGATGCTGGTGGCCAAGAACCTCAAGCTCGGCCAGGGGCGCGAGGACGCCCACCGGGCGGCCCGGCGTCAGATCCTCGAGAAGCTCAAGGGCTCGGGGCGCGAGCAGATGCTCAACAAGCCGGTCTCGGAGCTGCAGCTCTCGGTGCGGGCCCGCAAGGCGCTCCAGCTGCTCAACATCCAGACCATCGGCGACCTGTGCAGCCACACCGAGGCCGAGCTGATGGGCATCAAGAACTTCGGCTCCACCTCGCTGGTCGAGGTCCGCGAGAAGCTCGGCGAGATGGGCCTGGGCCTGCGGGTGCTCGAAGAGGGCGAGACCCTCGAGTCCTGAGTCGGGATCGGCAATCGACCGAAGGGCCGGCCCCTCGCCGGCCCTTTTTCATGCCTGATCTCGGAGCGGGAGGCTTCCGGCCCCCGGTCGGGGACAGCCCGGACAGCCGTGGACCAGACTCAGCCCTCCGGGCTGACGGGCGGCTGGACCCCCCCGCCCCCCGCTCCGGGGTCCGAAGGCGGGTCGGGGTCGATCTCGCGCTGGCCGGTCTTGTGGAACCCGCTCCGCGCGTTGGAGTATTGCTCGGGCGAGATCCGCAGATCGGGTGTTTCGCCCCGTTGATGCTGGGCGTGGAGGTGCTTGAGGAACGGCACGCACCAGCCGCAGCCGGTGCCCGCCCCCAGGCACTCGGAGATCAGGCTGGCCACCGGCGGGTTCTCGCGGGCGCAGTAGGACCGGATCTTGCGCAGGGGGACGCGGAAGCACAGGCAGACCTGATCGTCGGGGTCCATACACTGATCGTACGGACCGGCCGCACGCCGGTCCCGGGAGCCATGATGCAGCCAGATCACCGCACGCACACCGCCCGCCCCTCCGCCCCAAGCCGTGCCGAGCACTTCGACGGCATCGAAACCCGCGGCTCGGCCATCGAGGGCCTGGGCGTGTTCGCGACCCGGGACTTTGCGCTGGAAGAACGCATTCTGCGCTTCGATCACTCGGACAAGATCGGCCCCGACCGGCCCTTCCGCCCCGATCTGGGCGAGCGGGAGGCGTATGTGGACCAGATCGCCGGGGGCGTGGAGGTCTACCTGCCGGCCCCCGGGCGGCATGTCAACTCCAGCTGCGACCCGTCCGCCCGCGTTCGCTGGGACGACGGCGAATGCTGGGCGGTGGCCAGGCGTCCGATCAAGGCCGGTGAGGAGATCACGGTCGATTATGTGATCGCCACGCACCACTACGAGGACCTGCCCTGCCACTGCGGCACGGCCCGCTGTCGGGGCGTGATCCCGGGCAGCGTGTTCAAGCTCGGCGACGACTGGCTGCGCGAGTACGAGCCGCTGATGGCCGAGTGGTTCATCCGCGAGAACCGGGACGAGTACCGGGCGATGTGCGCCCGGCTGGGCATCACGCCTCGGGTGTAGGGAACGGGATTTTTGAAAGGGCCGCGCCCGAAGCAAGCGGGCTCGTGTCGGGCGTCGCGAAGTCGAACGAAGCACCCGCCCGCTTCGGGCGCGGCTTTTTGTGTGGTTCTTGCTCGACAATCCGGCGTCGCCTGGTACGCTTCGGGCTGATGTCCGCCATTGTCCTCTGATCCCGACCGTGTGACCCCCCACACCCCCGCGTGGCCCGGACCCGTTTGATGGTCCTGCGCCCGCCTGGTCATGCCCCGGCGCGAACGCCCGGGCGGCAGAGGACATCCCTTGAAGCACCGAGACCGACACGCCCGCCCGGACGGCGGATTCGCATGCACCCATTGCAAGCAGTGGGTATCCAACCAGTCCTACGGCACCCGTCAGCGCAACCACTGCCCCGCCTGCCTGTGGTCCCGCCACGTGGACGAGCAGGTGGGCGACCGCAGGAACGCCTGCGCCCAGGCGATGGAGCCGATCGCCATCGCCAGCCGCACGGGCGGCGAGTGGGCCATCGTCCACCGCTGCACCGGCTGCGGCCACCTGCGCACCAACCGGGTGGCGGGCGACGACAACGAGCTGGCGTTGCTGGCGCTGGCGTTGCGTCCGATCAGTGATCCGGCCTTCCCGATCGATCTGCTGCCGCGGATGCGGGGCGGGGAGGCGACCATGAGATGATCCAATCAGCCGCGCCCGAAAGAAGCGGGTGATTGTTCGCGTTTGCATTGCCCAGCGAAGAACCCGCGACCTTCGGGCGCGGCTTATTCATGGAGCATCGCCAGCAACTCTGTCACCCCCCGCGCCAGCGGGGAGACCGACACCGCGTCGGCGTGGGGTTTGAGTTCGTCCAGCGCGTTGGACGGGCAGCCGAACCAGGCGACCTCGCGCCGGATGGCCAGGTCGCCCATGGTGTCGCCGATGCCGGCGCAGCGGGCCCGGTCCAGGCCCAGTTCGTCGATGGTCCGGCGGATGGCCAGGCCCTTGGAGACGTGGGCCAGCGTCAGGTTCACGCAGGTCCAGGTGGTGGCGACCTGGAAGGGCCAGTGGTGGTCGGCCACCGCGCGGCGGATGCCGTCGAGCAGCTGGTGGTGGAGGTAGTCCACATCGTGGTGGATCACCGTCACCCCGGTGTGCTTGCCCAGCTCCAGGAAGCAGCCCAAGGGCCCGAGTTCGTCCTCCACCCACCGCTCGGCCGCCCGGATCGCGGCCCGGTCGGCGGGGGTGATGTCCGGCTCGATCTGCCAGCGGTGTTCCTCGAAGAAGTAACGCCAGCCACCGTGCTCGCAGATGGCCGGGACGCCGTCCAGGCGGCCGAGGATCTTGCAGACCGCCTCGCAGAACGGCTGGGGCCGGCCGGTGCACGGGACCACGATGGGACGGTCGCGGTCCCGCACGGCCCGGGCGTTGTGCTCGGCGATGGCGGCCAGGGCCGGCAGGTCCGCGGGTTCGGTGGTTTCGGGCAGCAGACAGCCGTCCACGTCGCAGAAGACCACGTCGAACCGGCGGTTTTGGGATGCGTACGGGAGTTTGGTCACGCCCCTACTGTACCGCGTCTTTGTTCTCCCTCACCGGAACCCGGAGCCCCGCTTGGTCCTCGTGTTCACCATCGCGGTCTTTCTCGCGGCGGCCCTGCTCTTCGGGGTCCAGCCCATGGTGGCCAAGGCCCTGCTGCCGGACTTCGGCGGCGGGTCCAGCGTCTGGACCACCTGCATGCTGTTCTTCCAGAGCATGCTCATCGCGGGGTATCTGTATGCCCACCTGCTGCTGACCCGCGTGCCGCGGAAGACGCAGTTCGTCGTCCACGGCGTGGTGCTCGTCGCCGCGCTGGTGGTCGGGTGGGTGTTCTCGGAGCCGGTGCCGCCGCCCGGGGCGTCGGAGTTCCCGGTGCCGTGGCTGCTGGGCCAGTTGTTTCTGGTGGCGGGGCTGCCGTACTTTGCGATCTCCAGCGCCGGCCCGCTGCTGCAGGGCTGGTTCGCACGGACGGGCCACGCGCGGGCGCACGACCCGTACTTTCTCTACGCCGCCAGCAACGCTGGCAGTTTCGTGGGCCTGCTGGCCTACCCGTTCGTCTTCGAGCCGGCGCTGGGCCTGGACCGCCAGCGGGCGCTGTGGCTGGGTCTGTTCGCGGTGTTCGGGGTGCTGGCGTTCGTGTGCCTGCGCCGCACGCGTCAGGACCGCTTCGAGTCCCTGGCCGCGGCCGCGACGGACGGTGCGGCGGGGACGGAGGCCATCACCTGGAAGCGCCGGTTCTGGTGGATGTTCCTCGCCTTCGTGCCGTCGACGACGCTGCTGGGCGTGACGATGCACATCACGACGGATGTCGCGTCGTTCCCGCTGCTGTGGGTGCTACCGCTCTCGCTGTACCTGCTGACCATGATCCTGGCGTTCTCCGGGCGGGCGGCGTACTTCGTCAAGGGCATGGCGCGTCCGATGGCGCTGGCCACCATCGCGGCCCTCGTGCTGCTCGTGGCGTGGGTCGGTTCGGATCAGACCGCCCCGCTGGCGGCGAACCTGGGCGTGCAGCTGGCCGTGCTGGTGACGGTGGGTCTGTACGGCCATTCGCGCCTGGCGCTGGACCGTCCGCACGCGGCGCATCTGACCGAGTACTTCCTGATCATGTCCGTGGGCGGCGCGCTGGGCGGGCTGTTCAACGGCATCGTCGCGCCGCTGGTCTTCGAGAACGACTACGAGTACCACATCGCGCTGGTCTGCGCCCTGCTGATGCTGCCCGGCGCGGCCCGCGCGGCGGGCACGCCCGCGGCCCGGTTCTGGGCGCGGCGGCTGGCCCTCCCCGCGGCGTCCGCGGCGGCGCTGGTGGTGGCCATGACCATGACGCCATGGATCGGACGGACCATCACCAACATGGCCGGCGAGTCGACGGAGCAGATCGAGGCCGCCGCGGGCTTCGCCGGGATCGTCCAGCTGCTGATCTGGGTCATCCCGCCGGGGCTGCTGATCTACATGGGCTGGCGTGACCGCGTGGCCGCGGCCGGGGCGTTGATCTTCCCGCTGATCGGCGTGGTGATCGCGACCGAGTTCAATCCCACCGTCATCCTCCGCGAACGGACCTTCTTCGGCATCCACGCGGTCGAGCGGCACCACAATCCGAACGACGGGACGACGGTCCACTGGATCATCCACGGCACCACCATGCACGGGATGCAGTTCTACGGCCACGAGGAGCTGGCCAAGCGGCCGCTGGGCTATTACCACCCCGACGGGCCGTGCGGGGGCATCATGCGCGTGCTGCACACGATCCGGCCCGAGCGGGCGCGGATCGCCATCATGGGCCTGGGCTCGGGGGCGATGGTCACGCACGGGCGCGAGGGCGACGAGATCGTGTTCATGGAGATCGACCCCGCGGTGGCGCGCATCGCCGAGGACACCCGGTACTTCACGTATCTGGCGGACGCGCGGGCGTCCGTGGACATCCGGCTCGGCGACGGGCGGCTGCTGCTCGAGCGGTCGCAGGCGGAGGGCGAGGCGCCGTTCGACGTCGTGCACGCCGACGCGTTCACCTCCGACGCGATCCCCACGCACCTGCTCACCCGCGAAGCCATCCGGCTCTATTTCGAGCGGCTCGCGCCCGACGGCATGGTGGTGCTCCATATCTCCAACCGCCACCTGGACCTGCGTCCGCTCATCGCCGAACTGGCCGACATCGAGGGGGCGTACTTCCTGGCCTACGAGGATCAGGTGCCCGAGGAGGTCCGGGCCCGGGACTTCCGGTTCGCGTCGTCCTGGGTGGTCCTGACCAAGAACCGCGACACCGGCAACCTGCTGCTGCGCGAGGGGTTCCGGACCACACGCCCCGAGCGGACGGTGCGTCCGTGGACGGATCAGTACTCCAACCTGCTCGGTGTGCTCGACCGCGAGTGAACCCCGGCCCCGATCCGCCCGACCCTATCCTTCGCCCATGTCCATCCCCCCCAGCCGCCTCCGCTACCAGACCGCCGGCGAGTCCCACGGCCCGGCCCTCGTCGCCACCGTCCTGGGCGTGCCCGCCGGGGTCGCCATCGACACCGATTTCATCAACCAGGAACTGCGCCGCCGCCAAGGCGGCTACGGCCGCGGCGGCCGCCAGAAGCTGGAGACAGACACGGTCGAGATCCTCACCGGCGTGCGCCGCGGCCGGTCCATCGGGGCCCCCATCACGCTGATGCTGCGCAACCGCGACTCGCGTCTGGACGACCTGGAGAAAACCCCGCCGGTCTACCGCCCGCGCCCGGGCCACGCCGACCTGGCCGGGTCGATCAAGTGGCTGACCAC
>CAYNRF010000116.1:0-9889 GCA_964399525.1 uncultured Phycisphaeraceae bacterium | reverse complement strand
CCATCTCGGTGCGGGCCATGCGCCGCACCACGCGGTCATCCGGGTGGATCACCACCCAGGCATTCACTTCCGGCACCTGGCCGGCGGCGGCGGCGGCCTGGGCGAGTGCGCCCTTGGGCGGCAGATGGAAGCCGAGCAGGACGGCGCCGGCGGCGGCCCCCTTCAGCAGGCCGCGGCGGGAAGACGAGACGGTGTCGAGCGGAGCCATGATGCGTGTCTCCCTCAACCCGTGATGCCGCCGCGGGCGGCCTGGTGGATGCCGGCGCGCACGCGGTTGTAGGTGCCGCAACGGCAGATGTTGCTCATCGCGGTGTCGATGTCGGCGTCGGTCGGGCGCGGCGTCTGCGCCAGCAGCGCGGCGGCGGCCATGATCATGCCGGACTGGCAGAAGCCGCACTGCGGCACGTCCAGCTCGCGCCAGGCCACCTGGACCGGATGGTTGCCATCGGGCGAGAGGCCCTCGATCGTCACGATCTTCTGCGCCTCGTCCAGCGCGGAGAGCGGCGTGATGCAGGAGCGGATCGCCTGGCCATCGATATGGACGGTGCAGGCGCCGCAGGCGGAGATGCCGCACCCATACTTGGTGCCGGTAAGGCCGACATGGTCGCGCAGCGCCCAGAGCAGGGGCGTATCGGGGGAGGCATCGACCTCCACAACCTGTCCGTTGACGTTGAGCTTCGCCATGCCGTCGGTCTCCTGCACCCCGCCATGCCGCTTCGTTGCCGGCCGGCGGTTGTGGCGGGAGCATTACATGCCCTACAGGGTAGTTGTCACCTGAGGATCGGCCGACTCGCGGCTTCGCGATGACCGCCTCCCCGGGACCGCCCTTCAGACGCAGAAAAGGCCGCTGCCCGGCGGTGCCGCGCGGCTGTTCGCCTCGAAACTATCCAGCGTGGCGAGCAGGTCGGCGAGGAAGCGATCAAGCGCGGCCGGCTCCACCCCGGCGTCGGGCAGGCGCAGCAGCCAGGCCCGGAAGGGCTGGGCGGGGATGTCCGTGGCCTCCCGCGCCGCGGCACGGGCATCGAGCAGTTCCACCAGCGCGCCGATGCCTTCCGCCGCGTAGCGCCCGCGCATGAAGTCCAGGATGTCGGCCTCCATGTCGCGCGCGTTCATCGCCGGGATCAGCAGATGGCCCATGCAGGTGCAGCCCGCCGGGTGCTGCGGCCGCGACAGCACCGTGCGCCAGAGTGTCGCCAGGTGCTGGACCCTTTCCCGCGGGTCGGCCGAAGGCGCGCCGGCGGACATCAGCCGGGCGTGAGATCGAGCTGCGGGCCGTTCCCCGCCTCCGCGGCGGGGGCCGGCGCGGCGGCGGCCGCTATGTCGCTGTGGGCGCGCAGCGCGCGTGTCGCTGCCTCTTCCACCAGGCCCGCGCTGTCCAGCACGACGCGGTAGGTTTCCAGCGCCACCTCGCGGCTGACATAGCCCTCGCGCACGTCGCGCGCGACCAGCTGCGGATCGCGATCGGTGGGCGGGCCGAAGCCGCCGCCGCCGCCAGAGCGCATCATGTAGGCGTCACCCGGCTTGAGGCGCACGTTGAACACCTTGGCGTTCGGGAATTCCGTCTGCCATTCGCCGTTGCGGCGGAGGCCGATGCCGTTGCCCGCGGCCTCGCCGCCGCCATCCAGGCCCCAGGGCCGGCAATGCACGCGGTCGATCCGGGTGGTGAGCTGGAAGGGCGCCAGCGCCTGCACCACCTGCTCGCAGCCCAGCCCGCCGCGGAAGCGCCCGGCGCCGCCGCTGTCCTCGCGCAGCGCGTAGCGCTCGACCAGCACAGGATACTTCGCCTCCAGCTGTTCGGTCGGGCTGTTGTGCGTGTCGCCGTCGTTCATGCAGACGGTGGCGGACATGCCGTCCTCGCTGGCCTTGGCGCCCCAGCCGCCGCCGAGCGGGCCGATGCCGACGATGTAGAATTTTCCGTCGTTCGGATTGATGCCGTGGATGTTGGGGAACACCAGGTCCGCATGGTGGCCCGCCGCCACCCGGTCCGGGATGGCTTTCGACAGCGCCTTGAAGATCGTGTCGATCACGGTCATCGGATAGGTCATCCACACCCGCATCGGCGCCGGGCGTTCCGCGCTGACGACGGTGCCCATCGGCATGATCACCTTCAACGGCCGGAAGCTGCCCTCGTTCACCGGGTAGTCGGTGGGCGCGGCAAGGCATTTGAAGGCCACCTGCGCGCAGGCGATGCCGGTGGTGACGCCGGAATTGTAGAAGCCGCGCACCTGCTTCGACACCTCGGAGAGGTCGATCGTCATCTCCTCCCCGCGCTTCTCGATGCGCACGCGGATCGGCACCGGCTCGCCGATGTCCACGCCGTCATCGTCCATGAAGCTTTCCGCCTCGTAGACGCCGTCCGGAATGGCGAGGGTGTTGGCCCGCGCCAGCGCCTCCGACTGGTCCATGATGACGCGGATGGATTCACGCACCGCTGACCAGCCGTAGCGGCGGACAAGTTCCAGGTAGCGCCGCTCGCCGGTGGTGACGGCCACGATCTGCGCGCGCAGGTCGCCCAGCGCCTTGTCCGGCAGGCGGACATTCATGGCGATGATGTCCACAAGGTCCTGGTTCACCTCGCCGCGCCGGCGGTACTTCACGATCGGGATCTGGATTCCCTCGGAGTAGATGTCGGTCGTGACGGTGCCGAGCGTGCCGCCCACATCCAGCCAATGCGCCATGCAGCAGGCGAAGCCGATCAGCTCGCCCTCGTGGAAGATCGGCAGGCTGAAGGTGAAGTGGTTGAGGTGGCTGCCGGTGGTGTAGGCGTCGTTGGTGACGAGGATGTCGCCCTCGTGGATGTTCTCGTAGCCGAAATGGCGGATCTTCGCCTTCACCGTCTCCGCCATGCCGCGGATGAACATCGGCAGGCCGAGGCCGATGGAGACCGTCTCGCCTTCCTTCGTGAACAGGCCGACGGTGAAGTCCAGCGCCTCGTAGATGATGAGGTTGTAGGCCGTCCGCATCAGGTTAGTCTTCATCTCCTCCGTCACGGAGAGCAGGCCCTTGCGGACGATCTCGACGGTGACCGCATCGACGGCCGAGCGTGCCGTGTCGTTCATCGCATGGCGCTCCCGATCGCGATCCGCAAATTGCCGGCGCTGTCCACCTCCAGCCGGTCGCCGGGCTGGAGCAGCGTGGTGGAGGCGTGTTCCTCGATCAGCGCAGGCCCCTCGATCCGGTTGCCCGCGAGAAGCGCGTCGCGGCGCCAGACGGGCGTCTCCACCATGCCGCCGACGTCGCGGAAATAGACCGGCTTGCGGCGGGCGAGCGCGGAAGCCGGCGGCGTGGCGCTGCCTTCCGCCACCGCGTGGCGCGGCGGCTTGCGCATCAGGCCCGTGACGGTGGCCCGCAGGCTGACGAGTTCGGCCGGCTCACCCGGCGCGCTGGTGCCGTAGCGGATGCCGTGCTGCGCATCGAAGTGGCGCTTGATGGCCTCGCGGTCCTGCGCGCCGAAGACCTCGCGCGGTAGTTCGACCGTGACCGCGTGTTCCTGGCCGACATAGCGCATGTCGGCCGCCCGCTCGAAGGTGATGCCTTCGGGCCGCACGGTGGAGCCTTCGATCGCGGCAAGCCCTTCCTGCTCCATCGCGGCGTAGAGGCCTTCGATCTCGGCGAACTCGGCGGTGGCCAGGCGGCGGAAGCAGGAACGGACATAGTCGTAGCGCAGGTCGCTGTAGAGCATGCCATAGGCGGAGAAATAGCCGGGCGCATACGGCACCAGCACCTGGCGGATGCCGATCTCCCGCGCGATGGCGGAGGCGTGCAGCGGGCCGGCGCCGCCATAGACCACCATGACGAAGCTGCCGACATCCAGGCCGCGCTCCGTCGTCACCGCCTTCACGGCGTAGGACATGGAGGTGACGGCGATGCGCAGGATTCCCTCGGCGGCTTCCATCAATCCCATGCCGAGCGGTGCCGCCACCTTCTCCCGCAGCGCGCGTTCCGCGGCTTCGATGTCGAGCCGCATCTCGCCGCCGAGGAAATGCTCCGCATCCAGGCGGCCGAGCAGCAGGTTGGCGTCGGTCACCGTCGGCTCCGCGCCGCCCCGGCCGTAGCAGGCGGGGCCGGGGTCGGAACCCGCGCTCTGCGGCCCGACGCGCAGGCTGTTGCCCTGGCCGAGGCGCGCGATGCTGCCGCCGCCGGTGCCGACCTCGAAGATGTCGGTCATCGGGATCTGGATCGGCAGCGCCTGGTCGTAGCCGCCGATCAGCGCGCTGCCGGTGGTGAGCGGCCGGCCCTCATGGATCACGCCGGCCTTGGCCGTGGTGCCGCCCATGTCGAAGGCGATCGCGTCCTGGAGGCCGAGCTGCGCGCAGATCGCCTGGGTGCCGATGACGCCGGCGGCGGGGCCGGATTCCAGCATGCGCACGCAGTCGCGCCGCGCATGCTGCACGGGGTAGAGCCCGCCGGTCGACTGCACGACGTAGAAGGCGCCGCGGAAGCCGCGGGCATCGAGATGCTCGGAGATCCCGCCAAGGTAGTTCGACACGCGAGGCCCGACATAGGCGTTGGCGGCGACGGTCGAGACGCGCTCGAATTCGCGGTATTCCTGGGACAGCTCGTGGGAGGCGGTCACGAAGATGCCCGGCATCTCCTCCTGCACGATCTGCTTCACGCGCATCTCATGCGCGGGGTTGCGGTAGGAATGCAGCAGCAGGATCGCCACGGCCTCCACGCCCTGCCCGTGCAGCCCGCGGAGCAGGGCGCGCAGCGGCGCCTCCTGCAGCGGCTTGTGCACGGCGCCACTGGCCTGCAGCCGTTCCTGCACCTCGAAGCGCCAGGATCGCGGCACCAGCGGCACATGCTTGCGGAAGAAGAGGTTGTAGGCATCGGGCCGATTGACGCGCCCGATCTCGTAGATGTCCCGAAAACCCTCGGTCACCAGCAGTGCGGTGCGGGCGCCGCTGCGTTCCAGCAGCGTGTTGATGGCGATGGTCGAGCCGTGCAGGAACAGGCGCGCATCGCGGGGGACCACGCCGGCGCCGTCCAAGGTGTGCTCGATGCCTTCGACCAATGCGTGATGGGTGGAGAGCGCCTTGCCGAAGCGCAGCTCGCCGGCGGTCTCGTCGAAGGCGGCGAGGTCGGTGAAGGTGCCGCCGATGTCCACGGCGATGCGCAGGCTGCTGTCCGTACTCACCCGTTGCAGCGCATTCGGCGCCCTCCCGCTTGCGTCGCGGACCTGCCGCGCGCCGCCTGTTTTCGGAATGCGAAAAAATCTTCGCACGAGCGGCGGATCGCCTGTATGCCGAGGCGGGCGCTGCGGTGTCAATCGCGCGAGCGTCGGCGGATCGGCAGCCGAAGCTTGACCGCGCGGGGCAAAGGCGTTCAGCATCGCAGCCAACGAAAAATCCTTCGCATTCCGAAAGACACCAAGGACGCGAAGGCAAGGCGCAACCACGGCGCAGGGTGAGGAAACCTTGGCACGCGAGGCACAGGACGGCGGCACCTCCGCCGCCACCGCAGCCCGGAACCATGTCGGATCGCTCCTGAAGGGGCTGTCGGTGCTCGAGGCGTTCTCGGCCGAGCAGGCCGAGCTCTCGGTCTCCGAAGCGGCGGCCGCGGCGCAGCTCGATCCCGGCACCGCCTATCGCATGCTGACCACGCTGGCAGAGGCCGGCTATCTCGCGCGCGATCCCGCAACGCGGCGTTTTCGTCTGACGCTGAAGGTGCTGGATCTCGGCTTCGCCGCCATCGCGCGGCGCGACCTGCGCGACACCGCACGGCCCATCCTGCGCTCCCTGGTCGGGGAGACGTCCGAGGCCGCGAGCCTCGGCGTGCTGGATGGCGCCGACATCCTCTATGTCGAGCGCGTCCGCGCGGGGCTGACGCGGCTCGGCGTGGATATCCGCGTCGGCACGACGATCCCGGCCGCGAGCAGCGCCATCGGCAACGCGCTGCTCGCCTTCCTGGACAAGGCGGAAGTCGCGCGCGTGTTGGCGCTGCCGCCGCGCCCCGGCACGCTGCCCGAGGTGCCGGTGGACCACGCCGCGCTGGCCAAGCGCCTGGCCGCGGCGCGGCGCGACGGGTTCGTGCTGAGCGAAAGCCCTTTCACGCTGGGTCTGCGCCTGCTGGCCGTGCCGGTGCTGGACGCGGATCGGCAGCCCGTCGCCGTCGTCAGCGTCGCCGCGCCGAGTGCGCGCGCCTCCGAAGCCGAATTCCGCCAGCACCTGCTGCGCCCCGTGATGGCGGCGGCGGCCGAGATCGGCCGCGCGCTCGCCGCCGGCGGCGCCACCGTCGCGGCCGTGGCGCCGGCGCCGCAACCGAGACCCGGCCGCCGCAAGGCCGCCGCGTGACGACCATGTCAGCGAAGGGAGGAACAGCATGAACACGACACGACGCGGCCTGATGGCCGCTGCTGCGGGCCTTGCGGTCGCGCGGCCCGCCGCCGCGCAGGATACGCTGCGGATCGGCGCGATGCCGGTCGGCTCCGGCTGGTATGTTGCGGCGGCGGCGATCCAGCGCGTCATCGCGCCGGTCCTGGAAGGCCGGACAGTCGAGATCATCCCCCGCGGCGGCGGCGTGGCGAACCCGATGGTGGTGGAGCGCGGCACGGCGCAGATCGCGCTGTCCAACGTGCAGACCGCGGTGCTCGCCGCGAATGGCGACGCGCTCTACAATGGGCAGAAGGCGCAGAACATCCGCGCGCTGGTCGGCGGGCTGAACCCGGTCTTCATCGGCGCGATGGTGCGCAACGAGTTCCTGCGGCGCAACAACTTCACCACGCTCGACCAGATCCTCGATTCCGGGAAGCCGCTGCGCATCGTGATGAAGCCGCAGGGCTCGAATGTGCCGCCGGCGGTGGACACCATCCTGGCCGCGCATGGCCTCAGCCGCGACAAGGTGCGCGCCAATGGCGGCTCCATCATCCAGGTGGACGTGGCGCAGATCCCCTCCATCCTGCGCGACGGCCGTGCCGACATCCTGTTCGACACGGTGCTGCGCGGGCACCCGACCATCACCGAGATCGCGCTGACCGCCGATGTGCGCTTCCTCGACCTGTCGGAGAAGTCACTGGAGGCACTGGCGCGCGTCGGGCTGCGCCGGGCCATGCTGCCGCAGTGGTTCCAGGGACAGGACGGACCGACGCGCAGCGGCGATTTCGGCACAGTGCTGATCGCCCATGCATCGGTCCCGGACGATGTCGCGTATCGCGTGGTGAAGGCGATCGTGGAGAACCGTGACCGGCTCGTTGCCGAATACCCGGCCTTCGCCGCCTTCAAGCCGGAGGATGCCTGGAAGCCGGAGAACACCGGCGTGCCGCTGCATCCCGGCGCGGCGCGCTACTTCCGCGAACGCGGCTGGATGAGTTGAGGCGGCGGTGCGGCGCGAAATCCTGGATCCAAGGCTGTGGGTGGGCGCGGGCTTCTGCGCCTTCCAGTACTGGATCCTGTTCGCGCCGCAGGCGCCGCTGGTGGAACGCCCGGCGCATCTGATCACCGCGCTGTTCCTGCTGTTCCTGTTCCAGCCGCTGAAGGCGCCGGCGCTGCCGGCCGTCCTCCGCCGCGCGATCGACGCGCTGTGCCTCGCCGGCGTGGCCGCGGTGGGCTGGTACTACTGGAACAGCGCAGAGCGCCTGGCGAACCGGATCGACATGGTGGATCCGGTCTTCCCGCTGGACGTCGCGATAGGCGTGCTGTTCGTCGCGTTGCTGATCGAAGGCGTGCGCCGCGCCGTGGGCGGCATCCTGGTCGCCGTCATACTGGCCTTCCTGCTCTATGGCATGTTCGGCTTCGTGCTGCCGGGCGAGGCCAGCTTCCGCGGCTTCGCGCTGCCGGAAGCGATCGAGATCCTGACGATGTCCACCAGCGGCATCCTCGGCGTCACCACGGAGACCTCCGTCGGCTTCGTCTTCTACTTCGTCGCCTTCGGCGTGGTGTATTCGGCCGTCGGCGGCGGATCGCTCTTCGTGGACCTGGCGACGCGGCTGGTCGGCACGGCGCGCGGCGGCTCCGCCAAGGTCGCGATCGTCGGCTCCTCCCTGATGGGCACCATCTCCGGCAGCGCGGTGGCGAACGTGACCGCCACCGGCGTCTTCACCATCCCGCTGATGCGCCGCGCCGGCATACCGGCCGAGCGTGCCGCCGCGACCGAGGCCATCGCCTCCACCGGCGGGCAGCTGATGCCGCCGATCATGGGGGTCGCCGCCTTCGTCATGGCGGAGCTGTTGGTCATCCCCTATGCGCAGGTCGCGCTGGCGGGGCTGCTGCCGGCGCTCGGCTTCTACACGGCGCTGTTCATCGGCGCGCATCTGCATGCCTGCCGCACCGGCCTCGGCACCATCGACCGCGCGATCATCGAGGCGATCCCGGCGGTGCTGCCGCGGCTGGTGCTGCTGGCGCCGCTCTTCGTGCTGATCGGCGCGCTGGCGGCGGGCTGGTCGGCGCCGAGTGCGGCGATGTACGCCACGCTGTCCTGCTTCTTCATCGCGCCCTTCGGCCCGGGCGGCTGGCGCACGCTGCTGGACGCGCCGAAGATCGTCCGCAACGTGGCGCGCCAGGCAGCCGAGATCGCGGTGCCGATCGGCGCGGTCGGCATCGTCATCGCCGTCGCCATCCAGTCCAATCTGGCGCTGAAGTTCGCAGCCGGACTGATGACGGCGGGCGGCGACTCGCTCGGCGGCGCGCTGCTGCTGGTGATCCTCGGCTGCATCATCATGGGGATGGGGCTGCCGACGGTCGCCGCCTACATCATCGGTGCGATCCTGTTCGTGCCGGCGGTGCAGAATTTCGGCGTGCCGCCGCTCGCTGCGCATTTCTTCGTGATGTACTACTGCGTGCTGTCCATGGTGACGCCTCCGGTTGCGCTGGCCTCCTATGCCGCGGCCGGGCTGGCGCAGTCACCGGTGATGGCGACCAGCCTTCGTGCCTTCCAGATGAGCTTCGTCTGCTTCCTCATCCCGCTCGGCTTCATCGCCGATCCGGCGCTGCTGGCGCAGGGCAGCCTGTGGCAGGTGCTGCTCGCGACCGCGGGCCTGGTGCTGTCCACCGGCGTCTGGGCGGCCGGCGTGGTGGGGTACGCGACGCGCCCGCTCGCCTGGCCGGAGCGTGTGCTGCTGCTCGCATGCGGGTTCTCGGCGATCGTCTATCCCACGCTCTCGCTGCCCTGGTGGCTGGCGAATGGCACGGCCGGACTTTTTCTGCTCTTGTCCTGGCGCTTTCCCGGCTTCGTCCTCGGCCTGCCCGCGGCGCGCGGCGTCGGCAACGCGCCATGAGCAACCGCGGACGCATCTGGCCGGCCGAGGCGCGCAGCGTCCGCGATCCGCGGAGCGGGCGGATGATCCGGCAGGTCACGGATCATCCCGCGATCCACCACCACCCCTTCTTCTTCGTGCCCGCCTGGGACCGCGCGATGACGAAGCTCATCTTCGTCTCCCACCGCAGCGGCGCGGCGCAGATTTTCTTCGAGGAGCGCGCGACGGGGAAGCTCGTGCAGGCCACCGACCGGCCGGGCATCGCCGAATGGTCGCTGCATCCCTCGCCCTGTGGCCGCTTCGCCTACTACACCGCCGGCACCGCCGCCTTCCGCGTGGATCTGGAAACCTTCGAGGAGGAGGAACTCGCCTCCTTCGGCGCGGTGGAGATGCGCGAGAAGGGCATGGTCGGCGCCGCGATGGGCACCACCGCGCTGTCCGCCAGCGGGCGGTGGTGGGCGGTGCCGGTGCGCGTCGGTGCCATCTCGCGCTTCGTGCTGATCGACACCGAGGCCGGCGCGCTCGGAATCTTCCTCGAGCGCGACACCATCGGCCATCCGCAATTCTGCCCCGATGACGAGGACCTGATCCTCTACGCCGGCCCGATGACGGACCGCGTCTGGCTCACCGACCGCAGCGGCGCACGGAACCGTCGCGCCTATGCGCGGGAGGACCGGATGCAGTGGATCACGCATGAGA
>CAYNRF010000115.1:469-9893 GCA_964399525.1 uncultured Phycisphaeraceae bacterium | reverse complement strand
TGCGCAACGAGCTCGGCGAGCGTGGCGCGCCGGTCAGCCTGCGCCGCAAGCCGCGCTGCGAGCGCCGCGCGCTGCGGGCCGAGCAGCGCTTCCGCCTCCGCCGTGCCGGGCGGCAGCGCGCCGCCGGCGGCAAGCGCGGCGAGCCGCTCCGCCTGCAGGCGGAGCGCGAACAGGCGCACGCGCATCTGGCCCAGCTCGGCGCGCGGCGCGGCGTCGTGCAGGCGCAGCACCGGTTGGCCTTCCGCGACCGTCTCGCCCTCGCGCACCAGCACGGCCTCGACGATGCCGCCTTCAAGGTGCTGCACCGGCGCGGCCGCGACCGAAGTCTCCACCTGACCGGGTGCGACGGCGATCTCCGGCAGGCGCGTGACGGCCGCCCAGCCGAGGAAGCCGGCGACCAGCGCCGCGGCGGCGATGATCGCGGCGCGCTCCGCGCCCTTCAGCCGCACCTCCTCCAGCGCCAGCACGTGCCGGTCCGGGCTCGGCACGCGGCTTGGCTCCGGCAGGGTCAGAATACGGCTCATGTCGGGCGTCCCGTGGGCTTGAAGACGGGCAGGCGAAGCGGCGCGGCGGCGGCGGGCATTGCGCCGGGCACCGGCACCTCCTCCACCGTCGCGTCGGCGATGCGCAGCACACGGTTGGCCAGGCGCATGTGACTCGGCCTGTGGGTTGCCATGAGGATCGTGGCGCGGCCCCGGCGTGCGCCCACCACGGCGGCGAAAGCGGTTGCGGTGGCCTCGTCCAGCCCGGCCACCGGCTCATCGAGCAACAGCACGGGGGCGTCGCGCAACAGTGCGCGCGCCAGGCAAAGACGCACCAGGAGGCTGCGCGGCAGGCTGCCGGTGGCATTGTCACCGACGCGCGTCTCGAAGCCCTGCGGCAGCGCCTGCACGGCCGCCAGCACATGCGCCTCCGCGCAGGCGCGGTGCAGCGCGTCCTCGGTCGCCTCGGGCGCGGCGAGGCGCAGGTTCTGCGCGATGGTGCCGTAGAGCAGGTGCGGCGATTGCGGCACATAGGCAACAGCACGGCGCAGCACCGCGGGGTCGTAGGCGCGGATGTCGTGCCCGCCGACGCGCACCACGCCCCCTTGCGGCCGGTAGAGCCCGGCGACCAGCTTGAGCAGGGAGGACTTGCCGGTGCCGTCGCCGCCCGTCACCGCCACCACCTCCCCATGGCGGATCGTGAAGCTGGCGCCGGCCAGCACCGGCTCCGCCTGGGACAGGTAGCGGAGCGCGACGCGGTGGAAGACGACCTCGCCATGCGCCGGCGCGGCCATGAGGGCGCGCGTCGCGATGGGGCGCTCCGTCTCCAGCGCCATCATCCCGTCCACCTGACGGATGGAGGCGCGGGTCTGCTCCCAGCGCGAGAGCATCAGGAAGGCACCCTGCATCGGCGCCAGCACCCGCCAGATCAGCATCATCCCCGCGATCAGCGCACCCGGCGACATGGTGCCCGTCAGCACAGCGCCGACGCCCAGCACCATCGCGCCGAGGCCGGACAGCGTGACGATCGCCTGCGCCGTGGCGGTGATGCGGGCGCTGAGCGCGGCGGCGCGGGCAGAGGCCAGGGCGGCCGCGGCGGCCGCCGCGGCATGGCCTTCGGCCCAGCGTTCCGCCGCGCCGGCGAGCCGCAGGGTGCGGTGCGCCTCCAGCAGCTCGATCGCCAGGACCTCCCGCGCCTGGCCGGCCTGCGAGGCGGCGTTGATCGCCCGGCGCGCGGCGCCGCGCGTGGCCAGGAACAGCAGCAGGAAGGACAGCGCCGCCAGGATCGGCACCACGGCGACCCAGCCGCCGAGGGCGAACAGCAGCGCAAGGATCAACAGCGTGAAGGGGAGGTCTAGTACCGCAAGCGCGAATGCGCCTGTCAGCATCTCCCGTATCGCCGCGAAGTCACGCAGGCGAGAGACCTGGGCCGCGCTGCCCGCGCGCTCCACCAGCGCCGCCGGCAGCGCCATCAGCTGGCCGAACACGCCCTCCGGCACCAGCCTGTCCAGCCGCTCGCCGATGCGCGCCAGGGCCCGCTGCCGCAGCATGCGGAACCCGACCTCCCCGAGCGCGGCGAGCACCACGCCGGCGAGCAGCATGCCGAGCACATCGGCCTGCCGCCCGGTCACCACCAGGTCGAAGACCAGCATGGTGAAGACCGGCACCGCCAGGCCGAGAAGCGTGACCAGCGCCGAGAGGCCGAGGAGCAGCGGCACGGCGGGGGCGAAGCGACGGGCGACGGTGCCGATCCAGCTTTCGCGCGCGCGCGCCGGCTCCGGCGGGGCCGGGAGGTAGAGCGTGCCGGAAAGATTGCGCGGCGCGCAGGCGTGGGTGCGGCCTGTGGCGCCGTCGAACATCAGCACGTCGCCGGCGTCATTGCGGTACAGCACCGCGGCTGGCTGGCCGCGACGGAGCAGCAGCGCCGGGAGCTGCCGCGGGTCCAGCCCGCCCGGCCGGAGGCGCGCCGGCCGCGTCGGATGGCCGAGCCGCGCGAGCGCGTTGCGGATGTCGGTCAGGTCCGGTCGCGGCTCGGCGTGCGGCAGGGCGGCGAGGATGCCATCGGGCCCGCCGTCCCAGCGCAGCAGGCCGAGCAGTGCGGCCAGGCAGCGTGTGAGGTCCGTCTCCTCGAGGGCTGGCGGATGGGCGACGTGCAGCAGCCCGGGCAGGCTGCCGGTGACGCCTTCCGCCGCCTCGGCGACCGGAGGATGGACGAAGGCGTTCATGCAACGGGCTCCAACTGGCCGCCAGCGATGCGCAGCACGCGGTCCGCCCAAGACAGGGCGGAGGGCCGATGGCTGACCAGCAGGATCGTCGCCGTGCCGCGCAGCTGCGAGAGCACCCGGCCGAGCCGTGCGTCGCCCTCCGCGTCGAGTTGCGAGGTCACGTCGTCCAGCAGCAGGATGCGTGGGCGGCGTGCCAGGGCGCGCACCAGGCCGATGCGCTGCATCACGCCGCGCGGCAGCGGCATGCCGCCGGTGCCGACGGCAGTGTGCCAGCCGCCGGGCAGCGCCGCCGCCACGCCATCGAGCCCCAGCGAAGCGGCAACCTGCATGGCGTGAACGTCCAGCGCCGGATCGCCGAGCGTGAGGTTCTCAAGCAGGGTGCCGGCGACCAGCGCCGGATCGGGCGGCACCAGGGCAATCTCGCGCCGCGCCGCCAGATGGTCGCACCGCGCCAGGTCCTGGCCATCCACACGCAACATGCCGGCCTCGGGCCGGGCCTCTCCGGCGATCAGCCGCAACAGCGAGGAGCGGCCGCTGCCGTTCGGCCCGGTGATGCCGAGGAACTCGCCGGGCGCGACCTCGAGGGCGAGGTCCTCGAACAGGTGCCCGCCGCCGAGCAGCGGCCCGAACCGCACGCCACGCAAGCTGATCGCGCCGCGGCTGACACGCAGCGGCGGCAGGCCGGGTCGCGCTTCCTGCGGGAGGAGGGCGAGTTCGGCCATGCGGCGCCTGGCGTCCGAGAGCGTCTGCCAGCGCACCCAGAGCGCGACGCCGCCGAGCAGCGGCTGCATGGAGCGCCCGGCGAGCATCACGCAGGCGCTGAGGCCACCCACGGTGAGTTGCCCTTCAAGCACCATCAGGCAGCCCCAGGCGGCGGTCGCCACGGTGGCGAGATAGGCGAAGAGCAGCCCGCCTTCCTGCGCCGCGGCCATGGCGCCCGCCAGGTCGCGGCGCAGGGAGGCGGTGGTGCCTTGCAGCCGCTCGTAGCGGCGCTCCAGCAGCGGTTCCGCGCCGAGCAGCTTGAGGGCGTGCAGGCCGTGCAGCACGTCGAACAGGAAATTGAAGCGCCGCTCCTCGGCCGCGGCGAGGCGCTCGGCGCGGCGCCGCACGCGCCGGCCGGCCGCCCAGCCGAGCAGCAGCACGCCGGCCAGGAGCCCGGCCGGTGCCAGGGCGAGCGGCCCGGCAATCATCGCGATGGCGAGGAGGTAGAGCCCGGCGAAGGGCAGGTCGAGGATCGCCTGAAGCGCAGGGCCGGACCACGCCTCGCGCAGCGTGCCTATGGCGGCCAGGCGTTCGGAGTACCAGCCATTGCCGTGGGCCTCGAAGGCGTCGGCAGGCGTGCCGGCGATGCGCCGCATTGCCTCCGCCTGCGCCCGCGCCTCGGCCACGGCGGCGAGGCGCCCGAGCACCTCGGCGCGGACGATGCGCAGCGCGAGTTCGAGCAGCACCGCCGCGGCGACAGCCAGGGCCAGGATCGTGAGCGTGCCGGTCGCGGCTTGCGGCAGGATGCGGTCGTAGACCTGCAGCAGTGCGATCGGCAGCGCGAGCGCCAGCAGCGTGACGAGAAGGGTGGCCAGCAGCAGCGCGGGCAGGGTGCGCGCGCCATGCAGCCTGACCGCCTGCCGGAGCGGCGCGGCGAGCCACCGACGCCCGGCCCAGCTTCCAGGGCGGTGCGGGCCGATGCCATGTTTGGCGTGGGCAGACGGGGAGGGGAGCAAGGCGGCCACCGGGCAAGGAGCCCGCCAGGGTGGCGAGCGCGCGGGACAGGCTATGCGGTGCGCCCTGACCGAAAGATGAATCGCAACGGCCGCGGTTCGCGGCCCTCCGCCGAAGGCCGGCCAGCACCTGCCTGACGTCGGCACCGGGCTGCGGCTTTCGGGCATCTTGCCCCGAGTCTATGGTTCCGTCCGCTGAGGAAGGAGGATTGGCGCCTTGAGCCGAGATGGTGGACGCATCCGGAAGTCCCGCGGGAGGGACGGATTTGGAGACGGAATGTTCGGAGGGGGAGACGAATGGTCGCCCGCGCCAGACTTCAGCCGAACCGCACCCCGCAGTTCCGGCGCCGGCGAGGAAAGCCAGGCGACCGTCAAATGGTTCAAGTCCGACAAGGGCTTCGGCTTCGTTGAACTGGCGGAAGGCGGTGGCGACGCGTTTCTCCATGTCAGCGTCCTGGAGCGGGCCGGCACGAAGGTGGTTGAGCCTGGTGCGATCCTGGCGGTCCGCACCGGACCGGGCGCGAAGGGCCTGCAGGTCACCGAGGTCCTGAGGATCGTCGGCGAATCCTCCGCGCCGGCATCTGCCGCGCGTGCGCCGGGCCAGGGCCACTTTCGGTCACCGATGTCCCCCACCGAGGGCGACGAGGTGCAAGGGACCGTCAAGTGGTACAATACCGAAAAGGGCTTCGGCTTCATCGCACCTGCAGGCGGCGGCAAGGACGTGTTCGTGCACGCGACGGCGCTCGAGCGAAGTGGCTTGCGGACGCTGAGCGAGGGACAGGGCGTCAGGATGCGGGTCGTGGAGGGGCGCAAGGGCCCGGAAGTCTCGACGATCTCCGCGGAGTAGCAAATGCGCGGCGGCGCCACGACATGCCGCCTCGTGACGCTCCGGCGCGGATCATGCCGGGGGCAACCATATTGCCGGTAGGGAACATCGATGCGTAAGCCGAACTACAGCATGGAGCGCAAGGATCGCGATCGCGCCAAGCAGGCCAAGGCTGCTGCGAAGCTGGAGAAGCGTGCGGCCAAGGGTTCTGACAGACGGGACGAGCCGGGCTCCGACGAGACCGAGCCAATGCCTGCCGAGGGGCAAGCAGAGCCCGTCAAGGGCGGCGGGTGAGCGAGAGGGGACTGCGTCCCGGTGCCGTCCCAGGGCAGCGCGGGGGTGCAGGCCGGCGTTGCTGACCGTGTGGACGAAGGGCCGCGCCGGGCACGGATCACCGGTCTGTGCGCTGGCTGAGCGATCCTGTTCGGCCCGCAGCCGACGCTCGCCGTGCGAAACGCGAGGCCGGCCGAGGGGCGAAAGGTCAGTCGCCCCCCGCGACGCGCTGCGTCGGCATGGGCTCATTGGCCACCATGCGGCGCGCCTGCGTCAGTTCCTGCTCCAGCCAGTTCCTGTGGTGCTCACGCGCCCAGTTGTAGTCGACCTGGCCTTCGTACATTCCCTCGAAGGCTCCCTCCATGCCGAGCGAGCCGATGTAGATGTGGCCGAGGATCACCGCGATCATCGCCATGGCCAGCAACCCGTGCGCGATATGCGCCCATTGCTGGCTGACCACATCGTTCAGCAGCCCGGGCCACATCAGCATGATCCCGGTGCCCGACATGGCGATTCCGCCGAGCATCACGAACCAGTAGAGCAGCTTCTGCCCGGCGTTGAACTTCCCGGCCGGCGGATGCGATTTCGAGAGGGGGCCGCCGGTCCGCACCCATTCCACGTCCACGCGGCGCGGCAGGTTCTCGCGCGCCCACATCACCAGCATCACCAGCACGCCGAGCATGAAAGCGAAGGCGATGTAATGGTGCGCCCACTGGCCCCATAGCGTCAGCGCGGCGAAGGCCGATGGCCCGATCAGCGGACGCAGGACGTAGATCCCGTAGGTGATGTTCAACCCGGTGAGCGCCAGCAGGACGAAACTGGCCGCCACCATCCAGTGGTTCGCGCGCTCGAACAGCGTGTAGCGCTGGATCCGGCGCCCGGCGCGACCGCTTTCGATCTTCGTCCGCCCCCGCAGCGCGTAGAAGGCACCGAGCGCGAGGATGGCGCCGACCACCAGCACGAGCCCGGTCACCGTGAGGACCTCGTTGCGGAGTTGACGCCAGTCGCGGCCCTGCGGCTGGATGAGGATGCCGGCGGACTGGTTCGGGATGGACACCCGGCCCTCGATCACGCCGCCGCGCAAGGTGCGCTGCAGTTCGAGCTCGCTGGCTCCCAGCGGGTCGCGGGCGCCCATCGGCGGACCCGGTGCGATCAGCGCGGCGGGCTCGGCGGGCTGCGGAGCCACGCGCTGTGTCGCACCCGGCGGGGGCGGGGTGCCGGTGGGCGTTCCAGGCTCCGCGTTGGGCGGCGGCGGCTCGTTGAAGCCGCCGCGTCCGGCGCCGACCTCGGGGGCGGTAGACTGCACGCCGGCATCGCCGCCGGGGAGGCCTGGCGCCTGCTGCGTCTGTTCCTGCCCGAGCGCGGGGAGCGCGAACAGCAGCAGCGCCGCGACGATCGGTCGCAGGGCGTGCATCGTCATGCCTCCCGTCGCTCGCGATACGCCGTGCGCCAGCCCCAGGCGCCGGAGCCGAAGCCGCGCTTCTGCACGCGCTCCCGGTAGATCTCTGCAATGATGGCCTGGTCCCCGGCGAGCAGCGCCTTGGTGGAGCACATCTCCGCGCAGATCGGCAGCTTGCCCTCGGCAAGGCGGTTCGCGCCGTATTGGATGTATTCGACGGCGGTGTTGTCCTGCTGCGGGCCGCCGGCGCAGTAGGTGCACTTGTCCATGTTGCCGCGGCTGCCGAAATTGCCGACGCGCGGATACTGCGGGGCGCCGAAGGGGCAGGCGTAGAAGCAATAGCCGCAGCCGATGCACAGGTCCTTGTCGTGCAGCACCAGGTGGTCGGCTGTGAAGTAGAAGCAGTCCACCGGGCAGACGGCGGCGCAGGGCGCATCCGTGCAATGCATGCACGCCATGGAGATGCTGCGTTCGCCGGGCTTGCCGTCGTTCAGCGTGACGACGCGGCGGCGGTTGATGCCCCAGGGAACCTCGTTCTCGTTCTTGCAGGCCGTGACGCAGGCGTTGCATTCGATGCACCGCTCGCTGTCGCAGAGGAAGACCAGTCGGGCCATGGTGCGGATTTCCTCCTCACGCAGCGCGGATCTGGCACAGCGTGACCTTTGTCTCCTGCATGAAGGTGACGGGGTCGTAGCCATAGGTGGTAATCGCATTCGCGCTCTCGCCGAGCACGATCGGATCCGTGCCGGGCGGGTAGAAGCGCCGGCGGTCCTCACCCATCCACCAGCCGCCGAAATGGTAGGGCATGAAGGCGATGCCGGGCGCGACGCGCTCCGTCACCAGCGCCTTGACCCGGATCCGCGCGCTGTTCTCTGCGCCCAGCACCCACACCCATTGCCCGGCCCGGATGCCGCGGGACTCGGCGTCCCCCGGGTTGATCTCGATGAACATGTCCTGCTGCAGCTCGGCGAGCCAGGCATTGGAGCGAGTCTCCTCTCCGCCACCCTCGTATTCGACGAGACGCCCGGAGGTGAGGATGATCGGGAACTCCCGCGCCACCGCGTGGCTGCGCATCTGCACGCTCAGGCCGAGATGCGGCACGCGATAGGCGCGGCGGTCCCGCAGCGTCGGGTACGTGCCCGCCGGTGCGGCCATCTCGGCATTCGCCGCCATCTGCGCGGCCTGGTCGGGTGTCGGGATCAGGTCGGTGCGCGGCGTGTAGATCGGCTCGCGGTGCATCGGCACCGCATCCGGCAGGTTCCACGCCACCGCGCGCGCCTTGGCGTTGCCGTAGGGGAGGCAACCATGTTCCATGGCGACGCGGATGATGCCCATCGAGAGATCGGTGGACCAGGCCACCTTGGCCGCATCGGCCTCTCCGACCCGGGCAATCGTCTCGCGCTCCTCGGCCGAGAGGTCGCCCGACCATCCCAGGCGGTCCAGCACCGCCATGGTGAACTCGGGATAGCCGTCCTCGATCTCCGAGCCCTTGGACCAGGAGCCCTCGGCCAGGAGGGTCTCGCCGTTGCGCTCCACGCCGAAGCGGGCGCGGAAGGTGCCGCCGCCCTCCTTCACGTGCAGCTGCGTGTTATAGAGGATGTGGGTGCCCGGATGGCGCCATTCCGGCTTGCCCCAGCAGGGCCAGGGCAGCCCGTAATAGTCGCCGCGCACCTCCTCCGGCGCATCCGGCCCGGCGCGCAAGGTCACCAAGTCGAAATGCTGCTGGTTCAGCATGTGCGCCTTCAGCCGCTCCGGCGACTGGCCGGTGTAGCCGATCGACATCAGGCCGCGATTCATCTCGCGCAGGATGTCCTCGGCTGAGACATTGCCGTCCTGCACACCGATGTTCCGGAACATCTCGTTCGCGAAGCCGAGGCGGCGGGCGAGGGCATACATCACGTCGTAGTCGTTGCGGCTCTCGAAGATCGGGTCGACGATCTTCCACCCCCACTGCAGCGAACGGTTGGACGCGACGCGGCTGCCATCCATCTCGAAGCTGGTGCACATCGGCAGCAGATAGGTGTTGTTCCGGCGCGGGGAGATCTGCGCATAGGTCGTGGGGTGCGGGTCGGCGACGACCAGAAGCTCCAGTTCCTCCATGCCCTTCAGCGCCTCCGGCATCCGGCTGACGGTGTTGCCGCCATGGCCGAACACCACCATCGCCTTGCACCTGTCAGGCTGCTCGATCTGGTCCGGCGGCAGCAGCACGGCATCGAACCAGCGGGTGCTGGGGATGCCGGGCGTCTGCATGAACTTCTCCGAGGCGAAGCGGGATTTCAGCCAGTCGTAGTCGACCTTCCACACGCGGGCGAAGTGGCGCCATGCCTTCTCGTCCAGGCCGTAGTAGCCAGGCAGCGTCGCGACATCGAGGCCGAGGTCGGTCGCGCCCTGCACATTGGTGTGCCCCCGGAAGATGTTCGCGCCGTTGCCCGGGCCGCCGACATTGCCGGTGGCTAGCAGCAGGATGGAATAGGCGCGCACATTGGCCGTGCCGACCGTCTTCT
>CAYNRF010000115.1:0-459 GCA_964399525.1 uncultured Phycisphaeraceae bacterium | reverse complement strand
AGATTAGCGTGGCGGGCTTCTGGGTGGCGAAGATCTGCGCGACGCGTCGCAACTGTTCGCCCGGGACGCCGGCGACGCGCTGCACCTCCTCCGGTGTCCACTTCGCCACCTCGTGGCGGATCTGGTCCATGCCGTGCACGCGCTGCGCGATGAACTCCTTGTCCTCCCAGCCATTCTCGAAGATGTGCCAGAGGATGCCCCAGACCAGCGGGATGTCGGTGCCCGGCCGGATCCGCACATATTCGGTCGCGTGCGCCGCGGTGCGCGTGAAACGCGGATCGATGACGATGAGGTGGGCGCGGTTGAAGTCGCGTGCGGCAAGCACGTGCTGCATCGCAATCGGATGCGCCTCCGCCGGGTTCCCGCCCATGATGATCATGGTCCTGGAGTTTCGGAGATCGTTGTAGGAGTTCGTCATCGCGCCGTAGCCCCAGGTATTGGCCACGCCCGCGACAGTGG
>CAYNRF010000114.1:0-10070 GCA_964399525.1 uncultured Phycisphaeraceae bacterium | reverse complement strand
CCTCCGCCGGCTCGCCGCCGGCTGGCCCCCCCCCGCCCCCCCCCACCCCGCACCTCCCGCCCGGCGGATCCGGCCACAACGCCCATTTGCTTTGTCCTGGCGTTGATGCGGTCGACGGTCTCCTGCCAGTCCGGCTTGTCCACGAGGACCCCGGTCGGACGCCCCCCGGAGAACTGGCTGGGGATCCCGCCGTTGGGGTCGATCAGGCCGTTCTGGAGCAGCAGCAGGCGTTCGAACTCGCCGCGGTTCATGGTCCACTCGTCGCCGGTCTCCGTGTCGCGGATGGTGACCGTCTGCGACCGGCGTTCGACGCTGTCCGGCGCTTCATTGGTCTGCGAACGGATCAGGATCACCACCGCCACCACGGCGATGACGGCGGCGACGCTCCGACCGATCATCGGATTGTCGTTGAGTTTCTCGCGAAGTCCCATGGGTCGGGCTCCTTGGCGGCGCGTCCGGTGCGCATCACCGGTCGGGGTAAAAGTGGCCCCAGTTCCAGAAGTTGGGCGCGGACCCGTAGCGGTCGCGCGTCAAGATGTACTCGGCCTCGCTCTGCTGCTGGACGCGGAGATCGCCGCGGAGCAGGTTGCTTGCCCCGGTCACGTTCAGGCCGGTGGTGTCCACCTGCGCGGCGACCCGGTGGCGGGGGATCCAGTCGATCGCGTCGATCGCCAGGACGAGCTCCTCCGGGTGCCGGACGTACCGCTGCCGCTGTCCGGAGACGCCGATGTACAGGTTCTGGGGGGTCGTGGGGGAGTCGTTGAACCAGTACTCCGTGTACTCCTCGACACCGTCCTGGTCGTAGTCGAGCGCCTGGATCCGCCCGCTGAAGGTCATGCCCAGGCGTGTCTGTTCGTCCAGCACCGAGGAACGGCCGCGGGCGGACGGGCAGACGAAGGTGCCCTGGCTCTTGCCGCCCAGATACGACTCCAGCACGCGCATCACATTCCAGCGATGGGCCCGGAAGTCGTGCGAGCCGGTGACCGGGTTGACCTCTTTCCCGGGCAGGAAGGGGAACAGGTCGATGTAGGTTGGGTCCTTCTGATCGTTCAGGTACATCTGCATGCCCAGCCCGATCTGGCGGAGATTGCTCTGGCAGATCACGTTCTGGGCCGTCAGGCGGGCTTTGCCGATCGCTGGCAGGAGGATGCTGATGAGCAGCGCGATCACCGCGATGACCACCAGCAGTTCGATCAGTGTGAACGCGCGGAGCGTTCCCCGCCGCGTGCCCGCCACGGACCGGTGGGGCTCGGTGCGATGCGAAGCGTTCATGTCGGGCTCCTCTCGCGGTTTCGGACCAGGACATCCGGGACGCGGTGCTCGGGGGCGACCCACCGGACGGCCGCTTCCGCCGACGCTCCCTCGGCGAGCATGGATTCCGTGATCAGGTTGGTTTCCAGCACCACACCGTCGAGGGTCAGCACGCACTCGTGCCCGGGATGATACTGCGCGGCGTCGAAGACGATCGTGATATCCCGTCCGCGCCAGCGTCGCACCGCCCGGACCCGGCCCAGCTCGGGCATCGGGCAGGGATCGATCCGCAGGCCGCCCCACTCGGCGCGGGCGCCGATTACGCACTCGATGCTCACCCGGTTGAGCCACGCGGCGGACCCCGTGTACCAGGTCCATCCCGCCCGGCCCGGTTTCGGGGACAGCGGGCCGTCGACGTTGCCCGGCAGGCAGTAGGGTTCGGCGGCGTAGGCCTCGGCATCGGCCGCGCGCAGCGGGGGGGAGATCGACTTCCAGATCGCGCCGACCGCGGCCACGTCGCGGCGCTGCGCCGCCGCGGCCAGGGCCCAGGTGGCCGCGTGCATGTACACCCCGCCGTTCTCCCGGGACCCGGGGGCGTAGCGCGAGAGGTACCCGATCGCGGCGTCCGGCACGGTGTACGCAGGTGCGAGCAGCAGCGGCCCGTAGGGCGTGAGCAGGCGTTCCTTCACGGACTCCCACGCCGAATCGCGCTGGTCGTCGCTGCCGGCCCGTGCGAACTGGGCCCAGGTCTGGGCGTTGAGGAAGATCTGTCCTTCGAGCGAGTCCTTCGAGCCCAGCCACCGGCCGTTGGCGTCGGTGGCCCGGCGGAACCAGCGTCCGTCCCAGGCGTGCTCACACACCGCCTTGTGCACCGCCGCCCGGCTGGCCGCGTAGCGGTCGCGGACTTCCGGTTCGCCCGCCTCGGCCAGGGCCCGCCCGAACTCGTCGAGAATGACCATGAGGAAGAAGGCCAGCCACACGGACTCGCCGGTGTCATCGCCGCCCAGGGCGGACAGGCCGTCGTTCCAGTCGTTGTCGCCGATCAGCGGCAGCCCGCGGGCGCTGAACCGCGAGAGCGACCGGGCGATCGACCGCTTGGCGTGCTCGCGGAGCGGCGTGGGCGTCGGGTCGTCGACGAACCTCGTCTCCAGATCCAGAATCCCGGTGTCGCCGGTCTCCCGGATGTAGGAGCACAGAACGAAGGGCAGCCACAGGTAGTCGTCGCTGCACTGGTCGTGCTGGCCGGTCTCGGTGATGGGGTTCCACCAGTGGTAGACGCTGCCGTCGGCGAACTGGTGGGCGGCGTGCAGCAGGATCTGGCGCTTGCACAGCTCGGGGTCGCGCAGCAGCCACACCTGGCTGTCCTGCAGCTGGTCGCGGAACCCGTACGCGCCGGACTGCTGGTAGTACCCGCTGCGGGCCCACAGCCGGGCGCTGATGGCCTGGTAGGGCAGCCAGTGGTTGTTGAGCAGGTCGAAATCCGGCGCTTCGGTCCGGACGTTCGTGGGCGCGAGCCGTTGCTTCCACCCGTCCGACGAGGCCGCCAGCGCGGCGTCGATGGCGCCTGGGCGGGCGAACTTGTCGAGGATGGCCTCCAGGCCGGCCTGTTCCTCCGAGATGGCCAGCACGAAGGTGCGCGTCAGGCTCTGGCCGGGCTTGAGCTCGAGGTCGGCCCCGACCGCCGCGCAGGGATCGGCGAAGCGTCCAAACGTTGGTTCGCAGCCTTCGACCATGCCCGCGGGCCGACGCTGGTCGCCGGCCCGGCCCAGGAACCGCTCCGTATCGGAGGTCGCCCAGACGCGGTCGCTGTCGACGCGTGGCATGGCGAACGCGGCGACGTACGGCCAGGACCGGTTCCAGTGATCTTCCTTGGTTCCGAATGGTGCGTTCCACACGTTCTTGGTCGCCAGCACCGCGTGGCGTGCCGCGTCGTACCTGGTCGTGAAGAACAGGCGGTGGAACTCGCGGGCCGAGTCGGGCGCCGCGTCGCAGCACCACTGGAAGAACGCGCCCACCCGCAGGCGGCGGGCCCGGGGCGAGTCGTTGCGGAGCGTCAGCGTCCAGAGTTCCGCCTGGTCGTCCGGGGCCACCCCCAGCGTCCACTCGGCGGTGATGCCGTTCAGCGAGGATTCGAAGGTGGTGCTGCCCGCCCGATGCACGCACCGGAACCGGTCGAACGCCTTGCGGCACGGATGCGGGGCGACCGACCAGACCGAGTCGGCCTCGTCCAGGTCCGCCAGATACAGGAAGCGTCCGTGGTCGTCGCGGATGTGATCCATCCGCCACTGGGTCAGCACGTTGAGCTGGCAGTGGTCGAGCCACGAGAAGCCCGCCCCGTTCTGGCTGACCACGAAGCCGTACCGGCCGTTGCTCACCACGTTCACCCAGGGGCGCGGCGTGGCGTGGTCGGTGATCTCGTACCCGCGTCCATCCTCGATGAAGCGTCCGTACTGATTGGGGAGCGTCATGCTCGGTCCTCGTGCTGCACGCGGCCGGTGGTCGGGAGCGTGGGGGTCTTCTGGAAGAGGCCGGACGCCTGTCGGGGCGTCCGGCTCCGGGATGAGCTTGGACGGACCGGGAGGTCCGTTCGATCAGCGGCGACGCCGGGAGGCCGCGAAGCCGGCGAGCGAGAGCAGGCCGAGCGAGGCGGGGGCGGGCACGGCCGCGGTCAGGTTGCGGAAGCTGATGTCGACCACCGCGCTGCTGCCGGGGGCGTTGATCTGGGCCCCGACGCCCGCGAAGAAGTCGAAGCTGCTGGGGATGCCGCCCTCGGTGGTGGTGAAGTTGATCGCGCCGCTGGACACCCAGCCGCTGCCGGTGGTCATGTTGTTGTACATGTACTCCATGGTCGAGGGCGTGCCGCTGAACTGACCGGCGCCGGGACGGTGGACCATGCGGAGCATGATCTCGTCGCCGACGTTGTACAGGCCGGTGCCGAACGTGTGGAACGGCAGCACGGACCCGAAGGCCGCGATCTCGCCGTTGGCCGTCAGCACGCCGAAGAGTCCGAAGCCGAACAGGTCGGCCTGGAAGCCGGCCTCGACGTTGCCCACGCCGGTGGCTTCGTTGATCTGCATGGTCATCTGCATGTCCCAGGCGTCGCCGTAGTCGAAGTCGACCTTGTTCGGGCCGCCGTCGCCGAACCAGGCGGCGTGCCGGTTCGCGAACCCGCCGGAGCCGTAGTTCTCCTCGCGCAGGTCCACGGAGCTGCCCATGGGGTCGAACGCGCTGGAGAACGTCAGCGTGCTGCCCGAGAAGTCGTTGAAGAGCCGGGGGTTGTTGACGAAGCCGGCGATGTCGCCCACGCCCGACGCGGCGGCCATCGTGCCCGCGCACATGATCACGCCCAGTCCAAGTGTTCCGTTCGGTCGCATGATTCCCTCCTCATTCCAGGTTGCGGTCGGCCCCTCTCAGATGGGCCAGGATCTCGGACGCAGCCCCCACACGGATGCGCTGTCCGTCCGACATGTGAAAACGGTTACATTGTGCCCGAGAATCCTGGCCCTTGCAAGCGGAAAATCCGGGCAAGTTCACCAGAACTTCAAAGGACGGGGTTTCGGGGGCGTTCACCGGGGTGTCAGGCCGAGTCGGTCCAGGCCGGCCCGCACGGTCGGGTGCTCCATGAAAAGCCGGGAGACCAACCCGGTGCGGGCGTTCTCGATGCCGAGCAGCAGCGGCCCCTGGCTGATGGCCACGAAGTCCTCGGCCACCCAGTCGGTCCGGCCATCACGGTCGAGGCGGAACGCGTCGGCGAACCCCCAGCCGCTCGGGGGCCCGGCCCGCCAGACGCCGGGCGAGCCGCCCGGGCCGGTCACGCCCCGTGCGAACCGGAGGGCCGCGACGGCCAGATCCGGCTCGAACATGATCGACGCGCCCATGGCGTACGGAAAAACGACCCCGCCGCCCCAGTTCTCCGCGGCCGTGAACGCCGAGAAGTCCCGGCCCGGCTCTGCACCGACCATCTCCACCCTGACTGGAAACTGCTGCGACACCAGGTATCCGTCCGGGCCGTCTCCTGCCGAGAAGCCCCACGCATCCGGCCCGAGCGTCGGCAATCCGAGCGGGTTGGCGATGGCCCGATCTCGGTGCAGGTGCACGGTGCGCCGGCTGTTCTCCCACCAATCCACCCGTGCGCGGTGCGACTGGCCATGGGCGGACGGGTTGTCCGTGCCCAGGCCGGCGTGGTCGATGAAGAGATGGGCAAAGAAGTTGGTGAAAAGCGCTCCCGAATATGGGAACCAGACGATGTGTCCCTGTCCCTCGTGCCAGCCGAGCTGGCGGCGCAGGCTCCAGTGGGTCTCGGGCGGAACGCGGTGGGCGGCTTCGGGGGCGGCCACGCCGAGGAAGGTGGTCAGCCGGTGCTCGTCGCCCGCGTCGAGCCAGTAGTAGGGGAGCAGTTCACCGTCTCCGGTCGGGCGATCATCGGCCAGCGGCTTCCAGCCCAGGCTCAGGTAGCGGCCGGAGGGCGGGGAGGCGCCGCCCGGTTCGGCCAGGAAGAAACTCCAGTCCGCCGCGGCGAACAGCCGGTCGATGTCCGCGGCGAGGTCGCCGCCGAAGTACTGGCCCGCCACCAGCATCCCGGAGAAGAGCAGGGCCGAGTCCACGGTGCTGACCACCAGCTCCCGCCCCACCCGCCGGGCCGAGGCGTCGTGCGGGTTGATGAAGTGGTAAAACAGCCCGGCCTTGCGGTTGCTCGGCTCGCGGGCGAGCGCGTCGAGGATCTGGCGGGCCCGGGCCTGCCCCTGGTCGCGGCTGATCCATCCCCGCTCCACCCCGATGGGCAGCGCGGCGAGCTGGAATCCCACGCCGGCGACGCTGATCACGTCGCTGCTGGTCCGGTCGTACACCATGCCCGTTTCCGGGCTGACGGCCGTCCAGAAGAAGTGAAATGTCGCCTCCTGGATCTCGTCGAGCAGGCGGGCATCTTCCGCGGAGAACCGGAAGGGAGGACGGGGCGTGCCCCGCTCCGGGGCGATCACGACGCGCTCCGCCCGGGTGACCAGCGGATCACCGACCGCGGCCGGACCCGCGCATCCGGGAACGACGGACCCCATCGCAAGCACGGCCAAAGGGGGAAAAAATGCTCGTGTAACCGGTTTCATCATGCTACCATCATCACGCATGAACGGCCCAGAAGCAAGCCGGAGCGGGTTCCCGGGGGCGGTTTCCATCCGCAGCGTCGCCGAGCGGGCCGGAGTCTCCATCGCCACGGTCAGCCGGGTGCTCAATGCGCCCGACAAGGTCTCGGCCGCCACCGCCGAGCGTGTCCGCGCCGCGATCCAGGAGCTCAAATACCGCCCCAACCTGTTCGCCAAGGGCCTGCTGACCAACCGCAGCCGCGTCATCGGGGTCTCGCTGCCCGACATCCACGGCGAGTTCTATTCGGCCCTGATGTCGGCCCTGGACGACCGGGCGTGCGAACTCGGCTACCACCTGCTGGTCAGCTCCAACGCCCACCGCGGCGAGAGCGGTCCGGACAACGGCTTCGCCCTCGACCTGGTCGACGGTCTGATCGTCATGCTCACCGAGCGGAGCGGCGTGGATCTGGACGGCATCGGACGCCTCGAGCACCCCGTCGTCATCATCGGCGTCGACGAGCCCGGGGTCGACGTCGAGACCATCATTGTGGATAATCGCATGGGAACCCGCAAGGCGGTCGAGCACCTGCTGGACGGGACCGACCCGGAACGCTGCTTCTTCGTGGGGGCCCACCGCGGCAACATCGACTCGGACGAACGGCTCGCCGCGTTCTGCGAGGTGCTCCGCATCCACGGCCACGAACCACGCGCTGACCAGATCGCGCGCCACGAGTTCTCCTTCGACTGGGGTTGGGACTGGGCCGGGTCGATGATCGACCAGGGCCGGCTGGAGCAGGCCGCCGTGTTCGCGGCCAACGACGAGATCGCCATCGGGATCGCCCAGGCCGCGCTCGACCGCGATGTCAACATCCCCGGTTCGCTCCGCCTGGTCGGGTTCGATGATTCGCGTCTGTGCAGCCTGGTCCGGCCCCGCCTGTCTTCGGTCCGCATGCCGGTGCGCGAGATCGGGCGGGCCGCGGTCGAGGCGATCATCCGCCGGATCGAGGAGCCCGAGAGCACCCCGCGGCACGCCCGGCTGGCCACCACCTTCGTGGCGCGCGAATCGAGCCGCCGGGCGTGGGATGCCTGAGATGGAACGCACGCGCCGCCATCCCTCCGGGACGTTCGGCACCGCGTGCCGTGGTGTTTCTTTCGCGGCGTGCGTCTCGTCGTTCCTGACCACGACGATCACCCTGGCGGCCCCCGTCACCGAGCCCTGGGCGTCATCGACCACCGGGCCCGTCGCCGCGGTCGACGCGGCCGAACTGAGCGGCTGGTACGCCGCCGCGGACACGGCCGACGATGCGGTCGAGATCCGCGACATCCGCCAGTCGCTGCTGCGGCGCATCACCCGGGCTGACCTGCTCGTCCACGCCCCTTGGATGTCGCTGGACGCCAGCCCCGATGGGCCTGTTGCGCTCGCCTGGACCGATTCGGGGCGAAGCCTCTTCATCGTCGTGACGGACGCCTCCCCGAGCACCGACGGGCTGGGATCGGACGTGATCCTCCGCTACGACACGGCCACCGAACAACTCACCCGCTTCGCCCGCGCCGAGATCGGCGACGGCACCGGCCCGGGCCCGGCCGCCATGCACGTCCGCGGCGAGCTCTGGGTCTCCACGCAGGGCGGGCCGATCCGCGTCTACCACGCCCGCCGGACCGACACCGCGGGCTCCCTGCGATACGCGTGGAGCCTGCCCGGCAACGCCATCGCCCGCGGGATGGCCGTCGCGCGACAGTCTGGTCACGCCTTCGTTGTCAGCGACGGCACACTGTACCGTGTCGATCTGACGGCCCCGTTCGCCTCGGCGGTGCCGGTCGGCCCGCTCTCGTCGGCCCGCGGCGTGGCGTACACCGACCACCTCGGCGCGGCGTCTCAGGAGGGTGTCTACGTGGCGGAAGCCACCACCCCAGGCACGGAGGCACGCATCCGGTTCATCCCGCGACTCCAAGCACTCGGTCAGGCCACCTATGCCCCGGTTGTGTACGCCCTGCCCGCCACGGACCTAAACGACCTCGCCGCCACCGCGTGCGGCCGCCTCCTGCTCGCGGGGGATGCCGGACCGCTGGTGCTCCGAGACACGGACGACACACGCCTCGGCTACGAAGCCTGGGTGCGCGACGAGTTCGATCAGGTCCTCACGTTCGCCCGCGGGCTTGTCAACCCGGACGGGATCCCCGCCGGATGGGTCACCGACGCCGATGTCGCCATCGGCGGCACCCGATTCCATCCCGCCAGCCCCGACGCGGCGGCCTGGTCCGTGCTGCTGCAGATCGCAGACGACCATCTGGCGGGCAACCAGGCGTCACTGCCCACCGTGCGCACGATTCTGCGCCGCTACGCCGGTCTGATGCCCGACGGCATCGCGCCCGTCGTCTCGGCCGACGGCATCATGCGTCACTGGCACAACCCCTGGACCGGCGGGGCCGCGCCGGGTTGGGACCCCGAGTTCGCCACCATGAGCACCATGCTGCTCGTCGCCGCCGCGGATCGGGCCCGACGCTTCTACGCCGACGACGCGGCCCTCGTGGAAGCCGCCGACACGATCGTCGGGCGTATCCGGAACTGGGACAGTTACCTCCAGGTTGGATCCAACGCCCTGTACCTGCGGGCGATGCCCAGCGGCGGGCCCGACTTCGGCACCGCCAGCGCCGCGTTCAACGAGGGCATCCTGTTCGTCGAGCAGGCCGCAGCGTACGACGAAGCGGGTTCCTCGCTGGACTTCTGGCTGGATCGGTCCCAACTCCCCCAGGCCGTGTATGTGCCCGGCCTGCCGCTGAGCACCGACCGGCCCGGCGAGCACCTGCCCGCCTTTGTCTCGCTCTACCCGTGGGTGGTGCAGGGTCCTTTCCGCTCCGACCCTTCATGGCGGTCGCACGTGCGTCACCTGCTGGCGTCGAACGGCGCGTGGACCGACGACAACGCCCCGCGGTTCATGACCGTGTTCAGCGCCGGCACCACCCGCCCCGACTGGGGCGGTTATCACGCCGACTCGCTGTCGGACCACCCCGGCGACGTGACGACATTCCCCTCGCTGATGGGTTTCGCCTCCCTCGGGCAGACCGCCCCCAGCGTGGGCGCGTACCACGCGTACCGCCACGGCGCCCGCCAGCGTTTCGCCACCGGGGCGTCGCTGCTGTTCCGCCGTTCGCAGGTGGACCCCGGCTACACCCCGCCGGACGCGGGTCTGCCCGATGTCGCGATCGGCGCCCTGGGCCTGGCCGAACTGATCAAGCCCGGCACCGCCGATGCCGTCTTCGCGGTTCCCTATCGCCCGGCCTGCCCGGCGGACCTGGCCGGCCCCGACGGCGTGCTGGACTTTTTCGATCTGGCCGCGTTCCTCGGCGCGTTCTCCACCGGCGATGCGGCGGCGGATCTGGCCCGGCCGTTCGGTCAGTTCGATTTCTTCGATGTCTCCGCGTACCTGCGGGCATTCAACGCGGGTTGTCCCTGACCACCGCGCCGCCTTGAAACCCACGCGGAAAGACGCTCGCTGACGAGGGTTCCTGAAGCCGGCTGACTGGTCTCACATGACCGCAGCGTGTCCGACTACTTCGCGTCCCGTCGGGCCTGGGCCGATCGGCTCCGGGACACCGCATGCCCCTTGGCCCGCCCCGCACCGGCGGCGCGGAAACCGGCCCGGATCGCGGAAGGCGGCGTGGCGGATCCGGACAGGGCGGAGGACGACCGGGCCGTGGTCTGCGGAGCAGGGCGCGAGGCGGCCTTCTTGGTCGCTTTCT
>CAYNRF010000113.1:0-10182 GCA_964399525.1 uncultured Phycisphaeraceae bacterium | reverse complement strand
TGGGGGGTGTTCTGCCGGTGCCGGGTGGGTGTTGGGGAAACCCGCGGCGCCCCAGCCCGCCAGGCCGGGTCTTCGCCTTCCCCCCCCCCGCCACCCCCCGGTCCGAGAACATCCGCCCGATCCGTCTGTGACGCCCCACCCCGCGGCCCGGTGCCCGTCTGCGCCGCGTGCGCGGCGTCCGCCCGGATCGACTGGGAAAGCCCGGTCAACACGCCGGATTCTCCGGCCGATGACCGACCCGAGCGCCCGTGACGTGGTCGGGCGGCATTCGTTCAGGAGTGAGCCGTGAACATCGAGTCGATTCTCCGCCAAGCGCACGAGTCAGACGCCTCCGACGTCCACATCGTGGCCGGCGAGCCGCCCACGGCCCGCATCCACCAGGTGATGACCCCGCTGAGCGAGGACCCGCTCACGCCCGAGGCCGTCCAGGCCATGTTCGAGGAGATCTCCAACCGCGGCACCCGCGAGATCTTCGCCCAGAACAAGGACGCCGACTTTTCCTACCACGTGCCCGGGCTGGCCCGCTACCGCGTCAACGCCCACATGCAGAAGGGCGTCGTGGGGCTGGCGATGCGCGCCATCAAGACCAAGGTGCCCCCGCTGGCGGCCCTGAACCTGCCCGAGGTCATCGCCCGCCTGACCTACCTGCCCCGCGGGCTCGTGCTGGTCACCGGCGACACCGGCTCGGGTAAGTCCACCACGCTGGCCGCCATGATCCAGGCGATGAACCAGCGCTACCGCAAGCACATCATCACCCTCGAGGACCCGGTCGAATACCTCTTCGACAGCGACAAGTGCCTGATCGAGCAGCGCGAGCTCGGCCGCGACATGATCTCCTTCGCCTCCGGCCTCAAGCACGCCCTGCGTCAGGACCCCGACATCATCCTGGTGGGCGAAATGCGCGACCTGGAGACCACCTCGCTGGCCATCTCGGCCGCCGAGACCGGCCACCTGGTCCTCTCCACCCTGCACACGGTCAACGCCTCGCAGACGGTGTCGCGAATCATCGACATGTACCCCGGCGGACAGCAGAACCAGATCCGCTCCATGCTGTCCACCACCCTCCAGGCGGTGGTGTCGCAGACGCTGTTCACCCGCGCCGACAAGCCGGGCATGATCCCCGCGGTCGAGGTGCTGCTGTGCACCCCGGCCGTGCGCAACCTCATCCGCGAGAACAAGGTCTACGAGATCCCCAACGTGATCGAGACCTCGCGCCAGATCGGCATGACCAGCCTGGACGCGTCCATCGCCGAGCTGTACTTCAACGGGACCATCACCAAGGAGGATGCCATCGCGCAGGCGGTGCATCCGGACAAGCTCGAGCGTCAGCTCGTCGCGTAAGGACAGGCTATCCCAGAAAGGTCGGAGGCGAGCATGGCCAGCTATCGGTTCCAGGTGCGGGCGCAGGACGGGCAGGTGCGGTCGGGCGTCATGCAGGCCGACTCGGCCGGCGCGGCCGCCGCCATCCTGCGCAACCAGGGCGTGCACGTCATGTCCATCGACTCGCTCAAGGGCACGTCGTCCTCGGGCGGGCTGATGGAGACCTTCAAGAAGCTCAACGCCGGAAAGCCCAACCAGAAGCACGTGCTGGACTTTACCACCCAGCTCGCCGTGATGATCCGCGCCGGCATCAACCTCCGCTCGGCCCTGGACGGCATCGCCGACCAGACCATCCACGCCGGGTTCAAGAAGATCATCGTCGACATCAAGCAGGACGTCGAGTCCGGCAAGCAGTTCTCCGAGGCCCTGGGCAAGCATCCCAAGCTGTTCGGCGCCCTCTACATCAACATGGTCCGCGCTTCCGAAATGTCCGGATCGTTCTCCGAGATGCTCGAACGCATCGCCGGGTACATCCGCCAGGAGCTCGAGACCCGCAAGATGGTCATCGGGGCCTCGATCTATCCGGCCATCATCGGCCTGCTGGCCGTCACGGTGACGGTGTTCCTGCTGACCTTCGTGCTGCCCAAGTTCTACACCGTGTTCGAGGGCAAGGAGGACGTGCTGCCGTGGGCCACGAACTTCCTGATGGGCCTCTCGAACATGATGGTCAACAACTGGCCCTACATCCTGGCGGCCCTGGCCGTCGTCTTCGGATCGGTGTTCGCCGCCACTCGGACCGAGCTGGGATCGTTCTGGGTCGACAAGCTCAAGCTGAGCTTCCCGATCATCAAGGGCATGTTCCGCTCGCTGTACATCTCCCGATCGCTGCAGACCATGGGACAGCTGGTCAACGCCGGCGTCCCCATGCTCGACGTGCTCACCATCACCGGCGACATCTCCGGCAACAAGCTGTTCGAGGGCCTGTGGCGCAAGGTGCACGCCTCGGTCAAGCAGGGCAAGAAGATCGCCGCGCCCCTCCAGAACAACGGCCTGCTGCCCCGCGCGGTGGTCCAGATGATCGGCGCCGGTGAGGAGTCCGGTAAGCTCGGCGAGGTGCTCGACCAGATCTCGGACTACTACGCACGCCAGCTGCGCGACCAGATCAAGACGGTTACCGGAATGATCGAGCCCATCATGATCATCGTAATGGGTTCAATCGTCGGCTTCATCGCCATGGCCATCATCCTGCCCATCTTCAAGATGAGCCAGATCGTTTCGTAATCGAGACTTCAGCAGGCCCACCCGTCGGCTTGCCGGGCGGATGTGCGGCCGTGAGGAGGACGCCGTGCGCCGCCCATCCAAGCCAGTCCGCAGGACCGTGACCGCGCCCGGGGGCTTCACGCTCATCGAGGCCTCCCTGGCCACCGTCATCATCGGCGTCGGCGTGCTCGCCATGGTCGACGCCCAGTCCTCGTTCATCGTCTCCAACCAGTGGTCCAGCCACGCCGCCAGCGCGACCTTCCTGGCCAACGAGATCCGCGAGATGACGCGGGCCCTGCCCAAGCACGACCCGGTCGTCGGACTCTTCATGAACACCAACGTGGACGGCACCCAGTCGCTCGAGGGCTGGGGCCCCGACGTCGGCGAGTCCACGCTCGAGGACTTCGACGACATCGACGACTTCGACGGCATGGTCTTCACGTGGATCGGGACCGACTCGCTGGCCAACGGCGACCTGCCCGGACCGGTCAACGCCTTCCGGGAGGTCATCCCCGGCCTGACCATCGAGGGCCAGGAGACCGAGGAGAGCATGATCGGCTGGTCGCAGACGGTCATCGTCCGCAAGCTCAACCCCTTCGACTTCGGCCAGGAGCTGGCCGCGGACTTCTCCGAGCCCGCCAGCGGGGACTTCCCCGGCCGCCGGGTGGACGAGTACCCGCTGCGCGTCACCGTGCAGGTCCATTACCAGTCTCTGAGCGCCATCGAACCGACCCTGGTGACCGAGGTGACCTGGATCGTTCCCTGATCTTGCCCCGGGAGGAGCAGCATGCACCGCAGTCAACGCGCCATTCGTGGGTTCCGACGGACCGCCCGCGGTCTCGGACGCGTCTCGCGCCGCGGCGTCGCCTCCGTGCTGGCGATGATGTTCCTGATCCTCTTCGGCTCGCTCATCGCGGCCATGGCCGTCAGCTCGACGGGCAACATCCGCACCGCCGGCATGCACCTGCACGTCATGCGGGCCCTCAGCGCCGCCGAGACCGGCCTGATGCTCGCCGAGCACCGCCTCGCCGAGGCCTCCTCCCGCTTCGTGGTGGCCGAGTCCGACATCGACGGCGCCTTCACCCAGGCCCTGTGGTCGGGCAACGCCTCGATGATCGGCGACTTCCAGGTGCTCCCGCCGCCCTCGGGCCATCCCGAGGCGGGCCTGCCCGGCGGCATCGCCGAGGCCCTGGTCAACATGTACGCCCAGGACGCCAACATCATCACCGGCCTGGGCTTCCTCGATGCGCCGCGCGTGGCCGGCGGCCCCGGCGGCCTGATGGGCTCGGTCTACTCGGCCGACTCCTGGGTCTACACCCCCGCCATCATGCTCACAGGCTGGGACGACCCGGACGGCAACCCGCCCCCGGCCTTCACCATCCGCTACGCGCCCCTGGCCGGCGGGGAGTACATCCGGATCATCGCCGAGGGCATCGTCTTCGACCTGCAGCGCAACCAGCAGCCCATCCGCCGCACCATCAGCCGCGACTACCGCCTGGTCAAGCGCGTCGACCAGGCGCTGATCTCCCACGCCCGCATCATGATCGGCAAGAACGTGCTGGTCGAGGGCGATCTGGGCGCACGCTACGACCAGGTCGATTTCGACCACGGCGACCCCCTCGTGATCCGCTCGGACTTCCACGGCCTCGACCCCGTGCTCGACCAGAAGCTCGAACTGCTCTGGACCTCGCTGGCCCAGTTCGATGTCGACAACGACAACCGGCTGCGCGTCGGCCACCCCGTCGAGAGCCAGGGCATCCCCGAGGACAACGACTTCGACGGCGACGGCGCCAACGACGGCGCGTTCTCCGACATCACCGGGGACGGCTTCCTCGACGAGTTCGACATCTTCATCCGGCACTTCGACGCCGACAACGACCAGCGGGTGACCCTCTCGGACGCCCTGATCGCCGGCACGCCGGCCGAGGGCCGCACGCCGGAGTTCGTCGGCTCGTCCGGCGACCCGCTCGACGAGGACCTGGCGCTGCTCATCGACGGCATGCGCCCCGACCGCAACCGCAACGGCGTCTCCGGCTGGAACGACGCCAACGGCAACGGCCTCATCGACGCGGGCGAGCTTCCCAACGACTACGACCCCGTGCTGAACGTCTACCGCGACCGCGAGCTGGGCTGGCGCGACGGCTTCATCGACGCCATGGACCAGTACGCCAAGGTCACCGGCGGCCTGCGATTCACGGTCACCGCCGCGGAGTGGGAGTCGGCGCGCGGGCCCCTGGCCGAGCGCCTGCAGGGCCCGATCCGCCCCCGCAACGAGGACCCGCCCATGGTCTTCGGGGCCGACGACTCGACCCTGCCCAACATCACCGCCGACAGCTTCGCCGACACCGAGAACGCCCTGATCGCCGCCGCCGACGGCCAGGCCTTCTGGCAGCAGGTCGCCGACCAGCTCGGCGTGGCGGTCGCCGATCTGCCCACCTTCGACGTGGCGCTGAACCCGGGCGGGTCCGACGCGCCGCACTTCACCGCGGTGTGGCCGGACGCGAACTTCGACGGGCTGCCCGACAACCACGCCTGGGCGTACTTCGAGAACTCGCCGTTCAACTCCCCCTCGTTCTCCGACGTGTACTGGCGCCCGGTCTTCCGCAACTTCGTCTTCCGCAACGTGCAGATCCCCATGGGTCTCAACGCCCTGTTCGTCAACTGCACGTTCGTCGGATCGACCTACGTGCGCGCCTACACGAACAACACGCACCCGATGTGGACCGAGCTGGGCTCCAACACGATCGACGGCTCGGGCCGGCCCGTGCCCAAGCACCCCCGGTACGTGTACGGCGATGACCCGTCCGAGACCGAGGCCAACGCCCCCGACACCCTCCCGGCCACCGCCCGGCCGCCGCAGCAGTTCGTGCTGATGACGCTGCCGAGCGTGTCCCCCCTGGACAAAGGCGACGTGCCGATGGACGAGGTGGCCTCCTACGGCGCCAGCTACTCCCAGCTGCCCGACCCGCTGATCGTGAGCGGGCTGCGCATCACGGACACCAAGCGCCTGTCCAACAACCTGCGCTTCCACGACAGCCTGTTCGTCGGCTCGATCGTGGCGGACACGCCGGTCAACTACACCCAGGTGCGCAACAAGATCCAGTTCACCGGCGCCACCCGGTTCACCACCGAGCACCCCGACGAGCCCAACAACGCCTTCCTGAACCCCGACGCGGCCGACATGCCGGACATTCTGAGCAGCTCGATGATGCTGCCCAACTACTCGGTGGACATCGGCACCTTCAACAGCCCGCAGGCCCAGGACGTGCGGCTGCAGGGCGCCATCATCGCCGGCGTGCTCGACGCCCGCGGCAACACCGAGATCGTCGGGACCCTGCTGCTGACCTTCGCCCCGGTGCTGGGCCAGGCGCCGCTGGTGGACGTGTTCGGCAACCCCGTGGGCAACCCGGCGGGGTTCAACGCGTCGCTGGGCTACTTCGGCCCCGACGAGGGCGACTTCGAGTCGCTCGACCCCGAGCAGCTGCCCATCGTCGACGGCGTCCGCATCGTCGGCTGGGACACCAACGCCGACGGCCTGGCCGACGTGCGGTTCGACGAGACGCCCCCGGCGGGCGCGGTCGCGGTGCCGTTCAACGGGTACGGGCGCATCCGCCTGCGCCACGACCCCAACATCCGCCTGCCCAGCGGGCTGATGCTGCCGCTCGATTCCGTGCCGGTCTCGGGCACCTATCAGGAGGGCTCGGTTTGAAACGCCCAACCCCGTCACGCCGCGGATTCTCGCTGGTCGAGGTGCTGATCGCCCTGACCATCACGGCCACGCTGCTCACGGCGACCATGGCCGCGCTGGACGCGAGCTTCAAGAGCTACAAGGCCAACAGCGAGAGCGCGGCCACCAACGTCGTCGCCCGCATCGTGATGCAGCGGCTGACGGGCATGATCCGCACCGGGGAGTCGTTCGGGCCGTACCCGGCCAACCCGATCCTCACGCCGAGCATCCAGAGCAACTGGATCGAGTTCGTGGCCTTCCGGGACCCGGTGTCGGGCACCGAGCGGATCATCCGGCTCGAGCGGCGCGACGGCGTGGGCGAGAGCGGGCCGTTCGAGCTGTGGTACACGCTGACGACCTTCGTCAACGGCGAGTTCCAGAGCGAGGAGGAGGTTCCCCTGCTGACCGGTCTGAACGAGGTGCTCTTCGATATGGAGTACGACGTCGGGCCGCGTCTGCGGCGGGTGACCATCGATCTGATCATCCAGCCCGAGACGGGCGGGGACATGGCGGTGGGGGTGGGCCAGCTGGAGACGCCGACCATCCGGCTGGTCGCGTCGGCCTCGCCGCGGGCCTACGACGGCGAGTGATGTCGATCGGCGACGCGCTATGGCCGCCCGGGGGGCGGCTTTTTCATGCGCGGAGGGACTCGATGTGAGGGGGGATCAGGTCGGCCAGGTCGGTGGGGGTCATGCCGGCGGAGGCGTGGTTGCCGGCGGCCCATGCCTCACCGGCGCGGGCGTGGGCCTGCACCGCGGCCTGGGCGATGGCGAACAGGTCGGGGGCGGGGTCGGCGTGCTTCTGGGCGGCGAGGCTGGCGAGGACGCCGGCGAGGACATCGCCGGTGCCGCCGGTGGCCATGCAGGGGTGCCCGGCCCGGCAGGTCCAGGCACGCAGCCCGTCGGACACCACGGTGCCGGCGCCCTTGAGCACGACGACGCAGCCGAGGCGGCGGGCGAGGGCGACGCACGCGCCGGTGCGTTGCGGTCCGTCGCCGGCGGGGTCTGCGCGGATCGACAGCGCGTCGAGCAGGCGGCGGGCTTCGCCGGGGTGGGGCGTGAGGACGAGGCGGGCGCGCAGTTCACGCCAGAACTCGGGCGTGTCGGCGAGGATGTTCAGGGCGTCGGCGTCGAGGACCGCCGGGGCGTCCTCCTGCAGCACGGCGCGGAGCGTCAGGGCGCGGGCGCCGTCCGAGCGGCCCAGGCCCGGGCCGACGCACAGGGCGTCGACCGAGGCGGCCAGTTCGTCGAAGCGTTCGGCCGACGGGGCGGGGTCGGGCCCGCCGGCGGTCATGGGCAGGGCGAGGCCGGTGGCGAAGGGCGCCAGCGTGAGGACCGCGTCGAGGATGGGCGCGGGCGCGGCGATTTTCACCAGGCCGCAGCCGGCGCGGGCGGCGCCGAGCGCGGCCAGGGCCGGGGCGCCCACCATCCGCGGGTCGTCGGCGGCGGACCCGCCGACGATGCCCACGCGTCCGAAGGTGCCCTTGTGGCCGTCCCTGGGCCGGGCGGGCAGCGGCGGGATGGTGTCGACGGTCTCGTGCATCGCTTCATCCTATATTCCGGGCGTGATCGACACGCACTGCCATCTGACGTTTCCCGAGTTCGCCGGGCGGCTGGATGAGGTCATGGCGGACGCGGCGGCGGTGGGGGTGACCGGTGCGATCTCGATCGCGACGGCGACCGAGGACAGCGAGGCGGCGCTGCGGGCGGCGGAGAGCCATCCGGCGGTGTGGTGCACGGCCGGCGTGCATCCGCTGTATTCCGACCAGGAGCCGCACGACTGGAAGCGGATCCGGCGGGTGATCGAGCATCCCCGGTGCGTGGGGTTCGGGGAACTGGGGCTGGACAACCACCACGGGCGACCCCCGCGGGACGTGCAGGATCGGGTGCTGGCGGACGAGCTGGCGTTCATCGAGTCGTGCCTGGCGGACGGGATCGACAAGCCGGTGGTGATCCACTGCCGCAAGGCGGTCGAGGACCTGCTGCCGGTGCTGCGTGCCACCAGGATCCGGCCGGAGCGGTTCGTGTTCCACTGCTTCACGGAGTCGCCGGAGCATGCGCGGATGGTGCTGGACTTCGGCGCATACATCTCGTTCACGGGGGTGGTGACGTACAAGAACGCGCGGGAGGTGGCCGCGTCGGCGCTGCTGGTGCCGGCGGACCGGATCCTGGTGGAGACGGACGCGCCGTACCTGTCGCCCGAGCCGCTGCGGGGGCGGCGGCCGTGCATGCCGGGGTACGCGCGCCTGACGGCGGAGGCGCTGGCGAAGCTGCGCGGGGTGGGGTTCCCGGAGTTTCATGCGCAGCTCGATGCGAACACGCGGGCGTTTTTCGGGATCGAGCCACCGGCGCCCGCGCCGGGGGCGTCGACGGCGTCGGTGTCATGAGGACGGGATCGGAGTGTGGTGGATGACGGCGACCTTGCAGGGCGTGACCGGGCGGGGCGGGGCTGAACTGGGCGGGTGGCTGCATTCGATCGATCCGATCGCGCTGGACGTGTTCGGCGGGTTCGCGGTGCGGTGGTACGGGCTGAGCTATCTGGCGGGGTTCTTGGCGGCGTACCTGCTGCTGCGGCTGCTGGCGCGCCGGGGGGCGACGCTGATCCCCGAGGCGCGGGCGCTCGACGCGGTGCTGACGCTGGTGGTGGGGGTGATGGTGGGCGGGCGATTGGGATACGTGCTGCTGTATGACCCGAGTCTGCTGGGATTCATCGACGGGTTCCCGTGGTGGGGGGTGCTGGCGATCAACCGGGGCGGCATGGCGTCGCACGGGGGGATCGCGGGGGTGATCGTGGGGGCGTGGTGGATCAGCCGGGGGTTCAAGACGCCGGAGGGAACGCGGGTGGGCGCGAGCCCGCCGATGCACGCCATGGACGTGTGCGCATTGATCGCGCCGGTGGGTCTGATGTTCGGACGGCTGGCGAACTTCATCAACGGGGAACTGCTGGGCCGGATCGTGGCCGGTCCCGGCGAGCCCGCGCCGTGGTGGGCGGTGCGGTACCCGCAGGAGATTCTGAGCGAACCGGACGAGCGGCTGGCGCACACGCCGGAACAGCTGGACGCGGTGCGTCGGCTGGGGTTGGAGTGGGCGCTGCCGGGCGAGACGTGGGTCGGGGGATACGAGCGCGTGCTCGGCGCGCTGCAGCGCGGTGATGCGGCGGCGCGCGAGGCATTGATGCCCCTGGTGAGCGCGCGCCACCCCACGCAGTTGTACCAAGCGGCGGCCGAGGGCGTGCTGGTGGGGCTGGTGGTGTGGCTTGTGGCGGCCAGGAAACGCAAGCCTGGCGTGGTGGGATCGTGGTTCCTGATCGTGTACGCGGCAGGGCGGATCGCGATGGACTTTGTGCGCCTGCCCGACGCGGGGGTGACGCAGTTCGGCGGGATGACGCGGGGGCAGGGCTATTCGGCGCTGATGCTGCTGGCGGGGGTGGTGGTGCTGGTGTGGGCGTCGCGTCGGCCGGTGGAGCCGGTGACGGGGGGCTGGTGGAAGGCGCGGGGGACGCGGGCGGGCTGACGCAACGCGGCGCTCGGGCTTGCTGATCGCGTGGCGTGGGCGTGGCGTTGGGGCGTGGCGTCCGGGCGGCGGGCCGCGATGCGGGTGTCAGGGTGCGCAGCACCTGGGCGGCGGCCTTGCGGCTGATCTCCGGGCCGGCTTTGGTGGTGGTGGGCGGGTTGGCGGCCAGTTCGAAGAGCCGGCCCCACGCGGTGACCTCGGATTCGAGCTGAAGCAGTTGGATGCGGAAGCGGGCCACACGGGCGATGCGGTCGAGGATGGCGTCGAGCTGGGCGTCGTCGGCGGTGAGGAGTTGGAACCCGTGCTGATGCTGGGCGAGATCGCAGACGCGGAGGGTGGCGAGGGTGGGGTCGGCAAGGAGGC
>CAYNRF010000112.1:0-10306 GCA_964399525.1 uncultured Phycisphaeraceae bacterium | reverse complement strand
CTGGGCTTCAACCACCTCGGCCGACTCCGTGGCCACGCCGAAATGCGCCCGCCCGTGCAGGATCTGGTCGTTGAGCAGGTCGGCGATGGGCCCCATGTCCCGGGCCTCGGCCAGACGCACGCGCACGCCCGGACTCTCCGCAGCGGGGCTAGACACGGAAGATCGACCCCAGCTTCTTGCCCATCATCACCGACGCCCCCACCAGCGTCACCGCCAGCAGCGACATGCCCCACACGCCCATGGCGCTGGCCACGAAGATGCCGTCGCCCAGGCGGTTGGTCAGCTCGTAGATCATCTTGGTGATCGGGAAGTGCTCGGACTTCTGGGCCAGGATCAGCGAGTCCGACACCTCCAGCATCGAGAAGCTGAACACCAGCAGCCCGCCCGCGATCAGGTTGGCCATGATCAGCGGGATGATGACCTTGCGGACGGCCGTCACGCGGCTGGCCCCCAGGTTCACCGCCGCCTCCTCCAGCTCGCCCGAGGTCTGCTCCAGACCCGCCACCGTGGAGCGCACGATGTAGGGCAGACGCCGGATGGCGTAGGCGATGATCAGCAGCGGGAACGGGTTGGGGTTGGCCCCGAAGACGTCCAGGTCCAGGATGGTGCCGTCGAGCAGCATGCCCGGGCCGAACGGCCAGCGCAGCGTCATCGCCACATAGCCGAAGGCCATCACCAGCCCCGGCACCGCCAGCGGCAGCATGCACAGGGCGTCCAGCAGCGACCGGCCCATCACCCGCGTCCGCACGATCAGGTACCCCACCATGATCCCGATGACCATGTTGAGCACCATCGCCAGCAGCGACAGGATCAGCGAGTTGCGGATCGACCCGAACGACTCGTCCGTCGTCAGAGCCTGGTCGAAGTGGCTCAGCGTGAACGACTGCGGCAAAGCCGTCTGGTACCACGAGCCCGGCTGGGCCAGCGAGGTCAGCACCACCCCGATGTGCGGCAGCACCGCGGCGAAGGTCACCAGGCCGAAGCCGAGGGCCGCCATCCAGCCCGCCACCGGACCCAGACGGATCTCCTCGCCCGCCCGCGAGGCCTTGGAATACATCGCGTAGCCCCGCCGCCCGAACACCGCCTTGCCCAAGACATAGCACAGCACCGCCACCGTGAGCATCACCACCGTCAGGGCGTACGGCTCGGCGTTGTTCTGGACCTCCTTGAGTCCGGAGAAGATCTGCACCGAGGTCACCTGGTAGTAGTCGAACATCAGCGGCGTGCCCAGCTCGGTGAACGCCCAGATGAACACGATCGTCGCGCCGGCGAACAGGCCCGGGCGGATCAGCGGCAGGGTGATCCTGAAGAACCGGCGCCACGGGCCCGCCCCCAGGTTCTCCGCGCTCTCGTTGAGCGCCGGGTCCAGGTTGGCCAGGGAGGCCGTGGCGTTGAGATAGATGATGGGGTAGAGATGCAGGGCCTGGACGATCACCACGCCCCAGAACTTGTTGGCCCCCATCAGGTCAAAGTCCGTCCCCAGCAGCGCGTTGAGCGAGCCCGACCGGCCCATCAGCGCCCGCAGACCCAGCGCCCCCACGAACGGCGGGAGGATCAGCGGAACCAGGATGGCCGCGTTGAGCGACCGCTTGAACGGGAACCGGTAGTTGGCGCTGAGCACCGCCAGCGGCAGGGCGATCAGGATGCACAGCGTCGTCGTGGCCACCGCGATCCTGAACGCGTTGACCAGCCCCCCGGTCAGCCGCGGGTCTTCGAAGACCAGCCGCAGATGATCGAGGGTGAACCCCCGACCCGTGGCCGGATCGGCCGCGAACCCGCCCCGGACGGTCAGGCCGATCGGATAGAGAAGGAACACGACCAGAATGCCCAGCATGATCAGCAGCAGGGCGTGCTCGGTCAGGATGCGGACAAGACGGGCCGGCATGGGCCGGGAGTGTAGGAAGAGGATGGGTCTGGCCACCAGAGACCCGCCACGAGGGAAGACCCACATACCGGATCTGCATCACGCGCGTTCAGCGACCAGATATCCGTCGGATGACACAGCACCGCGGGAGGCCAGGCTGCCGGTCCCATGTGGCCGGTCCCCCGTCGCCAGTCCCTTGTTCCTACTCCAACGCCGCCGGCCCCAGCGTCTGGATGGTCGGGGTGCCGGGCTTGCGCCGGCGGAGATAGGCGTTGAGCCCGTCCAGCGTGATGGAGGCGAAGGAGGCCAGACGTTCGTCCAGGCTCCGCACCCGCCCGAGCGTGACCAGATCGCCCGCGATCGAACCCGCCCGCGCCCCGGTGGATTCGCCGGAGAAGACCAGCTTGGACCGCATGCCGATCTGGGCCCGCCGGAACTCGTCCTCGGTCACGTCGCCGGTGTTGATCTGTTCGAGCTGCTCCATCAGCACCGTGAGCGATTCCCTGGCCCGCTCCGGGGTGGTGCCCACATAGCTGGACACCACGCCGCGGTCCTGGTCGGCCCGGTACGAGGCGTGCACCGCGTAGCACAGCCCGCGCTCCTCGCGGACCTTGGTGAACAGGCGCCCCGACATCCCGCCCGAGAGCACCGACACCGCCAGACGCTCCATGTCGGCGTCGGGATCGGCCGCGCTGGGCCCGTCGTGCACCACCACGATCTGCACCTGGTTCGACTCGTCGGGCTCGTGGGCGTACCCGCGCGACGGCGTGCCGACCGGGCGCGGATCGGCGCAGGAACCCGACCAGCCTCCGAGCAAACCATCCAGGATCGTCGCCGCCGCGCCGGGGTCCACATCCCCCGCGATGGCCATCACCGAACCGACCGGCACCGCGTGCGCCGCCCACCACGCCGCGGCGCTGTCGCGTGAGATCGCCCGGATTCCCGCGGCATCCCCGTAGGTCGAGCGGTTGTAGGGCGCGGGCAGATGGCGCAGACGGGCCGCGAGCACCGCCCGCTCCTGCGGGTCGTCCTTGAGCGACTCGAGCGACTGCAGCGCCAGCGCCTTGGTCGGCTCGATCGAGGCCTCGTCGAAGCGCGGGCGGAGCACCATCTCGGCCAGCAGCCCGAGCAGCTCGCCCAGCCGGTCGCCGGTGGTCGTCGCGCTGACCGTCATCCGCCGGATGGAGGGCTCGGCCGACCGCAGCGCGCCGGCCCGGTCGAAGGCATCGGCCATCGCCCGCGAGTCCATCGAACCCGCGCCGCGGAGGATCAGCTCGCTGGCCACGGAAGAAATTCCACAAAGATTTTCCGGATCGTGCGCCGACCCCGCCGGCAGCGACCAGCACACCGAAACCGACCGTGCGCCGTCCACACGCTCGCACGCCAGCGGCATCCCGCAGGCCAGCGTGGACACGCCGTGGGTGAGGGTGGAAGACAGTCCCGATGAGGTGTGATTGGCCATGCGACGAGTCTACGCACGGGCAACCGACAGCCCGAGCGCCCGATTCCGGGCTGACAGGACACCCATGATCTCGCAACGAACGCGCGACGATCTTCCGCGATCATGCGGGGAACCATCGACCGTGACTGCGAGCAAGCTCCCCGATGCGCCGAGCCGTCGCCCGCCGCCGCGCCGCCGGTTCCCGTGCGACGCGCCGCGCGTCACCCCGACGCCCCCGCCGCGCTGCGGCGCCGCGACCGCGCCCCTCCGACCGCGATGGGGATGACACGCGCACACCGCTCCGACGCTCGCGCGACCCGCGCTCGGACGCGTCGGCACGCCACCCGGAACGGCGCGTCGCGGGAAGATTGCGCGTCCCGACTTGTGCAAAGCGCGCGGACTTGGTGTATCTTCTGGCATCGTTGGTGCGCAAGGACGGCGCACTTTGCTCAAGAAGGTGCGTCCGGCGCGACGATGAGTAGCCGGACGCAGTTGACAAGCGTTTGCGATCGACCACACTTGCTCGCACAAGCGAGCCCGGCCCCGGAGGCCGGACCAAACCGAACGAGGAGTTCATCATGGCGAAGAAAGCTACCCGCAAGAAGGCTGCCAAGAAGGCTGCCAAGAAGACCGCGAAGAAAGCCACTCGCAAGAAGGCCACCAAGAAGGCCGCCAAGAAGACCGCGAAGAAGACCGCCAAGAAGGCCACTCGCAAGAAGGCCGCCAAGAAGACCGCGAAGAAGGCCACCCGCCGCCGCGCCGTCAAGAAGTAAGCCCCATCCGGCGGGTTTTCCCGCCATCACCGGGCCCAGCACGCCGGGCGTGTCGTTCGGCCCGGCCAACACGGAATCGCAAACGCACCGGGGTCGGACCGTTCCGACCCCGGTCTGTTTTTGACCCCGCACGCCCCGCACGCCACAATCCCGCCATGGACCCCACCCACGACGAGGCCGCTCGCATCCTCCGCAGGCACACCCGTTGCCTCGTCCTGGCCGACGCCACCCCCATGGACTGCCGGTTCATCGTCGACGGCGACGCCGGCGAACTGGTCCTGCCGGCCGAACCCGCCCTGCTCGACGCCGCCGAGCTCGTCCTGGGCCTGCCCGACGACTCCTTCGACGCCGAGGCCACCGCCCTGCTCGTCCACCGCCCGGCCGGCGAGGACCGCTGGACCGACCGCCACCTCGCCTACCACCCTGAGTGCCGCCCGGCCCGCTGGATCCGCGCCGCCGTCGACTCCGTCAAGCTCCGCTCCGGCGAGGTCGTCCCCGGCGAGCGCCTGGGCCTGATCAACGCGCTCCGCTCGGTCGAGCCGGAGCTGTGCCGCCGGCTCAACGCCGACCGCGACGTGCTGCGGACCCTCTGCCGTCTGATGACCAGCGCCGAGCCCGAGCAGCCCGTCGCCGTCGGCGTTGACCGGCTCGGGATCGACGTCCGCGCCCGCTTCGGCGTGATCCGCCTCGACCTGCCCGCGCCGTGCGAAGACCCCGACGAAGCCCGCCGCGTCATCGACGCGCTGATCGAGAACGCCCGATGACCGCCCACCGCGACCCCGCCGACACACCGCCGCCGCCCCCATCCACGTCCCCACCCCCCGGGGGCCCGTCCGGGCTGACCGAGGGTCACTGCCACCTGCTCCAGCTCGGCCGCTCGCTCTCCATGGCCGATCTCTCCGCCGCGACCTCCCGCGAGCACGCGCTCGAACTGCTCGCCGCCCACGCCCGCACCCTCCCCCCCGCCCCCCCGGCCACCCCCGCCACCCCCCCCACCCCCCCTAACCCGGACACCTGGCTGCTCGCCCACGCCGCCCGACCGGAATCGTGGCCGGATCCACGCTGGCCCGATCTGGCCGACCTCGACCGCGTCGCCGCCGGTCGGCCGCTCTGCGCCTGGTGCTTCGACTACCACGCCATCGCCGCCAACACCATCGCCCTCCAGCGTGCGGGCATCACCGCCGACACCAACTACGAGCACGGCCGCGTCGTCCTCGACACCGCCGGCCGGCCCACCGGTGTGCTTCTCGAGCACGCCGCCCTGGCCCTGTGGCACGCCGTTCCGGAGCCGACCGAGCCGGAGCGTCCCGCCCTCGTGCTGGCCGCGGCCCGCCACCTCGCCGAACTCGGCTACGAGGAAGCCCACGACATGAAGGCCCAGCCGTGGCTGGGTCGCGTCCTGGCCGACCTCGACCGCGCCGGCGACCTGCCCCTGCGCGTCCGCTTGTACGCCCTGCTCGAAGACCTCGACCATCTCTACGCCACCCGGCGCGACTGGCAGACCGACCGCGTCACCCTCGCCGGCGGCAAGATCTTCACCGACGGCACCCTCAACTCCCGCACCGCCTGGATGCTCCATCCCTACGCCGAGGCCCCCGCCGGCCTCTCCCACGGCCTGCCCATGATGTCGCCAAAGGACATCGAGACCGCCGTCCGCCGCGTCGACGCCCTGAACCTGCCGCTCGCGGCCCACGCCATCGGCGACGCCGCCGTGCGGGCCACCCTCGACGCCGTCGAGAAGGCCCGCCCCAAGGCGCGGGGCTTCCGCGTCGAGCACGCCGAACTGATCGACGAGGCCGACATCCCGCGCTTCGCCGCCCTGGGCGTCATCGCCTCGCTCCAGCCCTGCCACCTGCTGGCCGACATCGAGGCCCTCCACCGCGCCGTCCCCGACCGGCTCGACCGCGTGCTCCCCGTGCGGGACCTGCTGGCCACGGGTCTGCGGCCCGGATCGGGCGTGGTCTTCGGATCCGACGTGCCCATCGTCCGGGCCGATCCCGCCGACTCGATCCAGGCCGCCGTCCACCGGCGCCGCGCGAATACACCCTCCGAGCAAGCGGTTTCACCACAGCAATCCGTCGACGAACCCACCGCCTGGGCCTGTTTCGGGCGAGCCTGAGCCCCGGAGGCGGTAGGATCATCAAGGCGGGACTGCCAGCGCTTGCCCGCCAGGAGGGATCCATGCGCAAGGACATCAGCTACAACAACGTGATCGACGGGGCCGAGTTCGACCGCGCCCAGGGCGCCGCGGACGCCGCCGCCGATCTGCCCGCCGACCGCATCGACACCGAGGCTTTCTACGTCACCCAGCACTACGACCGCTACACCGAAGAGAACCACGACGTCTGGAAGCAGCTCTACGAGCGCCGCTGGACCAAGCTCGCCGAGCAGGCCTCCAACACCTTCATCAACGGGCTCAAGGCCATCAACCTGGTGCCCGACCGCGTCCCGCTGCTCTTCGGCCAGCGACCCGACCCCCGCAACCCCGCCCACACCGTCAAGGGCATCAACGAGTACCTCCGCCCCCTGACCGGCTGGCAGAGCCGCGCGGTGCCCGGCTACCTGCCCGCCAAGGCCTTCTTCGCCTGCCTCGCCCGGCGCGAGTTCCCCACCACCATCGTCATCCGCCCGCGCGAGAAAATGGACTACCTGCCCGAGCCGGACATCTTCCACGATGTCTTCGGCCATGTCCCCCTCCACGCCGACGCCGTCTTCGCCGAGTTCCTGCAGACCTACGGCCAGGCCGCGCTCGCCGCCGGACCCGAGCACACCGAACCGCTCGCCCGCCTCTTCTGGTTCACCGTCGAGTTCGGCCTCATCCGCGAGGACAACCGCCTCAAGATCTACGGCTCCGGCCTGATCTCCTCGCACGGCGAGGCCCACCACTGCCTGACCGCCCCCGAGCCGGCCAGGGGCATCGAACTCGCCCCCAACGACACCTCCGGCCTGGTCGAACGCCGCCCCTTCGACCTCGAACGCGTCATCAACACGCCCTTCGAGATCGACCACTACCAGCCGGTCCTCTACGTCCTCGACTCCTTTGAGCAACTCCGCGACGCGATGAACGACTACGCCGAACGCGTCATGGACGAGGCCGCCGCCAAGGCATGAGGAGCCCCGGCCCATCGCGGGCAGAACACCGTTGCCGCGAAAACCCATTTGGGATATAATGGTCTTAAATATGGGCGTCGCAATCGCCCCCCAAGGAGACCCTCATGAAACCCAATGAAGGTTCCATCGACCGCGGGATCCGCATGGTGCTCGGCCTGATCTTGCTCGGCGTCGCCTTCGCCGTGCTGGGCATCGGCACGATCGCGGGCGTCATCGCCGCCATCGTCGGCGCGGTCCTGATCACCACCGGACTCGTCGGGTTCTGCCCGGCCTACGCCATTTTCGGGTTCAAGACCTGCCCGCTGGCCAAGTGACTCGGCGGCCTGATCCCGGAGCGTCGTGCGTTCAGTGCGGGTGACACCCGCACGAAGATCCGCACGCCCCGCCACCGCCGGACGGCGACGACTTGCCGCTGCGGGCAAACCCCAGTGTGACCGCCTTCTCCACCGGCGCATTCGCTGGCGTGGTGCCCGGATCGATCTCCGCCCGCGTGCACAGCTCACCCCACGTCCGGACCTGGTCCGCCATGGCGTGGGTGACTTCCACGGTCTTCCCATTGGCAGGGCAACGGTATTCGTAGGTCGGCATGGTGCACCTCCTGCACGGGTCGTGTCGAACCCGACGGCCATTCTACCCTGAAACGGTGTATCCTCACCGCCTCTGGGAGTCATCCTCAACGCAGGAAAAGGAGACCGACATGGGTCTGATCAAGGAGTTCCGCGAGTTCGCCCTCAAGGGCAACATGGTCGATATGGCCGTGGGCATCATCATCGGCGGCGCCTTCGGCGGCATCGTCCAGTCGCTCATCAAGGACGTCATCATGCCCATCGTGGGCATCGCCGGCAACGCCGACTTCACCAACATGTACTTCCCGCTGAGCACCAGCGCGGCCGAGGCCATCAGGGCCGCGGAGACTTCCACCGGCGCGCCGGTCTCCCTCGAGACCGCCCGCACCCTCGGCCCGGTCATGGCCTACGGCAGCTTTATCACCGTCTTCATCAACTTCCTCATCCTCGCGTTCGTCATCTTCGTCATGATCAAGCTGATGAACAACGCCAAGAAGAAGTTCGAGAAGGAAGTCGTCGAGGCCCCCAAGCCCCCGCCCGAGACCCCCGAGGACGTCGTGCTCCTCCGCCAGATCCGCGACGCCCTGACCGCCAAGTGATCTGCGGCATGAGTCTTCTCTTGCGAACGCCCCTCGGGGCGTTTTTTCATCGCCTGGCAACCGTCCGATCGGGTACGCTGCCGCCATGCTGACCCACGCGCTCCCCATCCTGCTCCTCGCCGCGGCCGCTGGTTCCCAGACCCCGCCCGCCGCGCCGCCGACCGTGCCCCCGGGCGCCCCCGTCATGCCCGTCCCCCCGACCCCGCCCGACGCGGACCCCTTCGGCGTGCTGGTCTTCACGAAAACCGCCGGTTTCCGCCACGATTCCATCGGCGCCGGCGCCGCCGCGCTGACCGAGATCGGCCACGAACACGCCTACACCACCCACCACACCGAGGACCCCGCGATCTTCACCGATGAGGCCCTGGCCCCCTTCCGCGTGATCGTCTTCCTCAACACCACCGGCGACATTCTCAATGACGAACAACAGGCCGCCATGGAGCGCCACATCCGCGCCGGCCACGGCTTCGTCGGCATCCACTCGGCCGCCGACACCGAGTACGACTGGCCCTGGTACGGCCGCCTCGTCGGCGCCTACTTCCGCTCCCACCCGGCCATCCAGCCCGCCGAGATCGACGTCATCAACCGCGACCACCCGTCCACCCGCCACCTGCTCGCCCGCTGGACCCGCACCGACGAGTGGTACGACTTCCGCTCCAGACCCGCCGAGCACGTCAACATCCTCATGAACCTCGACGAATCCACCTACGAGGGCGGACGCATGGGACCCGACCACCCCATCGCCTGGTACCACCACTTCGACGGCGGCCGCGCCCTCTACACCGCCGGGGGCCACACCAAGGAATCCTTCTCCGAACCCGACTTCCGCCAACACCTCGCCGGCGCGATCCTCTGGGCGGCGGGAGTTGCAGAGAAAGAGTGAAGATTTGAACGCAGAGTTCACAGAGATCACGCAGAGATCGCGAAGATAAGTATCAGGATTTTCAACGCGAAGATCCGAAGGACGCGAAGATGGAATCGGTTGGCTTGATTTCAACCGATCATGCATGATGTCTGCCTCAAGGGCGCAAGCGATCCAAACAGTCCAACCTTCGCGCCCTTCGGATCTTCGCGTTCAAAAATCTCCTCCCCTCCGAGTCCTCTGCGTGAACTTCGCGACCTCTGCGTTCCCTCCTAACATCCCCCCGTGCAAGAGTCACAACTCCACGAGCACATCTACGCCCGCTCCGCCAACCTGCTCCCCGGCGCCGGGTGGCGTGCCGTCGTCGGACCCGGCGATGACTGCGCCGTGCTCGCCAGCCCGTCCGGCGAGGTGCTGCTGCTCACCGTGGACCAGGTCGTCGAAGGCCGCCATTACACGCCCGGCACCGATCTGGACCTGATCGCCCGCAAGGCCATCGCACGGTCGGTGTCCGACATCGCCGCCATGGGCGGCACGCCCGCCTGGGCGCTGGCCACCGGTGTGCTGCCAAAGGGCTTCGACCGCGCCGACGAACTCTTTGACGCCATGGCCCGCTGGGCCGACCACTGGTCCTGTCCGCTCGTCGGCGGCGACATCGCCAGTCACGGATCTCCCGACCACCCGCTCACCCTGACCGTGACGGTCGCCGGCGCGATGCCCGCCGGGCACGCGCCCGTCCTGCGCTCCGGCGTCCGCCCCGGCGACCAACTCTGGCTGACCGGGCCCGTGGGCGGCTCCTTCGCCAGCGGCCGTCACCTGACCTTCGAACCGCGCCTCACCGAAGGCCTGCTCGCTTCCAGGCCCGGCTCCGGCGTGACCGCCATGATCGATCTTTCCGATGGCCTCGGCCGCGACGCCGACCGCCTCGCCCGCGCCTCCGGCGTCATCATCGAGATCGACACCGCCGCCATCCCCCTCCACGACGGTGTCGCCGACTGGCGCACCGCCGCCGCCGAGGGCGACGACGACGAACTGCTCCTCACCAGCCCCACCCGCCCCGACATCCCCAACATCCGCGGCCCCCTTGGCC
>CAYNRF010000111.1:6397-10459 GCA_964399525.1 uncultured Phycisphaeraceae bacterium | reverse complement strand
AACAACACCGGGGCATTTCAACCCCGCCAGGACTTCACCGCAGGAAGCCGCCCCGACTCGCTCACGATCATCGACCTTAACGAGGACGGCCTGTCCGATCTTGTTTTTGTCAACTCGAATGCGAACACCGTGAGCGTGCTGCTTGGCAATGGCGACGGTACATTCCCGAGCCGTCAACCCTTCGCAACAGGCAACAGCCCTTCGGCCGTCGAAGTTGGAGACGTGAACGGTGACGGCTTGCCCGACCTTGTGGTGAGCAACTACAACTCGGGCTACAACTCCGGCACCCTCAGCGTGCTTCTGGGCAACGGCGATGGCAGTTTTCAGTCCCGGCAAGACGTTGTGACTGGTGGCGGGCCTATTTCCGTCGCGATTGCCGACCTCAATAATGATGGGTTGCCGGACTTGGCAGCAACTACCCAGTACTCTCAATCTGTCAGCGTTCTCCTCGGCAACGGAGACGGCACGTTCCAAGCCCGCATGGACTTTGCGACCGATGGCACCCCGCGATCTTTGGCGATCAGCGATCTCAACGGTGATGGGATCCCTGACCTTGTCGTGGTCAACGAGGCTCCCTCCACAGTCAGTGTGCTGCTGGGCAATGGAAACGGTACTTTCCAGCCACGGTACGACGTTCCGACCGGCACCTACCCATACTCCGTGGCCATCGCAGATCTGAACGGCGACGGCACCCCCGACCTTGTGATTCCAAACTCCGATTCCAACACCGTCCGCGTGCTGCTGAACCAGTGCACCGTGTCCTGCCCGGCCGATCTCACCGGCGACGGCGACCTGAACTTCTTCGATGTTTCAACCTTCCTGGGCCTCTTCAACGCCCAGAGCCCAATCGCCGATTTCAACGGCGACGGCCTGTTCAACTTCTTTGACTTCAGCGCATACCTCCTGGCCTTCAACACCGGCTGCCCGTAATAACATTCGCCATCAACACACCCCGCCCGGCCCCGCGCCGGGCGGTTTTCACGCGATGTCATCTTGGGGAGAGCTTGCGGAAAAACCCTCCCAAGGCTGGAAGCCACCCGGTTGACCCCGCCCCCTCCCCCTCCTTCAATGGAGGCCCCTCGGGCACCGTGCCCGGGCCATCACGCCGGACCGAAGACTCGGCCCCCCGGCAGGTCGCTGGCAACCCCAGCACCGCAGGCGACCCCCCTCGGGACATCCGGCATTCACCGGAGCCCGGTCGGACCCCCGCCCTGCGGACGGAAGAAAAGGATTCGCCCATGGCCACCTATACCGGCCCCAAGGTCAAGCTGTCCCGTCGCGTCGGCGTGCCGATCGCGGACATCCCCAAGCACACCTCCAAGCGCCAGCTCGTCGCCCCCGGCATGCACGGCTACCGCGGCCGCCGCCTGCGCGACTACGGCATCCGCCTGGTCGAGAAGCAGAAGCTCCGCTACCACTACAACATCCTCGAGCGTCAGTTCGCCCGCACCGTCGACGACGCCAAGCGCATGCAGGGCAACTCGGGCGACGTGCTGCTCCAGCTGCTCGAGCGGCGCCTGGACAACGTGGTCCGCCGCATCGGCGCGGCCCGCACCATCTGGTCGGCCCGCCAGCTCGTCGGCCACGGGCACGTGCTGGTCAACGGCCGCAAGGTCGACATCCCGTCCTACCGCCTCAAGGTCGGCGACGTGGTGACCTTCAAGGACAAGATCCAGAAGAACGCCCGCGAGAACCTCGAGTCCCTCGGCGGGCACGAGGTCCCCGGCTGGATCGCCTTCAACCCCTCCGAGCTCTCCGCCCGCGTGGTGGCCCTGCCCACCGCCGACCAGGTCCCCCTGGACATCAACATGAACCTGATCATCGAGTTCTATCGCTGATCGCAACGGCCCGCCGCGTCCGTCACGCGAGACGGCGCCGATGAGGACCACCGGGCCGTGGACGACGATGTCCGCGGCCCTTCTTCTTTTCCGGCCCCGGCCCCTCCTGCCGCGTACGCTCCCCGCGTCTTCCCCGACCCCCCAACCGGAGCGACCATGCTCAAGTTCATCCGCAAGTTCCAGCTGGTCATCCTCGCCATCGGCGGCTCGCTGCTGATGGTGGTCTTCCTGCTCGAGCCGGTGCTGACCTCGTTCCAGCGGTCCCAGCTCAACCGCACCGTCGCCCGGCTCGCCGACGGCTCGAAGGTCACGCTGCTCGAACTGGACCGGGCCCGCGGCGAACTCGAACTGGCCCGGCGCGTCGCGCCGGCGGTGTTCCTGCCCAAGCACCAGCAGGGGCTGGGCCTCTCGCCCGACAGCGAGGGGGACAGCGACGACCATGTCTATCACTGGCTGCTGCTCTCCCGCATGGCCGAGGCGGCCGGCCTGGTCGGCGGGGCCGAGGACGGCCGGGCCCTGATCGAGCTCGAGCTGCGTGCCGAGCTGTCCGAGGCGGTCCAGGCCCTGTCCTTCCAGGTCCAGCAGGGCGCCATCTCCCCCGAGGAGGCCATGGCCCAGCTCGGCCAGTACGAGACCACCCGCCGCGCCCAGCTCGACCGCGAGGTCAGCATCGCCGCCGGCAGCGCCCGCAACACCACCGAGGACGACATCTGGCGGGCCCTGGCCAGGTTCACCGGCGCCTACCGCCTCATGCAGCTCTACCTGACCGCCCCGGCGTTCTCGCCCGGCGGCGCGAAGGCGGGTCTGCAGGACCTGTACGACGCCGTGGCGGTCAACGCCGCCGTCATCCCCGGCACGGTGCTCGGCGCCGGTCTGCCGGACCCGACCGAGGCGCAACTCCAGGCGTTCTTCGAACCGCTGGCGGGCGTGAATCCCTCCGAGCATCCCGACGGGCTGGGCTATCTCCAGCCGGCGCGGGTCCGGCTCGGTTGGCTGGTGCTCGACCGCGAGGCGATCGCCGCGGCGGTGCCCGCGGACCGCGTCGAGATGCGCAAGATCTGGGAGCTGGACAGCCGCAAGCCCGAGGACCAGCGCCAGTACCCCGGCGACTTCGCGTCCGAGCGGGCGGCGATCGAGCGTGACTACCGCGCCCAGCGGACCGACCAGCTGATGATCGAGGCCGACCGCGTGATCCGCGCCGAGGTGCTCCGCGCCACCCGCTCGCTCGAGCGCGACGCGGGCCGCCTGCTGCTGCCGGAGGACTGGAACGAGCGCCGCCCGCGCCTGGACGCCATCGCCGAGGCGATCGTCGAACGCCTGCGCGAACAGGGCGCGCCGATGCAGACGCCCACGGTCGAGATCCGCGACAACACCTGGCTGCGCAGCACCGACATCGACAACCTGCCGGGCGTGGGACGCTCGTTCTACCGCGTCGGTTCGCGCACCGTCCTGACCCGTGAACTGCCCACCCTCATCGATGCCCGGGGCGTCATCGAGGCCATGAACCTGCAGGTCGGCGTCCCGCAGGCCGATCCGGCGGCTCAGGACACCATGGGCAACCGCTTCTATGTCCTGGTGCTCGAGCACCGGCCCGCCGGGCCGGCGCTCTCGATCGACGACGCCGGACGCGACCGGGTGCTGGCCGACTACAAGTCCGCCGAGGGCTTCCGTCTGCTGCAGGAGCGGCTGGACAGCCTCCGCACCGCCGCGGCCGGTGAGAACGGCGTGGCCGGCGCCATCGAGGGCCTGATGGCCGACGTGGATCTCAGCCGCGTGGTCCGCCCCGGCGTGCTCGCCGGCATCCGCGTCAGCGCCGAGCAGATCACCCCCAGCGCGCAGGCGCGGTTCATCGATCCCCGCCTGAACACCCCCGCCTTCCGCGACGCGGTGATCGCCGCCGCGGCCGGGCTGGACCCGCTCAGCCCGCCCGAGGCGCTCGCCGCCGATCCCCGCGTCGTCGCCGTGGCCCTCCCCGGCTCCCGGTCGGTGGCGCTGGCCCGCCTGATCGCGCCGCGTCCGCTGACCGAGGAGGACTTCCGCTCGGCCATGCCGATGGCCGTCGACCAGCTCGGTGGACGGGTGATGCGTCAGGGCATCGACGCGGCGGGCGGAGCCGACCCGTTCGCGTTCGAGTCGCTGCGTGAGCGGTTCGGGCTGCAGGTGATCGAGTCGGGCAACGACGCCTGAGTCGGTACCCGCGTCGCGACACACCGGGATGCTGCGA